>JANOBO010000108.1:0-35823 GCA_031411695.1 Verrucomicrobiaceae bacterium
GGACAAGGACAAGGACAAGGACAAGGACAAGGACAAGGACAAGGACAAGGACAAGGACAAGGACAAGGACAAGGACCCGAGTCCTGCGCCCGAACCGGAGGCGAAGAAACCTCGCGAGCGCATCTCGATCTATGCCCGTGCCCTGCATGGCGAGGCGGACGGGCAAGCCCTCGAAATGCTGGCATCACAATTGCCTGATGAGTTTGATATCCAGATCTCAAATCATGCGGCCCTTGTGGGGGAGGTCATCGATGATCTCGAGGAAAAGAAACCGGACGTGCTTTGCATCGGGGACCTGCATCCGCGCTCGAAGACCTCCGCCGGCGTGCTTTGCCGTCGTGTAAAGGGCCGGTTGCCGACGCTGCGCATCCTGGTCTGCCGCTGGGGTTTGCAAGGAGAGCGCATCGATCCGCAAACGCTGCTCGATGCCGGTGCCACATGGGTGGCATCCTCCTTGAAGGAGGCGCGCGAAATTCTCGACGCGCTCCCGCCGCGCAATGATGATTCGACGGGATGAGTTTCGCCAGCGACGAGTCGTCATGGACGCCCCAAGCGCAGCGACATCGGATGGCCACGAACTTCAGTGGCATGACACCGGAGCCAAAATGCTCCGCGCCAAGCTCGATGCCATCCGCCAGGCCCGAACCAGCATTCGGTTTGAGCAATACATCTTCCGCCCGTCGCCCATCGGCGCGCAGTTTCGTGACGCGCTGACCGAGGCCAGGCGCCGTGGAGTCGAGGTGACCGTGCTGCTGGATTCCATCGGCTCCCTTGCGCTGCCGCACTCATATTTCAGCGGGCTGGTGTCACTCGGCGGCAGGGTCGTCTGGTTCAATCCTGTGCGTTGGAGCTTCTGGTCGTTTCGAGATCACCGGAAGATTCTCATCGTGGATGACACGCTCGCCTTCGTCGGCGGATGCAACATCGGTCCGGAGTACAATGGCGATGGGATCACCGAAGGCTGGCGGGACGGTGGCGTCTCCGTGACCGGCCCTGTCGTGCGCAGCCTCATCCATGCCTTTCAAAGCCAGCTCGACATCGCCGGAGAGCGCGTGTGGCGGAAGCGCAGGCACGCGCCGCGCGGAATGGTGAGGGAAGGGGAGGCGGTGTCGCTGCTGCTGACGCGGCCCGCGTTTCATCAGCCCGTGTTTCTCAACGCGCTGGAGCATGACCTGACTGGCGCGAAGGATGTGGCGATCACGATGGCGTACTTTTTACCCGTCGGAAATGCGCGGCGTATGCTGCTGCGCGCCGCGCGGCGGACGCCGAAGTTCCGCCTCCTGCTGCCCGGAAAGAGCGACATCCCGCTCATGCAGATCGCGGCGCGGGCGGTGTATGGTCAGTTCCAACGAAGAGGAGCGGAGATTCTCGAGTACGAGCCGCAGGTGCTGCACGCGAAGACGATCATCATCGATGACGTGGTGTACATCGGCTCGGCAAACCTCGATCCGCGCAGCCTGGCGATCAATTTCGAGATCATGCTGCGCGTCCGCAGCGCGTCGCTGGCCAAGGAGGCGCGGGACACCTTCAATCGCGACGCGGCGCACTGCACCCACATCGAAAAGCTATCCTGGAAAAAGCCGTCGAGCTGGTGGCTGCGGTTCAAGCAAAAGCTCGCGCGCGTTTTTTTCACCCGTCTGGATCTCGGCGTGGCGCGGTATCTGGTGCAGAAAATTGAAAGCAGCGGCAGGCAAAGCGCCCGCAGATAGGGCAGCGCGTTGTCGCGCCGCAGAAGCACTTTTCTACGATCAACGAAACGGCCTCGTCCGATTCGGGTGTGAAGCAGCCGACCTTCCCTCCCGCCCTCATGAGCCTCTCTTTGAAACCGCAAAATCTGAAACGTTACCGCGATCTCCTGCTGCTTTTTCATAAATACGGGCATGGGGATCTCGTGAAGAACGTGCCCGTCATCGACGACCCCCTTCCGCACGCGCCGACGCAACCGGTGCCGCTGGAGGCCAAGCAGCTTGCGCTCGACATCGAGAAGCTGGGGCCCACCTACATCAAGCTGGCGCAACTGCTCTCCACGAGGTCCGACTTTGTGCCCGAGGCCTACATGAACGCGCTTTCGCGGCTTCAAGATCATGTGGAGCCATTCCCGTACGAGCAGGTCCAGGCCATCGTGTTCGTGGAGGTAGGCGCGAGATTGTCGAAGGCGTTTCTGGAGTTTGATCCGGTGCCGATCGCCGCCGCGTCACTCGGCCAGGTGCATCGCGCGGTGCTGCGCAACGGGCAGCCGGTCGTGGTGAAGGTGCAGCGGCCAGACGCTCGCGAAACCGTGTCGGAAGATCTGGAGGCGATGGCGGAGCTGGCGGGGTTTCTCGATGCACACACGGAGTTCGGCCGACGCTACGGCCTGTCGGTCATCGTCGAAGAACTGCGCAAGTCGCTGCTGCGTGAGCTGGACTATCGCCTCGAGGCCGCAAACCTGAGGCTGATGCGCGAGCATCTTGCCGGCTTCAAGAACATCCTCGTGCCCGCTCCGGTGGAGGATTATTCATCCGGCCGCGTGCTGACCATGGAGCACGTCTCAGGGCAGAAGATCACCAAGTTCAGCCCGCTCGTCCGGCTTGACATGGATGGGGACGCGCTGGCCGAGGAACTCTTCCGCGCCTACCTCCACCAGATTCTCGTGGTGGGTGTGTTTCACGCTGACCCGCATCCCGGCAATGTTTTCCTCACCGATGACCGCAAGATCGCGTTGCTGGATCTCGGCATGGTCGGCCGTCTGGGTCCTGCCATGCAGGAGCTGCTCTCGAAGCTGCTGCTCAGCATCAGCGAGGGAAACAGCGACGAGGCAGCGCGCATCGCGGACCGCATCGGCGAGCGCGGCGATGCCTATGACGAGCTGAATTTCAAACGCCGCATCGCCGATCTCGTCACCCGGCAGCGCGGCGCGAGCCTGAATGACATCCAAGTCGGCAAGGTGGTGATGGAGGTGCAAAAAATCGCCGGTGACTGCGGCCTGCGCGTGCCGCCGGAGTTTACCATGCTGGGCAAGACCCTGCTGAATCTCGATCTCGTGGGGCGCACCTTGTCCCCTGGATTCAATCCCAACGAGTCCATCCGCCGTAATGCCGCGAGCATCTTGCACGAGCAGACACTCAAGAGCTTTTCGTCTGGAAGGCTCTTCGGCCTCATGTTGGAGGCGAAGGAGTTTCTGGAGAAGCTGCCGTCGCGGCTGAACAATTTTCTGGAACTGGTCTCCGAAAACAAGCTGCGGGTGAAGGTGGACACGATCAATGAGACGCTGCTCGTGACGACGTTGCAGAAGATCGCCAACCGCATCACGCTGGGCCTCATCCTTGCCGCGCTGATCGTCGGGGCATCGTTGCTCATGCGCGTGGACACTCCGTTCCGCATCTTCGGATACCCAGGCGTCGCGATCCTGTTTTTCCTCCTCGCGGCAGGCGGAGGGCTGGCGCTGGTCTGGCAAATTCTGCGAAGCGACCGCTCGGAAAAATGATTTCCGCCACGATGATCCCGAGTGATGCGCCGCGACGTCGTATGCCCGTGGGGGCCGATGTGCAGCCCGCTGGCGGCGTGCATTTTCGGGTGTGGGCGCCGGCCTCGGGGCGCGTCTCTGTTTTGCTTGGCGACGATGTCGGCATGAGCAATGCGGAGGAAACCGCGCTCAACAACGAGGGCGGGGGATACTGGTCAGGCCTCGTTAATCGCGCGCGCGCCGGCATGCATTATCGCTACCGGCTGGATGGCGGCGCGTATCCCGATCCGGCATCGCGCTATCAGCCGCAGGGGCCTCACGAGGCATCGCGTATCATTGATCCCGATGCGTTCCCATGGACGGACGCGCATTGGAAGGGCGTGACGCACGAGGGTCAGGTGATCTATGAACTGCATGTGGGCACGTTCACACACGAGGGCATCTGGGCCTCGGCGACGGCGCGGCTGCCGCATCTCGCGGATCTAGGGGTGACGCTGATCGAGGTCATGCCGGTCGCTGATTTTCCCGGCCGCTACGGTTGGGGCTACGATGGCGTGAACCTCTTCGCGCCCTCACGCCTCTACGGAGAGCCGGATGATTTCCGCCGCTTTGTCGATGCCGCGCACGCACTCGGGCTCGGGGTGATGCTCGATGTCGTTTACAACCACCTCGGTCCGGATGGTAATTACCTCCGTCAGTTTTCGCCGCGCTACTTCAGCGGCCGCTACAGCACCGAGTGGGGTGAGGCGCTGAACTTCGATGGTGAGGATTGCGGTCCCGTGCGCGAGCTTTTCATCGCAAACGCGGGGTATTGGATCGACGAGTTTCACCTCGACGGCCTGCGGCTCGACGCGACGCAGCAGGTGTTCGATGACTCCGCGCAGCACATTCTCACCGCCATCACACAGCGCGTGAGGGATGCCGCCAAAGGGCGCGGAACTTATGTCGTCGGCGAGAACGAGCCGCAACACGCGCAACTGATCCGGCCCGTAGATCAAGGCGGCTTCGGGCTCGATGCGCTGTGGAACGATGATTTCCACCACACCGCGATCATCGCGATGACGGGCCGGAACGAGGCCTACTACACGGACTACCACGGCTCGCCGCAGGAGTTCATCTCTGCGGCGAAGTGGGGCTTTCTGTTTCAAGGGCAGCGCTACAAGTGGCAGTCGGCCCGGCGCGGCACACCGTGCCTCGACCTGGCTTCGTCCAACTTTGTCGCCTTCCTGCAAAACCACGATCAGATCGCCAATTCGCTTTGGGGCCGCCGCGTTCATACGCTCTCGAGTGGCGCGAAGATGCGCGCGCTCACCGCGCTGCTCCTCCTCGGGCCAAACACGCCGATGATTTTCCAGGGCCAGGAGTTTGCCGCGTCCACGCCGTTTCTGTACTTTGCCGATCACAATCCCGAGCTTGCCGTGCTGGTGGCCAAAGGCCGGGAGGTTTTCCTCGCGCAGTTCCCCTCCATCGCGTCGGAAGACGTGGCGAAGCTGATTCCAAACCCCGAGAAGGAGGCCACGTTTCTCCGCTGCAAGCTGGACTTTGCCGACTGTGAGAAGAACGCGGAGGTGCTGCTGATGCACCGCGAGCTGCTGCGGCTGCGCAAGGCGGACCCACTGCTCGGCAAGGCGAAGCGCGGAACGTACGATGGCGCGGTTCTGGGTGGCGGCGCGTTCCTGCTGCGCTTCTTCGGCCGCGCGCAGGATGACCGGCTTCTGCTGGTGAACCTCGGCGCGCATCTGCATCTGGACCCCGCGCCGGAGCCGCTGCTCGCCCCGCCGCTCGGCTGCATTTGGGAGACGGCGTGGTCGAGCGAGGATCCGCGCTACGGCGGCAGCGGCACGCCACGCATCGACTCGGACGCAAACTGGAACATCGTCGCGGAGTCCGCGGTGCTGCTCACTCCTGTTTCAAACTCATGAATGCTGAAGTGATCCGTCGCATCGACGTCGCGCAGGCGGAGGAAGACCATGCGCGTGAGATTCTCCGCCGGGAGTGGCTCATCACAAACGGGCTCGGCGGCTATGGCTCCGGGACAATCTCGGGGACCGTCACACGGCGGTATCACGGCCTGCTCATCGCCGCACTGCCGTCGCCGTTTGGTCGCGTGGTCATGCTGAACCACATGGCGGAGCACCTGAAGCTCTCCGACGGGCGCTCCATCCTGATCGGCGGAGAGGAGCCGGGACACGGAGGCGACAGTCTAGCGCGGGAGCATTTTGTGCGCGAGTTCCGCGTCGAGGGCGGGCTGCCGCATTGGACTTACGCCGCCGAAGGCTTTGTCATCGAGAAGCGGCTTCTGCTCGTGCATGGCCAGAACACGGTGCACATCACTTACCGCCTGCTTTCCAACCCGGACAACGCGCGCTTGGAACTGCGGCCCTCCGTGCATTTCCGCACGCATGAGCAGGAAGTCGGCGCGCCATTGAACGAGGGCTACTCGCTTCTCATCAACGACAGGCGCTACGAAGTCACGTCAGCCTCGCTGCCGCATCCGTTGCGGCTGTATGTGCACGACGACAGGGCGTGCTTCACCCATGAAGGCGGCCGCCTGCGTGAGATCGCGTATCAGACGGAGGCGGACCGCGGTTATCACTCGCGTGGCATCTTGTGGAGTCCGGGCGCCTTCACCGTCGATCTCCGGCCGAACAGACCGGTGACGCTCGTCGCCTCGTCGGAAGACTGGCCCTCCATTCTCGCCATCGATCCCGACGCGGCGTGGGAGGCAGGCCGCGCGCGGCGCCAGCGCTTGATCTCCACCGCTCCGCGTTCGGTGCAGTCGGGTGCAGCCTCGGAGCTGGTGCTGGCCGCCGACCAGTTCATCATCACGCCCGCCGGCCGCATCGAGGATGCCGCGCGGGCGCGCGCGGCTGGCGAAGAAGTGCGCACGGTCATCGCCGGCTATCACTGGTTCACCGACTGGGGACGCGACACGATGATCAGCCTCGAAGGTCTCACGCTCACGACGGGTCGGCATGTCGAGGCGGCGTGGATCTTGCGCACGTTCGCGCACTACATTCGCGACGGGTTGATCCCGAACATGTTCCCCGAAGGCCAGCGCGACGGGCTCTACCACACGGCGGATGCGACGCTCTGGTTCTTCCACGCGCTTGACCGCTATGTCGAGGTCACGCATGACATGGACACGCTGCGCGCCATCCTGCCGAAGCTGGTGGATGTGGCCGGGCATCATCTTCGCGGCACGCGCTTCGGCATCGGTGTCGATCCCTCGGACGGATTGCTGAAGCAAGGAGCCGAGGGATACCAGCTCACCTGGATGGACGCGAAGGTCGATGGCTGGGTGGTCACACCGCGCCGTGGGAAGGCTGTGGAGATCAACGCGCTATGGTACAATGCACTTCGATTGCTTGCCGGCTGGTTGGGACAGGAAGAGGGCGAAGATGCGGCGCGACCTTTTGCCGAACACGCTGAGCGCGCCTACGAGTCGTTCAACCGTCGCTTCTGGTGCGAGGAGCGCGGGCATCTCTACGATGTCGTGGACGGCGAGCAGGGTGATGACTCCGCATTGCGGCCGAATCAGATCTTCAGCATCGCCCTGCGTCACCCGGTGCTCGAGCAGCGGCGCTGGGAAGCTGTGCTCACCCAAGTGCATGATCACCTCCTCACGCCGGCAGGGCTGCGCTCGCTGTCGCAGGATCATCCGGACTACAAGGCGCGGTACTTTGGCGATCTGCGCGCGCGGGATGCGGCCTACCACCAGGGCACGGTGTGGGCCTGGTTGATTGGCCCTTTCATCGACGCATGGCTGAAGGTGCATCCCGCCGACGTGAAGAAGGCGCGCGGTTTTCTGGATGGCCTCGTCGAGCATCTCGATCACGCATGCGTGGGCTCGATCAGCGAGGTGTTCGATGCCGAAGCACCCTTCACGCCGCGTGCGTGCATCGCGCAGGCCTGGAGTGTGGCTGAGGTGCTGCGCTGCTTTGCGAAGACGGAAGAGCCTGCCTCCTGATCCGGACAGATCTACAGGGCAGGGAGCTTTTGTTTCAGCGTCAGCACTGGCGCGAAGAGATCGCCCCATTTTTTCACGCGCGCGAGAACGGCGGCCGCGTCGAAAACAAGAACATCCTTGCCTTTCTTCCTGGAAGCGGCCTTCACCTCGCTCCACTTCAGCGGCGTCGAGACGGAAGGCCTGCTCTTGGCGCGCAGGGAGTAAACGGTGACCGTGGTCTTCTTGTCATCGTTCTGGCTCCAATCGATGAACACCTTTCCGTCACGCAAAGATTTCTTCATGTCCGCGACGACAAGCGCGGGAAGACTTTCCGTGAGCGCGTCGGCGACTTGATGCGCGAAGGCTTTCGTCTTCTCATAGGTCGTCGGCGTGTTCAGCGGCACCACGAGCTGCATGCCTTTGGAGCCGGACGTCTTCGGAAAGCATTCGAGGCCAAGCTCGTCAAACATGCCTTTGATGCGCAACGCCACTTGGCAGCACTCGATGATCGTGGCTGGCGGCCCTGGATCGAGGTCAAACACCAGCGCGGTCGGGCGCTGCAGTGCCGGCGCTCGATGTTGAAAGGTGTGCAGCTCCAAGTTTGCGATGTTTGCGGCCCAGAGCAGGGAAGCGAGGTCGTTGAAGACGCAGTAGTCGATGTGTTCGCCATTGGTCTTGGCCACCTTTGCCTTCTTGATCCAAGTCGGCGCGTGCGGCGGGCACTGCTTCTCATAAAAAAAGCTGCCCTCCACGCCGTCTGGATAGCGCTTCAACGAGACGGGCCTGCCTTTGATGTGCGGGATCAGCACCGGCCCGATGCGGGCGTAATAGCCGATCACGTCCCCTTTCGTGAAGCTGGTGGCAGGATAGAAAACCTTGTCGAGGTTCGAAACCGCCACCTCGCGCTCCCCCACTTTCAGAATGGTCTTCGCCGCGCTCATGCCGACACGCCTGAGGGTTCTCGGATCACCTTCGTGGGCGCCTTGTCATCACGCAGGCCCAGATACACCGGCTGCCGGAGCCGCGAGTCCTTCGTCCATTCGGCGAACTTGATCTGGCAGACGAGCACCGGCTTGACCCAGTGGCATTTTTTCATCACCGACGCCGTGATGCCCTGGCCGTAGCGCCCTTGTCTCTCCTCGGGGAGATCGCTGAAGGGGCAAGTCCTGGCGGCGATGGATTTGAATCTGGCGAACAGATCGCGCAGCATCGTTTCATTAAATCCAGTGCCGACCTTGCCGGAGTACACCAGCTTTCCTTTCTCATGCACTCCGACCAGCAGCGCGCCGATGTGCGACCGAGTGCCCGTCGGTTCGGTGAAGCCGCCGATCACAAACTCCTGCTGCCTCACGAGCTTCAGCTTGATCCATGCGCCGCTCCGCCTGCCCGCTTCATAGTGCGAAGCTGCGCGCTTTCCGATGAGGCCTTCGAGTCCGAGTGCCGCCGCCTTCTTCAGCAACCGCTTCGCGTCACTGCCGAGCGATGCGGAATAGCGAACCATGTCCGAAGACGCGGGCATGATCTTCTCAAGCTTCTCACGTCTTTCCTCCAGAGGAAGGTCACGCATGCTGCGGCCGTCCAGCGCCAGGAGATCAAAGGCGTAGAAGCAGAGTGGCGGTCGCTCTTGGCCGAGTTCATACGCCTGGAGCAGTTGGAACGACGAGCGGCCGTCTTTATCCAGCGCGACAATCTCGCCATCGACCACCGCCTCGCGCGCCTGAAGCTCCTCCAGCGCGGAGGTGATCTCGGGAAACTTCAAGGCGAGATCGTGATTCGTCCGGGAGAGCAGATGCACGGCCGTCTTCTCCTTGTGCGCAACAGCGCGAAAGCCATCGAACTTGATCTCATAAAGCCAGTCGCCCTCCGGCGCCATCTCAGTCGCCTTTGCCTTCATGGGCTCGATGAACTTTCCCTTCATCGGCGGACGAGCGGGTTTCTTCCTGAAGGCGAGTTTTCTGCCGGGCGCGGCTTTGTCTTCTGACATGCGCGATGAATTCAAAACTCGATCGCCTTTGGACAACTGTTCCATCGTCTTCCCAGACAACGCCGAGGTCAGCTCCGCCTTCTTGCCGAGCTTAGCATGATCCTCCCCGCCACGGATCAACAACCATTGCTCCTCGTCGCGCAGGCGCACCAGATACCACTCGCCGCTGAGCTTTTCTCCCTTAAGCACGACGTGCAGTTTGCCGCCGGCCAGATCTTTCTTTGGCGTGGTGCTCAGCGGCTCATAGAACCCGTGGTCCCACACCTGCACGGTGCCGCCGCCGTATTGGCCTTTCGGGATGGTGCCCTCAAAGTCGATGTAGGACACCGGATGATCCTCCACCTTCACCGCGAGCCGTCGCTCGCCCTTGATCATCGGAATGCCTTTCGGCACCGCCCAAGACACAAGTGTGCGCCCCAGTTCGAGGCGAAAATCATAGTGCAATCTCGTGGCGTCATGCTTCTGGATCACAAAGCGCCTGCCCGCCTTCACTGCACCGTTTCCCTTCGGCTCCGCGGTCAGGGCAAAGTTCCGCTTCCTCCTGTATTCCTCGAGAGCCATGGTGCCGCCCTCAAGCCGCAGCCCGTGTCCTGCCGCGCTTTTTTGCCGCCGTCTTCTTCTCAGCGGCTGGCGCCTTCACGGTTTTCTTTTTTCCCTGACGCATGCTCTCCTGAAGGACGGAAACCAGATCGATGACGTTGGTGGGGCGCTTCTTCACCGTCTTGGTGGCCGTCGGTTTGTCGCCGTGCGCAATCTTGTCTTCTATCATCTCCTGGATCGCCTCGCGGTACTCGTCCTTGAAGGCCTCCGGGTTCCACTTGTCGGTCATGGAGCCAATCAACGATTTTGCCATGTCGAGTTCCTTCTTCGCGATCTTGGCTTCTTTGGGCTGCTTGAAATCATCCACATCGCGCAGTTCGGAGGCGAAGTGCATCAATTCCAGCATAAGGCCCTCGTCCTGCGGCTTCACTGCCGCGAGATGCTGGCGCGTCTTGATCACGACCTTGGCGATTCCGATCTTGCCCGTCTCGTGCAATGCGTCCCGGAGCAAAACATACGCGCGGTCTCCACCCTTCATCGGTTCCATGTAATAGGGCTTGTGGAAGAAGAGCGGATTGACCTCATTCAGTTCGACGAAGGCCATTATGTCCACGGTCTGGGTGGCTTCGATATCCACGCGCTTGAAGTCATCTTCCTTGAGCACCACAAACTTTCCCTTCTCGTGCTCATAGCCCTTCACGATCTCGTCCCACGGCACCTCCTTGCCGTCGGCTTCGGCCACCCGCTTGTAATTCACCGGGCTCAGATCCTTGGAGCGCAGCAGACGAAATTTCAGGTCTTCCGACTTCGTGGCGGGGTACAGTGAGATCGGGATGTTTACCAATCCGAAGCTGACAGAGCCTTTCCAAATGGGACGCATGGCTGGGAAGCGGTTGAAGTTGTGGCAGTGAGACAGTGCGCGGCGGGACTGCGATCTTGTCGCTTTGGACACTCGGACCCCAGACGCGCAAACCCGCCCTTGCGGGCGGGTTTGCGAAGGGACTTCGGGTGCCGGGACTTACTTGCCCATGAGATCCTTCACTTTCTGCAAATGCATCCTGAGGGTGGGAAGCATCTTGCCAGCCCACGCCTTCAATTCAGCATCCGCGGCGTCTTTCTCGGCATCTTCAAATGCCGTGATGTCCTTCTTGTGGTCCTTTTCCATGTGCTTGAGAAAAGCCTTGTCGAACTCAGCTCCGGATTCCTTCTCCAAGTCCTTGAAGTCGGACGCTGCGTCTGCGGCGAGCACTGCGGAGATGTCCACATTCTTCGCTTTCGCCAGCGCGGCCAGCTCTTCGTTCGCCTTCGTATGTTCGGTGACCAGCATGGTGGCGAATTCCTTCACGTCGGCGCGCTCCGCCTTGCCAGTGGCCAGGGTGGCGATCTTCACCTCCCCATGTCCGTCCTCACCGACCATTTTGACAAAGTTAGTGTCGGCTGCGTTGAGGCTGGACTTCTTGTCTTCCGCTTGGGTTTGAAATGCCCAGCCGAAGGTGAGTGCGGCAAGGGCGGTGATGAGGGTCTTTGGATGGGTTTTCACAATGTTGTTTGTTGGGTTTGTTGGTTTGAAAATTCTGAGATGAATTTGTCTCATGCACGGTCGCGGAGTTCTGTCTCGCCACCGCGCTGGGCACAGTGGACGCAGCAAAAGATCCGGCCGTCCGCCTCGACGCCGTGCCCGATGATGCGGCACTCGCACTGGTCACACTTCGGCGCGACTCCTTGGATGGCGCACTCAAAGCTGTCGAAGACGTGGGACACGCCTTTCATCACGACGGTGAATGCCTTGTCGTAATCGTTGCCGCAGGTTTCGCACTTGGCCATGACTTGGGGACGGATGGAGGGACGAGCGCATCGCCAGAGTATGGCAATGTGCTCGTCCCCAGGTTTTGGGGTCTAATTGTCGTCGTCCGATGCGCCTGCGCCGATCGCCTCGACGTTGACCACGCTCTCGGCCAGCTCAGTCAGCTTCTCATCGGTGGCCCTTTCCTCATCGAGCGTTTCACCGAGAAGCTCGGCGGCCTCATCGTGTCCCAGACACTTTGCCAAGGCGCGGGCGGTGCCGTACCCGGCGATCTCATAATGCTCCACTCGCTGCGCCGCGCCGATGAGGCCTGCGTCGCGCACCGAGTCATCAGCGTCCTCGCTGATGAGGTCGCTGCCTTCGGCGATGAGGCCTTCCATTGCCTTGCACTTGTGACCGGTGAGCTTCACGTCAAGCATCTCGGCGATTTCATCCAGCCGGTCCACTTGGCCCTTGGTCTGCTCGAGGTGCTCTTCGAAGCCGGCCTTGAGATCTTCGTTCGTGGCGGCCTTGGCCATTTTGGGCAACGCCTTCACCAATTGGGTCTCGGCGCTGTAGAGGTCTTTAAGTTCATGAATGAACAGGTCTTGGAGGGTATTTAGTTTCATAAGGTTTTGGGGTGAATGAGTGCGACTCCATTTCGCGCCGGACGGAGGCACTGGCCGTGCTTGCGGCACCCTTATTTTGCGCATGATCCGCCCCTCGAGGCGGCATCCGATAAGCCACGCGTCTCGGCCGAAATAAGCCAAGGTTTCCGCGGCTTAGGACGCGACCTGCGCGAACCGCGAGAGCAGCTCGCGCAACGCACCTAGGGCGAATGGCTTCACGAGATGCTCACAGAATCCCGCTGCCTGCGTCATCGCGACGTCGGACTCCATTCCGTAACCGCTCATCGCGATTGCGGGCGCGGTGGTGTGCGACTTCCATTCCGCCACCACATCCAGGCCCGTGCCGTCGGGAAGGCCGATATCACTCAGCAACAGGTCGTGGGCTTCTGTTTGGATCAAGGCGCGCGCTTCCGAGACGCTGCCGGCGGCCCTCACCCCGTGTCCCCACGATTTGATCAGCCTCACGAGCGATTTCCGTGTGTCCTCGTGATCCTCGACGATCAAAATGCGCAGCGCATTCTTCAGCGCAGAAACGGGCGAGGGCTGCGTGCTTGTCTGCGGTGTATTGCTGGCGGAGCCCTGCACAGGGAGAACGACGGCAAAAGTGGCGCCGAGATTCTCGCCCGCGCTCGTCACCGTGATGCGGCCCTTGTGCGCTTCGGCCAAATTCTTCGCCACGCTCAGGCCCAGTCCCAGTCCACCCGCGCGCCTCACGGTGCCTGCTGGTCCCTGGCGGAACGGCTCGAACACATGGGGCAGAAGACCGGCAGAAATGCCGATGCCGTCGTCGCTAACCTCCGTCCGCATCTCGCCTTCCCCCACGTCTTCGGTGCGCACGGAGACGCGCCCTGTCTTCGCGGTGAACTTTGCCGCGTTGGTGAGGAGGTTTGAAAAGATCTGAGTCAGACGCGCGGCGTCGCCGAGGGCGAGATGCCGCGTCGCACCCAGATGCACGGTGACCCTGATGTCCTTCTCCCGGAACATGGGGTCGGCGATGGCTAGCGCATCCCGTATGGCTGTATGAACATCGACAGGCGTGGAGGCGAGGCGTAGCTTCCCGTGGCTGATGCGGGTGACGTCCAGCAGGTCATCTACCAGCCGGGCCTCCAGCTCGATGTTTCGTCTCACCAGCGCCAACGATTCGCGGAGCACCTGGGGATCGGCGGGCGGATCGGATTCCAGCTCCGCCACCACCATCAGCGACGGCGTGAGTGGCGTGCGCAGCTCGTGGCTCAGAACGGCGAGGAAGTCATCCTTCGCACGGTTTGCCGCCTCGGCAGCGTCTCGCGCATCGGCCAGCGCCTTCGCATCGCGCCGCCGTTCCGTCACGTCGTGGAAGACGATCACCGCGCCGAGGATGCTACCCTCAGCATCGCGGATCGGCGCGGCGGTGTCCTCAATGGAAATCTCGTGCCCGGCGCGCGGGAGCACCGCTGTGTGACTGCCAAGCCCCGTGACGACGCCATCCCGCAGGACGCGCTCGATCACATGATCGGCAGCGCCGCCCGATTCCTCCTTCACCAAATGGATCACCTCGGGCATCGGCCGCCCGGCTGCCTCCGCAGACCTCCAGCCGGTCATGCTCTCCGCCATGGTGTTCAAGAAACTCACCCTGCCTGCGGCGTCCGTGGCGATCACCGCGTCGCCAATGCTCGACAGCGTCACGCGAAACCACTCCTGCTGCTGGGCCAGCGCGGCCTCTGTTTGTTTGCGCAGCGTGATGTCGCGCACGATTTCAGATGCACCGATGACCGCGCCCTTTTCATCACACACGGGCGAGATCGACAGTGAGACGTCCACGATCCCGCCGGAGCGGGTCAGCCGCTGCGTCTCGTAGTGATCGATCATTTTTCCCTGGCGTAGGCGGGCCAGGATGTCGTCCTCCTCTGCCTGCCGGTGCGGTGGGATGATGCGCTGGATAGGCTGGCCGATCATGTGCTCAGGGGACAAGCCGAACAGTTTTTCCGCGCCCGCATTCCAGCTCGTCACGATGCCTTCGAGTGTCTTGCCCACGATGGCGTCTGCGGATGAATCGACGATCTCCGCGAGGCGGTTGCGCGCCACCTCCGCGCTGGTGCGGCGCGCGTCCAATTGGGACAACGCGCGCACGGCCCACCACACGACCGCGGAAAAAATGATGGTGAGCGCTGCGGCGAGCAAGGCTGTGCCGGCACCGCGACCGAAGAAGCCGGAGTCGCGGCCTAGTATGCAGAGCCATCCGATCAGCCCGGGAACAGCCATGGTGAGCGGTAACAATCTCCGCGCGATGATGCCTCCGCCATCATCGCCCAGCACCACCCTCATCACGCCGGCGTCGGGGCGCGCGAGCAGAAGGCCGATCGCCAGCATTTGGAATGCGATGACGGTATGCACGGCGATGGAGAAATAATTTTCCAAACCCTTTGGCATCTCGACGCTATAAAAATAGGCGAGGAAGACCAGCAGCGTGATGACCATGACGAGGAGGGCACCCGGCTGCGCCAGCCAGTCACCCCGCCGTGAGCGCGCGCCGAGGGACATCATCGCTGTGCCGATCAACACGAAGTTGAGCGCGGAAGCCGGGCCCATCCGTCCGGGGAAGGAACGCCCCGCATGCGCTTGTGATTCGGTGAAGAATACGTGGTCGATGTTCACATCCCAGCCCATGTGCTCACCCAAGGTCACGAGACCGATGGCCCCGATCACAAGGGAGAAAACGCGCACCAGCGCGTGCTGCGCCCGCGTCATCGTCTCGCTGCGAAGCAGAGCCGTGCCTGTGCCTGCGAGGATAAGACAGATCGCCGTGTTTGCCTTCATCGTCACCCATGCCGGGTGGATGCGGATGAGCGCCTCAATGTCGAACATCCATCCCGCGAGACCCACGAGGCCGATGGCCGCAGGGGCAAGGCAAAACGCGACCGCCGTCTTTTTCCATTTCATGCGAGAGGTGCCCGATCAAAGCAGGGACGCCCCTATCCGCAACGGCGCAATAGCATTAAAGATCGGTCGGCCAGCGCCACGCTTTCCCCCGCCGCGTGCTCTGGCTGGGGCTCAAGGAAGCCTTGCTCATCCGTGGTGTTGAGCACCACAGCCCAGCGCTGGCCGGCCGGATTCGGCAGGATGAAATCTACCGTGTCGTGAGAAGCGTTCAGCAGCATGAGAAACGTCTCGTCCTTCACAGGATCGCCGCGCCAGTTGCGCACGTCGAGCGCGTCCCCACACAGCATCACGCCGAGTGTCCTGACAAAGTGGGTGCCCCATTCATCGTCGTTCATCTCCGTGCCACCGGGATTGAACCACATGATGTCCTTCACCCCGGCACCACGCACCTCGCGGCCTTGGAAGAATTTCGGCCGCCTGAAAATCGGATGAGCCGTGCGAAACGCGATGAGCCGCGCGGTGAATTCCGCCAGCGTGGCCTCCTCCGCCGAGCGCTCCCACGAGAACCAGCTGATCTCGTTATCCTGACAGTAGGCGTTGTTGTTCCCGTGCTGCGTGCGGCCATATTCATCCCCGCCGCAGATCATCGGGACGCCTTGTGACAGGAACAGCGTGGCCAGTTGGTTCCGCATCTGCCGCCGACGCAGCGCGTCGATGGCAGGATCGTCCGTCGGCCCTTCCGCGCCGCAGTTCCAGGAATGGTTGTTGTTGTCTCCATCGTTGCCGTTCTCGCCGTTCGCCTCGTTGTGCTTGTCGTTGTAGGAGACGAGGTCGCAGAGCGTGAAGCCGTCGTGCGCAGTGAGGAAATTGATGCTGGCGTACGGCCGCCGGCCATCGCTTTGGTAAAGATCGCTGGAGCCCGTGAGCCGCGCGGCCAGCTCGGCCACCATGGAGTCATCACCCTTCCAGTAGGCACGCACGCAGTCGCGGTACTTCCCGTTCCATTCGGTCCAGCCGACGGGGAAGTTCCCGACTTGGTAGCCGCCCTCGCCCACATCCCATGGCTCGGCGATGAGCTTCACGCGCTGCAAGATCGGATCCTGATGGATGATGTCGAAGAAGCCGCTCAGCTTGTCCACCGCGTGCAGCTCGCGCGCCAGCGTGGATGCGAGGTCAAAGCGAAAGCCGTCCACCCGGCACTCGATGGCAAAGTAGCGCAGCGAGTCCATCACCATCTGTAGTACGCGCGGGTGCCGCATGTTCAGCGTGTTCCCCGTGCCGGTGTAGTCCATGTAGTGCCGTGGCGAGTCGGCGACCTGGCGGTAGTAGCTCACGTTGTCGATGCCTTTGAACGACAGCGTCGGCCCCAGGTGATTCCCCTCGGCGGTATGGTTGTACACCACGTCCATGATCACCTCGATCCCGGCGGCGTGCAGGTTCTTCACCATCTGTTTGAACTCCGTGACCTGCCCGCCCGTTTTGCCTGAGGCCGCATAGCGCGAGTCCGGCGCGAAGTAGCCGATGGTCGAGTAGCCCCAGTAATTCGTCAGGCCCCGTGCCTCGAGAAACTGATCGTCCACGAAGTGATGGATGGGCAGCACCTCGACCGCAGTGATGCTGAGCTTGCGGAAATAATCGATGGCCTGCTGGGAGCCGAGGCCGGTGTAGGTGCCGCGAAGTTCTTCCGGCAGCACGGACCAGAGCTTCGAGAAGCCCTTCACATGCGCCTCGTAGATGACGGTCTCCGACATCGGCCGGTTGATGCGCCGGTCACCCGACCAGTCGAATGCATCGTCGATGACCACGCAGCGCGGCATGAGGGCGGCGTTGTCGCGCTCATCCATCTCGAGGTCCTCGTCGCCGCCGATGCGGTAGCCGAACATCTCATCCTGCCACTTGAACCCGCCGGTGATCGCCTTCGCATAGGGATCAAGCAGCAGCTTGTTCGCGTTGAAGCGGTGTCCCTGCTCAGGCTGCCACGGGCCGTGGACTCGGAAGCCGTACAGCATGCCCGGCTTCGCATCCGGAAGATAAGCATGGAACACATGGTCGGTGCGCTCCCGCACATGCAGCCTCGCGACCTCTTTGTCCGGCGCTCCATTCTCATACAGGCAGAGTTCCAGCTTTTCCGCGTGCTCGCTGAACAGGGCGAAGTTGGTTCCTTCGCCATCCCATGTGGCTCCGAGTGGATAAGGATGGCCTTGCCAAAGTCGATAAGGGTTCATAGGAGCGAATTGTCCTGCCAATCGCATCCAGCGCCCGGTGTGGATGTTTCCATATGATGCTTTGGGCGCGCTGGCATCCTCCTTCCTTCGGGCAGGGTATTTTTAACCGGCCCGGCTAAGGTACGCACGCCGGCAGATGCCGCTGCGATAAAGGCACTGATGTCTGAGCCGAAGCACCCCAACCACCTCCCTCCCGCCGTGAAAGCCGCACTGGCCGGAGGGCTGCGATACGTTCTGGACAAGGGGCCCGGGATCACGCGCATCGCCCATGGCAAGAGTTTTGCGTATCTGACCGCCGAAGGAAAGCGCGTGAGAGATTCCGAGGTGTTGGATCGCATTCGCGCCCTGGCCATCCCGCCGGCATGGACGCGCGTGTGGATCTGCCCAAACGCAGGCGGGCATGTGCAGGCCACCGGCAGGGATGCAAAAGGGCGGAAGCAATACCGCTACCACACCGACTGGAGTGAGAGACGTGACGCCGCGAAGTTTGAGCACATGCTGGACTTCTGCAAAGCTCTGCCGCGCATCCGGCGGAGAGTCGCGTCAGATCTCCGCTCACGAGGAATGGGCCGTGCAAAAGTTCTCGCGACTGTGGTCCGGCTTTTGGAAACAACACGCGCGCGAGTCGGCAACGAGGAGTATGCGCGGCAGAACGGCAGCTATGGCCTCACCACGCTGCAAAACCGACACGCCACCGTGCGCGGGAGCCGGGTGACCTTTGCGTTCAAGGGCAAGAGCGGTAAAGAGCACAAGATCGACGTCGGGGACCCGACGCTGGCAAAGCTGGTGCGGAAGTGTCAGGAGCTGCCGGGCCAGCACCTGTTCAATTACGTCAGTGATGACGGCTCGGTCCGGGAGGTCACCAGCGAGGATGTGAACACGTATTTACGGGAGGCAAGTGGAGGCGATTATTCGGCCAAGGATTTTCGGACTTGGGCCGGCACGGTGCTGGCCGCCGTCGCGTTGCGCGAGTGTGCCCTCTTCACCTCAGATCGTGAGGCAAAGGGAAACATGGTCCAGGCCGTGCAGACCGTCGCACAGATGCTGGGGAACACGCCGGCCGTGTGCAGGCGCAGCTACATTCATCCCGCAGTTTTTGAAACATACGTGTCGGGTGAGATCATCACCATTCGCCAAGCCGGAAGCTCCGCCGTGAGACTGTCGGCTGAGGAAAGAGCGGTGGAGTCACTCCTCCGCAGTCGTCTTCCACGCGCCGCACGACGTGTGCCGGGCCGCAAGCCGGCGCAGGCTACGAAACTGCGGTGACATGTCCCTCGCGCGTGAACTTCCTATCCGCAGGCGTTCGCATCCGATTCGCGGAGGCCACGTTAATGCGCCCAAGTTTCCGCCCAGTCCTCCCAAGGATGCGCGGTCGCGTAGGCGGTGATGTGCGTGCTCTGCCATGTGTTGGCGGGGCCGTTCGCGTAATGGCCTTCGAGAGCCTTCCCGTAGTCCGCGCGTTCATCGCCGAAGAGCTCCCGCCACTCCTGCATCAACGGGTCACTTTCGCCGCATTCGGCAAAGAACCGGTCCCAATAATAATGCCCCAGCTCGTGACGGAGGTGGCCGATCGGGGTGCGATACGGTTCCCCGAGCAATGCGCGGGTCCGCTCGCGGTGGTCGTCATCAGCCTCGAGGATGTTGAGCGTGACCCCACCATCCTGATGCCCGGTCATGACTTTCTGCTCCGCCGTGGGCGCGAGAAAATCGAAGTGAATGCCGTCCTTGCTGTCGTGCATGCATGGCGGAGCGATTCCGAGCCTCCACAGGGTGTAAACGACGCGCCGCTTGGCCGTCTCCATTTTCCGCTACCGCGAGATGTTTGCGGGGTCAATCGTATCGGGCACGGTGCGGTTCAGCCGGCACGGCAAAGAGTTCAGGCGGAGTGCGCACCACCCAGTTGCACACGGCAAAATCCACGCCATTTCGACACATCGCAGCCCCTGCCTCGAGGGGCACCATCGTGTTTGCCTGGGGATCGTATCCGACCTGCTTGCCACATTGGAGACAGATGGAGGTCTCGAAAAAGAGCGCGTTACCGCATGAACATTGAAAGTGGATCATGGATGGGGGGAGTGGGAGAAGTGGCGGTGCAGCAATCAATGCTGCGGGAAAAAGCAAACGCGCGCGCTGGGGTTAGCGCGCGCGTTAGATCGGACCACCGGGTCCAGTTTGTGGATTAGCGCGAGAAAAGCTTTCGCAGGCGCTTGCGCGCATCGCGGATCACGCCTTCGACACGGGCTTCGCCTGTGTGCAGGCCATCACTCAGCGCGTCCGCGCCTTCGGAGAAGAGCTTGCGCGCACTCCTGGCGGCAGGCTCCGCCTCATCGCGGATGCGGCTTTCGATATCTTCGATCAACTGGGCCAACGCATGGCGCGGGGTTGGCTCGGGGCGAAGGGCCTTGATAAGGAGCGCGAGGCCCAGTCCCGCGCCGACGGCCATCATGATCGCCCCTCCAGGATTGCGCCGCACACATTCTTCCATGCCTCCGGCACACAGGGTTTGGGACGTGGGACTGGAGGTGTTGTCGTGGTTATTCATAGCTTTGGGTTTCCGTATTTGGAGTCAGGCAGAGTTCGCACGCCTTACGCACGCCAAGAAAGAGGAGGGCGGGACGGACGAGGGAGAACGCCACACCCGTGCACGCGGATGCGATGGCGCCGAGCGGCAGCATGTTGAGGAGGACGCCGGTGCCGAAAGCCGAGGCGACAGCTTTGGCGGGCTCGCGGCGTGCAAACTCCTCGGCGCGTTGCACGAGGGATTCGACAGAGGGCAAAGTGTTGGGTGAGTTTGACATCACCAGATCATCGCACCCGCAGGCTCCGGCGGTTGTGACGACTTTTCCTGGGTCACAATCTCCTGACCGTGGCACGGCCAGCACTCGATTGAAGTGCGATGTGAATACGATGAAAAACTTCACATTCGATAATCGCTGGGACGAGGTCAAAGGTCAGCTCAAGCAACGCTACGGTCAGCTCACGGACGACGACCTCACATTTGCGGAAGGCAAAGGCGAGGAGTTGCTCGCCCGCCTGCGAGAGAAACTGAATCTGTCCGGTTCTGACCTGGACACCGTTCTGAACGACCTGCACACGCAGGCTTCGAGCGGGATCGGCCAAGTGAAAGCCAAGCTGAACGATCTCGCCGCAGACGCGCGGGACAAGGCCAGCACTCTCGCCGCTGACTTGAAAAGCCGCGCCGCCGTGGTTGGTGAGGAGGCAAAGGTAAAAGCTGCCGCAGTCTATGACGATGCCTTGGTCCGCGCGAAGTCGCTCCGCGAAGAAGGCGAGGAGTATGTCCGGCACAATCCACGCGAGTCATTGGTCGCCGCCTTGTGCGCCGGATTCGTCACCGGTCTGCTTATCTTTCGCTAACAGCACTTCGGAAGCGCAAACGCAGGCTGCGGTCGCGGTGACCCCGCTTCTGTAGCCTGCTTTATTTTAACTGCGGCCATGAAGATCCTCGATATCGGAGCACCTGAGGGCGATTTCCACCTTCTTCAGACCACACCGAGAGTACAGACGGCGACGATGCGGCTGGAAAAGGGGTCGGCGACCTCAGAGACAATGGAAGTCCATCCGAGCAGCGATCAAGTGGTGCTGCTGCTGGAGGGAGACCTCATCGCAGAGATCGGAGACACACGAACGACGCTCGGCCCTCACCAAAGTGTCATCGTGCCGGCGGGGATGAGGCATCGATTTGTGAACGCAGTCGACATGATGGCGCTCGCTTTCACCGTCTATGGACCGCCTGCCTATGGGGCAGACGAAGCGAAGTGAGGCGCCTTCCTCGATCACTCGATCAGTGTTGGATCTAATCAGCCAACTTCGAGACGCGATGCGTGCTGTTGTCATCCAGCCGTTGTCTCACGCCCGCCACTCGCGTGTCGTGGTCCGCTTCTTCGAGCCCTTGCTCGACAAGCTGCTCCCCCAGACTGTCATCGTTTTCAGGAGGAATAACCTCGACCCGATGGCCAGACTCTTCGAGCGGCTCGTCCCAGGTTGTGACTTGCTCCATCGAAGCATCCGCTTCGGGTGAGGCGTGCTCGGTGGTTCCGCCAGCCAGCTCTTCGTCAGCCCTTGCAAAATCAGCGTCGGTGGCCTGGTCCCGACCGTCAGTGAGCGCAATATCCATGGCTCGCTTTTCGATGTCCGGGTGGCTTGCATGTCCGAGTCCCTCTGAACTGGCCCGGAGGCGGGTTGGAATGGGTTGTTCTGCGTTCATCATGTTTTGGGTGAGCGGTCTTCGAGCGGTTGGGTGGAACTTAAATTCTGGATTTCCTGGCGGGTGAAGATGCCGACGATGCGCATCTGCCTGTCCACGACGGGGAGGAAGGCTAGGCCGCGCTCGTTCATCACGCGCTCAGCATCGGCGCAGTTTTCGTCCTCATAGCAAAAGGCGACGTCGCGGTTCATGATCGAGCCCACGTCGCAAGATTTCGGATCATGCCCGTGGCCCGCAATTTCCCAGTCGGGATTCTTGGCATCAACCATGCCGACGAGCTTTCTATCTTCCGTTACCGGCCAGGCCGGCGCGTTGTTTTCACGCATGCGTTTCCCAGCGGTTTCGACGCTGTCCTGCGGATGAAGGGCGCCGGATTTCCGGGCTGTTAGTGAGGTGAGCGGCACAGCTTCCTTGCCTTCAGTCGGCGCGGGAGATTCTGGGGAAAGAGGCATGAAACGAAATGTTTCTTGGAAGGATAATTGAAGCGCTGGGCGATACGGCCTCAATCGAGAGTGCCGCCCCAACACCAGCTTTAAACGCGGCTTATGTGCATCCGCGGAGAAAAAACAGGATGAGCAGAATTGGAATCGGAATGCCGAGCAGCCACAAAAAAGCCCAGCCTATCTTGCCTGCCGCTGTTGACGGCGTGTGGTTTGGTTTCATGCCTGTAGATCGCGGATCGCGCGATGCGCGCGCCTATCTTTTTTCATCGCTGCCGGCCGAGGTGGAGATTTCATGCCGGCGATTTTAGAGTCCTAAGGTTGGGCCGGAGGACATTTTCACCACGGCCAGATCAGGCGTTCTTGCGATTGGGAGATGACTTCATTTCATGAACGCATTGAGCCACGAAACCACCGACCGCAGACCTGCCAGCGCGCCGACGCGGAACCGATTGCTCGTGGTGGATGACCATCCTGTGTTTCGGCTCGGTGTGCGCCAGCTTCTCCAGGACCTCGACGATATCACGGTTGTCGGCGAGGCAGATCACGCGAAGGCGGCCCTTGAGGCCGCCCGGGCGCACTCGCCGGACCTTGTGCTGCTCGATGTTTCTCTTCCCGGCACAAACGGCATCGAGCTGATCAAGCAGATGTTGTCCGAGACTCCTGCCTTGAAGATCCTGGTGATCTCCGCGTATGACGAGTCCGTCTACGCCCTGCGCGCGTTGCGCGCGGGCGCGAGGGGTTATGTGATGAAGCTGGAGTCGATGCAGAACATCATCGACGCGGTGCGCAGAGTTCTGGCGGGCAGCATCTATGTGAGCCCGGAGTTCAGCGAGAAGCTCGTGTTTAAGGCGGTGAGAGGAAGCGAGTGCGACGTTGCGTTGCCGGTGGACACCCTGTCCGACCGTGAATTGGAGATCCTTCAATTGTTCGGGAGAAAAAAATCAGCGCGCGAGGTCGCATCCATGTTGCATCTCAGCGTGAAAACGATCGAGACACATCGCGCACACATCAAGAAGAAGCTCGGCTTTAAGGAGGCCGACGCGATGGCGGAGTTTGCCGAGGAGTGGATTGAAACTGTCGAGGCGTGAGTTCGCTCAACCGACGATCTTTTTCAAGCGGTCGCGCTCGTCCGTGAGCACGCGATAGGCGGTGAAGTATTTCTTGAGTCGCTCAATGGTGGCGTCGTCACTTTCGGATACACGCCTGATGTCCGAGTTGTCCTCAAGGTCGGCAATCTTCACTTCAATGGCCGTTGGATTCGCCAGGATCGCCCTGATGTAGTCGGGATATTGAACAGCTGGCGAGCGGGTCAGCAGGCGCAACGCAGTGACGACGTCCGGGGAAAAGCCGTCAGCACGAACCTTGTCCAGAGAAACATCTGAATCCTCCACCACATCATGGAGGAGCGCTGCCACCTTTGCCGTCCGCGAAGTGCATCTTCCCATCACGCGGAGTGGATGAAAAATGTATGGATCACCATTCCGGTCTTTTCGCCCCGAGTGGGCCTCGACCGCTATTTGGAGGGCTCGTTCAAGCTCGCACATGTTAACAATTCGCGGCGGCTGTGCCGGTCACGTCTGTCATTTCGACGGAGCGGCCACACCAAACACAAATTGCGTACAGCCGTGGCTCGCCTCGCTGCCGAACCTTCATCATGAAACACATCCTGCTATTTTCCCTTCTGTCGTCTGCGCTGGTCAGCGTAAATGCGCAGACGACAGTGGTCGTTGAAACCCAAGGCTCCGTCCCGTCTGCCGCGGCAGATGGCTTCGTCAATATCAAGGGCATTATGTACGCCGTGCGGGGCAACCGTATCACACCCATGGATCGCGACGTTACGTTCCGCGTCACACCCACTGGCCTCATTGGTTTTGACGGCGCTCCAAAATCACTCCGCGAGGGCACGATGCTCACCCCGGATCTTCGAATCGTGCCCGCTCCGAATGGATTGGTGTCAGCAGCACCGGGAGCGGACGCTCGCGCGGTGGACACCGGCGTGTCCGGTTACAGAGGCATTCCTGGACAGAACTCCACCGGACTACAGCCTCCAGGAAGCAGCCCGCCACCTTCGGGAAACGCAGTCGCCCCGGACAACCTGCCATCGGGCGCCACCTCGGTGCCCATGACTACGGGTGGGAATTCCAACCGGAATAATCGCAACGACAACAACACGGGTGGAGGAAGCGTGAACACCACGGGCGATCCAGTCGTCAACAATCAAGGACTCCCTGGATCAAACCAGCCGATGACCAACAATGGAACACAGAATGGCAACGGCAGTGGAGGAAATGCGAACAACGGCACTGGAAATAACAACGCCGCCAACGCGAACGCTAATCCAGGCACCGGCACGAACCCGAATGGCAATGGGAGCAATTTGGGAACCAACAACTCGAACGGAACGAGCAATAACAACGGGACTCCAAACAATGGCGGTTCGACCAATGCGGGTACTGGGAATAATGCCGGCTCATCAGGGAGCACCGCTGGCAGCAATGCGGGTTCCAACTCCAACAGCGGCGGGTCGTCAACCGGTTCTACCGGCAACAACCGAACCACTCGGAGCGGATCAAGCGGCGGCACAGGCACTTCAAGCGGAACCAGTTCGGGCAGTCGATCTGGCTCGACGGGTGGCTCGACGGGTGGCTCGACGGGTGGGGCGAAGTCCACTTCCGGCGGATCGTCAGGTGGTGGTGGTGCTGGCGGCGGCCCTGGCCGATAGACGGACAACAGTTTAACGGCTGGCCGTGATACGACGAAGGTCGTGTCACGGCCAATTTTTGTTTGTGCGTTGTACTGAGGGCTTCAGTACGCGAGAGACCTGAGCACACCTGAGTCGGGAGTGATCATGACTTCCATCTCACCACGCGGTTGTGGCGCAGATCAAAGTGAGAGCCGCCGCAAAGATCGCCTGTGGCCAGCGAGCTGCGATGGTTGCCGATGAGTCAGCCGGGACCGGTCAGTTCAACCCGGCGGTCATGTGCATCGGGGGCTGTGCGCACTGGTGAAGATGCCGCACATCAAGGTCGGAGGGAATCGCACTCATGGTGAAGGCCGCCTTGTTCAGGGCGGCGCTTTCCGCTTCGCGAAGATCATGTCCGTCCACGCTGCAGTGAAGAAGAAAGCGGCCGGTGCGCAGATCGTGGATAATGGCGTGGTAGCTCATGGCGATAGATAGGAAGAGGTTGTCTGCCATTTGCGAACTGCGGGCTCCAAGTGACTGGAGGCTCAGAAGCTCATTGGCAATAAACCAATCGCGGCGCGCCAGGAAGATGGATGTCCTCGGAGTTTTTTTTTATCACGCGCCGGGGTGGCCGGGACCAGCCAATGTTGCCGCCACCCCTTCAGTCGCATCCTGCGTACGCACCACAGGGTGAGCCGGATTGCTCCGTCTCACCCTGTGGATCTGATTGTTGAGGTGGTGGCAGGCGTTTACGCCTTCCCATTGATGGCTGGCGGCTGGCGCCCGCTTGTTGTTCACTTTTGATCGCGCGTGCGATCCGCTTCCTTCTTCAATGCTTCGGCGTTGGCTTCAGCGGCGCGCTTAGTGGCCTCGGCATCGGCGGCTCCGGCGTTCTGAGTGGCCTTGGCGGTGTCTTCGAGACTGTCCGCACGTTTTTCGAGAGACTTTTCGCGAGCCTGTTCCTGCTTGGAATCGCAAGCGGTGAGAGCCAGGGCAAAAAGGAGGGTGATGGATGATAGTGTTTTCATACATTACCCTTATCGCGGTTCGTCGGGTAGTCGGATGCCTGCATTGATCTCAATTGTCACAGTCCTGCGAGATCGGTATGTCGGCCCCTGGCGAAAAATCATGTCTGGCAGCATGTGTCGCACGGCCGTACCCGACTCGCTTTCCGAACGTGGTATTGCCGTAGCCAGGCTCTATTCCATGACATCACGACGCTTCCTCATCCTTTCCGCAGCTCTCATCACCCTGACCACCGTTCGATCAATGCCCGCAGCCCAGCCCATGGATGATAAGGCGAAGATCGAGGCTCTGCTGTCACACGTTGGCTCTCTGACTGGAGCGGTCTTCATCCGGAACGGAACCGAATACGATGCTGCAACTGCGGTGAAATTTCTTCGCCGAAAGTGGCAGGCAAACCAAGCCGAGATCAAGACAGCCCCGGATTTCATCAAGAAGGCCGCCAGCTTTTCATCGACCACCGGCAAACCGTATTTGATCCGACTGAGTGATGGTGTGGCAACGCCTTGTGCCGCATACCTAACCAAGCAGCTCGGCCTTCTGGAGGCCAGTTCGTCGCCCCGTTAGCACCCCCGGCACCACCAGCCTCAAAGCTGGTCACCCAAGACTTCTGCAAACATCCCGCCGCGGGCCTTGCACATCTCGAGGGTAAGCCGCGTGCTTTTGCCGAAGTCGGTCAGGAACACCTTGTTTGCCATATCCTGGACGGTCGCAGCGTCAGAGATCGCCAGGTTCAGCTCGCGATTGATCCTCATGCTGAGGGTGTCGTAGTTCGCTGAGCCGAACATGCCCCAGTCGTCGCAGACGGTTGCCTTGAGGTGCGTCATGCCGGGATACTCATAAACGCGCGCACCGGTCTCCAGCAACTTCTTGAGTTCCTCCACGTTTGCCTTTTTCATGAGCTTCGAGTCATTGGCGCTCGGCACGATCACTCTCACATCGACCCCTCGCTTCACCGCTTTTTGAAGCTCGACGGACACTTCGTCACACGAGAAATACGGGGTTTCGATCCAGATGCGTTTCTTCGCGCAGCGGATGCCGGCTAGCGCCGCGCGGAGAATCTCGCGCTTTCCGAGCGCGGTGTCGGTCAGCAGCATGCGGAGCGGGACCTGGCGCCCGGATACAGGTAGCGGCGCCGCCTCGCCACGAGGAGCAGGCTTTTTCCGAAGCCAACCGAAACCCCAATTGTACTTCCAGTCCTCGCCGCGCCAGTGATCATGGTAAACCGACGCAAGCTCGTGAACGACGGGCCCCTCTACCTTAGCCATGAGATCGTGCCAGGTGTGCCGGTATTCCACGCCCACGTTCATCCCGCCGACGAACGCGATGTTGCCATCGATCACATGGAGCTTGGTGTGATCCGCGGTAAAATAGGGATTGCGCGTCGTGCGCACGTCGATGCGTGAGTCTTCGGTGAGGAACTTCTTCAAATTGCCCGGGGGCTGGAAACCGGGCGGTGGGGGCAGCGGCGGCTCGACCTTCACCGCGAGCAGAGTGCCTAGCGTGTCGAAGTACACGCGCACGTGAATCTCCTTGGATTTGCGTTTGAGTCGCTCCGCCATGTCCACCCCGAACGGATCGTTGTCGAAAATGTAGGCCTGCATGTCGATCTGCCTCCGCGCTCCATTGAGGGCGCGGTGGAACTCCGGGTAGAACGACGAGCCATCCACGAAGAAGCGCACGCTCCCGCTTGAACGTGGGGGCAGTCCCTCTCGATCTAGCAGTGCCTCGAAAGCCTCCCCGCCCGCTGGGGGCAGCGCCCCTTGTCCACGGGTCATTTTCATCCGCGTCACCGGCCCGTTACCCGTGATCAGCGTGGATGTCCGTTCCACGAGCACCCTCGCGCCCACCTTTGTCGCGGCCCAAGGCGCCCTGGCTGTGGCCAAAACAGTGGATTCCACTGCCATCCGCGCCGCGGTGGCGCCCGGAATCTTCGCAGGTTTGTCCGAAGTGCTTCCGATCTGGTGGAACGTGCGGATCGATCCGCACCCCGACAGGAGAATGGTCAAAGACGCTGTGCCTAACCTCTTGGGGAGTCTCAGGGGCGGGCGGGCGTTGTTGAAGGAAGTTGTGGTGGGTGGGCGGGTCATGGTCATGGAGCTGGTTGGAATCCAAGGGGCAATCGTCCCTCGGACTCGCGCCGCGCGTGCAGGCGGGCGGGCCGGGCGTATTTCCGACACGGGAAGATTCATGCGTCCAACATTGCCTCTAACTGCGAAACCGACCGCATCTTGGTCACGGCTCTTTTCCAGCATGCAGTCGGGGGAATTGCATTTCTGGCGGCTTCTGTGGGTGAAGAGTGATGACCACTCGTCCCATTACCAACTTTAAAATCGACACTATGTCCGCAGCCCTCATCGCAAATTTGCTCGCCAAGAGCCAGTCCCAAATACTCGCCGCGTGGATGAAGGCCCAGACTGCCTCCTCATCGTCGCGGCTCGACTTGATCAGCGAGCCGCAATTGAAAGCGGAGTCCACGTCCTTTCTCTCCGCATTTGCCGCCGCGGTGAAAAACAGCGGCACACTGGACATTCATGCTGAGTCGTTCAAGCCGGTGCTGGACCAGCTGGCTGACATTTCCCGCACCCGCACGTTGAAGGGATTTCGACCCTATGAGACGGCCACGTTCATCCTGTCCTTAAAGCGGCCGCTGTTTGAGGTCATGCGCGCGGAGGGTGGAAAAGATGCGGCGGCGGAGATCGAGGCGGTGGAGAATGTGTCCGCACTATTTGACCAGTTGGCGCTGCACACCTCGGAGGTCTTCTTGCAGACGCGCGAGGAAGTGATCCTGCGGCAGCAAGACGACATGCTGGAGCTGTCCACGCCGGTCGTGCAGCTCTGGGACGGCATCGTGGCACTGCCGCTGATAGGCACGCTCGACAGCGCCCGGACCAGCGTGGTGATGGAGACCCTCTTGCAAACGATCGTCCAGACGGGGTCGGAGATCGCCATCATCGACATCACCGGCGTGCCGACGGTGGACACTGTCGTGGCACAGCACTTGCTGAAGACTGTGGCCGCCGCCCGGCTGATGGGGGCGGACTGCATCATTTCGGGCATACGCCCCCAGATCGCGCAAACGATGGTCCACCTCCAGATCGATCTGAGCGCGGTCACGACGAAGGCGACGATGGCGGAGGCATTGCGCGCCGCCATGAAACGCACCGGCTTTGTCGTCTCGCGCACAAAGGCCGCCGCACTCGATACTGTCCCGTAGAAAGGAGCGCAAGCCATGGACAGGATTCCAATATTGACGATGGGAAGCTTCCTTCTCGTCACGATCCAGGTGGACATGCATGACCAACTGGCGATGACCTTGCAGGAGGATCTCACCAACAAGCTCTCCAAGCAGGGCGCCAAGGGTGTGCTGATCGACATCTCGTCGCTCGACATCGTGGACTCATTTATCGGCCGCATGCTCGGCAACATCTCGGCCATGTCCCGTGTGCTCGGCGCCGTCACTGTGGTGGTGGGGATGCAGCCCGCCGTGGCCATCACGCTCGTGGAGCTTGGCCTCGAGCTTCGCGGCGTCTTCACCGCGCTCGATGTGGAGAAGGGCATGGCGCTCTTGCGCTCACGAATCGCCAGGGAGGACGGACGTGATGTCACGGATACTGAAGACTGAGACGATCACGGTCACCACCGAGCAGCACATGGTGCGCGTCCGCCAAGGGGCACGTCAGTTCGCAGTCGAGATCAAGCTTTCGCTCGTTGACCAGACCAAGATCGTCACCGCAGCCAGTGAGCTTGCCCGCAATTTGCTCATCTACGGCGGGGGTGGAGAGGTCACCCTGGAACTCATCGAGGAGGGTGGAAGAAAAGGGCTGCGCATCCATTTCAACGATGCAGGCCCTGGCATCCAGGATGTGGAACAGGCGCTTCGGGATGGATACACCTCCGGTCAGGGAATGGGACTGGGTCTCGGCGGCGCCAGACGCCTCGTCAATGAGTTCAGCCTGCGGTCCAAACCCGGCGAGGGAACGCATGTGACCATCACACGCTGGAAGTAAAACCTGCCGCGCCCCCATGATGTCCAGTCACCGCATTCCCATCACCGACGACAGCTCGATCGGCGAAGTGCGCCGCTTTGTGAGCCGTCTCTGCATGGATGGCGCGCTCGATGAGACGCAGACCGGCCGCGCAGCGATCGTGTGCACCGAGATGGCCACCAATGTCGTCCGCCACGGTTCGCGCGGCGAGATCGTCGTCACGACCCGCTCGGGCGTCGGCGGATTTTCCATGGAACTGCTGGCGCTGGACCAAGGGAAGGGAATGACCGATGTCGGCGCTTGCCTTCGCGATGGACACTCGACAGCCGGCACCTCCGGCACGGGTCTTGGGGCCATCCGGCGCATGGCCGCAGCCTTTGATATTTATTCCCAGCCGCAGCGCGGCACGGCGCTGTGGGCGCGTCTGGATGAGCCCCAGCCCGCGCGGCAGTTCCGCCGGGAGACGCCGCACTGCGAGTTTGGCGGCGTCAGTGTCCCGGTGCAGGGGGAGACGCAGTGCGGCGATGCGTGGCACGTGCTGAGTTTGGACGACGGGAAAAAATTGCGCGTCCTCCTAGCGGATGGCCTGGGCCATGGACCGCTGGCGGAAGCCGCCGCGCACGCCGCAGTGGAGACTTTTGTGCGCAATCCAGACGTCGGGCCGGCCGTGATGCTGGACCTCATGCACCGCGCCCTGGTCAAAACGCGCGGCGCCGCAGGTTCGGTGGTGGAGATTGACCTGACGAATTCCGTGGTGACTGGCGGTGGCGTCGGAAACGTGTCGATGCGGTTGTTCGACTCGGGAAAATCCTCCACGCTCATCTGCGACAATGGCACTCTGGGAGCGAACGCGAGAAACCTGCGACAAGCCAGCCTGCCTTGGACTGCTGACACGGTGCTCGTGATGCACTCCGACGGGCTCGCCAGCCAATGGAGCCTCGCCGATTACCCCGGGCTCGCGCCCCATCATCCCAGCCTCGTGGCCGGCGTGCTTTATCGGGACCACCGCAGACTGCGGGATGATGCCACCGTCGTGGTCGTGCGACACCGCACCTGACCGCCGTCCTTTCGATTCAAATCTCCGCGCATTTTCATGGCACAAACCCTCTGCACCCAGACGACTCTTCTTCTCATGCCGCTTGAGAAGGAGCAGCACGTGGTGGAGTGCCGCACCCGCGCCCGCAGGCTGGCAGCGCACTGCGGATTCAATCACCAGTGCCAGGTGCGGATCGCCACGGCCGTGTCCGAGATCGCGCGCAACGCATTTCGATACGCGCGCGGCGGCACTGCGGAGTTCGCGCTTGGCTCGCCTCCCGAGGGGCGCGGTCCGCAGCAGTTCCTTTGCGTGATCAAGGACAAGGGCTCCGGCATTCGTGAACTCGCCGAGATTCTTGCGGGGCGTCACATCTCCACCACCGGTCTGGGCTCCGGCATCCTCGGCGCAAGGAAGCTGATGGACACGATGGACATCCAAACTGGGGAAGGCGGCACCTCGGTGACGATGGGGGTGGATGTGCCGGCTGGGAAGAAGTGGGGCGCCGACCACTTCGAAAGTGTGTTGGACGAAATCCAAACCTCAAGCCCGGTGAATCCACTGGATGAGATCTCCATGCAGAATCAGGAGCTGATCCGCACGCTCGGCGAGCTGCGTGAGCAGCAGCAGGAACTCCAGATCACGAATGCTGAGCTACGCGAGACAAACCGCGGCGTCGTCGCGCTGTATGACGAGCTCGACACCGTCTCGCGCGTGGGAAAGGTGGTCGCCTCGAAGCTGGACCGCGACCGTTTGCTACAGGGCATCACCGCCGCCACGACTGAGATCTGCGCCGCAGATGTCGGCATCTTTTTCTATCACGCGCCCGAGGACAATGGGGAAATCCATCATCACATCGGCGGCGCGCCCGGTGTCGAACTCCTGGAGGCGAGGGTGGATTTCGAAGCTCTGTCGATGCTCGTGAGCGGCACGACAGAGCCCACGCGCGTGGACGATCTCGCGTCCGCAGGATGTCCCGTGGTGCCCATCGCGCTCAGCTTTGCGCCCCGCAGCTACCTTCACGTTCCCGTGCGCGATGCCGACGATAAGTTCCTGGGCGGGCTCGTCTTTCTGCACCACGCGTCCCACGCATTCTCGGAGCGAAGCGAGCGCATCCTGGCCACAGTCGCCACGCAGGCAGCCATCGGTTTGGAGAACGCGCGGCTCTACGAGAACATGCGGCGCGCAAGCGCGGCGAAGGATCATTTCATTTCCATCCTCAGCCACGAGCTGCGCACGCCGCTCAATCCGGTGTTCGCGGTCCTCACGGACATGGAGGAGGCGGCTGACCTGCCGGCGGGTTACACGGAGAACCTCGCCATCATGCGGCGGAATCTTGAGCTTGAGGCGCGCTTGATCGACGACCTTCTCGATCTCACCCGCATCTCCCGCAATGAGTTCCCGTTGCGCGTGAGTGATGTGGACCTCCACGAAGTTCTGCGCGGCGCGTATCAGACTTGCGCGGCATCAGCTGCGGCGCGGGGTATTGAAGTCACCTGGGAGTTGCGCGCCACTTCCTGTCATGTGCGGGGTGATTCCGCGCGCCTGCAGCAGGCCTTTTGGAATTTGATCGGCAACGCTGTGAAATTCAGCCGGCCCGGCACCCGTGTCGTGGTGAAAACAGATTCTGGCGAAGACGGCTTCATCGAGGTGGCCATCCAGGATCAAGGGCGCGGCATCCGGCCCGAGGTCATTCAGCGCATTTTCCATCCGTTTGAGCAGGGAGACGCTGCCGTCGGCCCCGCGTTCGGAGGGTTGGGACTGGGGCTCGCGATCTCGCAGGGAATCATCACCAGGCATGGTGGCGAGATCACTGCGGAGAGCGCGGGCGTGGATCTCGGATCGACTTTTAGGGTGAGGCTGCGGACCATTCCCACTCCGGTGCCGACGGCGGCGGCGCCTGCGCGTGCAGGGCCGTCCATCTCCGGCGGACTCCGCATCTTGTTGGTGGATGATCACCAGGACAGCCGCTCATCCTTGTCCCGCCTGCTCGCACGCCGCGGTCATGACGTCACCATCGCCGCGACCGCGCAGGAGGCGCTGAACCTCGCAAGGCGGGGCCGCTTCGACGTTTTGCTCAGTGACCTGGGTCTGCCGGACTTTAGCGGACATGAGCTGATGCGGCTCGTCCGCGCTGAATACCCCGCGCTGCCGGGGATCGCCCTCAGCGGATACGGCATGGAGGGTGATCGGGAGAAAAGTCGCCAGGTCGGATTTTCCACTCATCTGGTAAAGCCCGTGGATGTGTCGGCGCTCGATGCGGCCTTGGCTTCCATCCAACGCTGAGGAATCAAGATTCGAAGATGACCCCTCGCTCGCATCAGGGGACTCACGCGAAGGCGCCCACTCGGCTCAAGCACAAAAAAACCGGCGGGCGGCGTCCGTTGCCGGGTGCCGTCCGCCGGGTGGTTTGAACCTGTTGTGTCCGCGCTTACGCGACGGGCGGTGTCTTCCGTCCCATCACAAAAGCGATGACGAAAAGAACGAGGAAGACGAAGAACAGGATCTTCGCGATACCGACTGCGGTGCCGGCGATTCCGCCGAATCCGAGAGCGGCGGCGATGAGTGCAATGACGAGGAATGTGATGGCCCAGTTGATCATAGTGTTGGTTTTGTTGTTCATTCCCTCATCGCGGTTCATCTGCAGGCTGAGTGTGTCAGATTTCCGATTTGCACGGAACAAGGCTAGAAAAAGGATTCGGCAGGTGGGTCCGGTGAATCCTCGTGTCATCAAACGCGAGGAAAAAGCCAAGCTCCGCCGAATCCATACAATCACCTTCACCTTGCCGGGCGAAGTGTGCGGTGATCATGCGCTCCATCCATTCTCCCGCCGCTCTTCGTTTCGTGTCATCCTCAGTGGCGGCGCTCGCTCTGGCCGCTTGCGATGCCGGTCCGCCAGCCGGGGTGGGCACCCGGGATGCAGCCGCCGTGCGCCCTGCGGCTTCAAGTGTTGAACTGAAGCAGCGGCAGATCGATTTTTTGAATCGCATCCGCACTGCCGATCCGCAGGGCCGGACGATTGAGCGCGCCATGCTGAATGAGCAGAACGAGCTGGGCCTCATCCTCGACCGCAGTGTCGAGATGGACAAAATCTCCGCGCTCATGCGTGCCATGATCACACAGATGGCCGGGGAATTTCCGGGCGAAGATCTGACGGTGCTCGCCTACACCCCATCGAATCCGCCGCGCAAGATCGGCACGGCCCGTCTGAACGCGCGCACGCGGGACATGACGTACACCCCGGAGTGAGCGCGCTCTTTTTCCAATCAACCCCAACACCAACCCCAAAAACAGAGGAACTAACACCATGCCAGGAACAGTAGATGACTTCATGCGCCGCTTTGGTGGCGATCAAACCGTGGACGACCGCGAGGCCGCGCAGTATCACGACCGCTTCGTCTCCACCCATCCAGACGACAGCTCCTTCGACAACCGCACCTATCAGCAGAGCGCGACGGAATACCTCGGCAAACTGCCCGAGGCGGAGTTTCAGCAAAGCGCGCGCGCTGCGATGTCGCAGGCGCCTGCGCAGGAACGGCAGGGATTGCTCGGCGGCCTGCTCGGCGCGCTGGGTGGTGGAGGTGGCGGCCTCGGTGGTCTTGCCAGCACCCTCGGCCTGCGCACCACCGATCCGAAGGACATGAGTGAAGATGACGCCGCCCGTGTGATGAACTACGCACGCCGCGAGAAGCCTGAGGCGCTGCGCCAGGTGGTCGAGGAAAAACCTTGGTTTGTGAAGGCGATGGGAAACCCCGTCGTGCTCGGTGCCCTGACGATGGCAGCCGCAAAGCTGCTGAAAAATCAGCAGCACCGCTAGCCGCCCGCGCCCGCACTCCAAGAACTAAACACAACCCAACACCCAAATACACAACACCATGTCATACATCTGGATGATCCTCATCGGCTTCCTCGTCGGAGCCATCGCCAAGTTCCTTCTGCCCGGCAAAGATCCCGGCGGTTTCCTCATCACCAGCCTCATCGGCATCGTCGGAGCGCTCATCGCCGGCTTTCTCGGCCGCTCCATGGGCTGGTACTCCGAGGGTGAGGCCGTCGGCTTCATCGCCTCCGTCATCGGGGCCATCGTGCTGCTGCTTCTCTACCGCATGCTGACCAAGCGCAGCGCTTGACGCACGACCGTCGGAAACCATACACCGCGCCACACCACATGGGACTGTTTGATAAATTGATGTCGAAGATCTTCGGCAGCGCGACGAGTGCCGCCGTCGCGCAGCCGACCCCATCTACCAGCGAGGCAGCGGTCGCCGCTGCTTCGGTCGAGGCCGCCCCGGCGGGCACACCACCCGCCGCGCCTCTCGTCGATGTCGGCCAGATGCTCGATGGTCTGGCTGCGAAGAACTCGGAGAAGCTCGACTGGAAACGGTCGATTGTGGATCTGATGAAGCTCGTCGGCATCGACAGCGGGCTCGCCTCGCGCAAGGACCTCGCGAATGAACTCGGCTACACTGGGGACACGCAGGACTCAGCTGCGATGAACGTGTGGCTGCACCGTGAGGTGCTGAAAAAGCTCAAGCAAAACGGCGGGCAGGTGCCGTCCGAGTTGCTGGATTGAAGACCCCAACGTCTCACCAACCAGCGACGAACCCAAAGAAACATCTCAAAAGTTGAGGAGCGCCCCCTGCTTGGTCCGCAGGGGGCGCAACTTTTTTGAGCGGGTATGCGCGGAGTCGCGTGGACTGCGGCCGTTTCGGTCCCCAGGCAGCGCGCGGGTCGCACTCCAGTCCCACTTTCGCTCCTTCTAACTCGTGCTCTGGCGCTGCGCTGCGGGTTTGAGGGTGTGCCGGGCTGATGCGCGCTGCTCCCCGGGGGCTATCGTGACTGGCTACCGCCTCTGACCGGGTTGAGCGCGGCTGGCGTGGCTCGGGCAGGCTGGCGCGGGTGGTGTTTCTCTCGCTTTGCCTGCAAAAAGCGGTCGGGGGGCAAATCTTGACAAAACGATGAAATTTCGCATTTCATGGAAGACTCAGGTGGGGCCCGCTGGCAGCCATTGCTTCA
>JANOBO010000109.1:0-9204 GCA_031411695.1 Verrucomicrobiaceae bacterium
CGGATCCGCAGCTCACATCCTGGCTGACCGCGAACTCGAGCAAGTATGCGCGGCTGGTGGAGACGGATGCGGAGCTGGCAAACGCGACGGTGAACGCAAACGGCGCCACGTCGAATTGCTCGTTCGAATACGGCCTCACCACAGCCTACGGCACCACGTCGTCATCCACGCCCGTGAATGTCACTGGAAACACCGGCACCAGCATCGCGCTCACTTTGACCGGCCTCACCGCAAGCACCACGTATCACTTCCGCGCCACGAGCGTGAACACCGGCGGCATGAGCTACGGCGCGGATCAAACCTTCACCACCACGGCAGCGGTGGCGCAGGGCATCAGCAGCGTCACGCCCAACAGCGGCACTCGTGGCGCCGCTGTCACGCTTACCGTGGTCTTGAACAGTGCCTACGTGCCCGCGCCCCCGCCGACCACCGTGCAACCCACTTCCGCGGCGCTGACCGGCCCGGTCACGCTCACCGCCACCACCTTCACGCGGAACACCACCACGGGCATCGTCACGCTCGGGTTCTCTTCTCTCCCCGCGACGGTCGGCGCCTACACCGTCAACGTCACCTTCGGCCCGAACACTTGGTCACTGACGAATGGCTTCACAGTGAACTGATCCTTTGGTCGTATTGTCCGATCCGCGTCACTGCCCCACATTCTCCCTCCGCCACCCGCCATGCTCCACACCTTCGACTGCTCCGCCGCCGGTCCCTTGCACCCTCAAGACGAGCTGAATGCCGTGTGCCGCGCGCATTGGCTGCGGATGTTCGGGCTGGCGATGCAGCGCGGGCTTGATGCTCATGCGGCGGAGGATGCGGTGCAGGATGTCTTTGCCGCGCTCGTGAGGCGCGACCAGCTCACGGCGCTGGCCTCGCTCACCGAGGACAATCAAGCGCGCCATCTCACCACGCGGCTGCTCAGCCGCATCGCAAATCTGTGGCGGGACCAGCATCGGGAGAAGCGGGGCGGGGGTGTTGTTTTCGTCTCGCTCACGCGGGAGGACGGCGGCACGCTCGACATCCCGGACGAGCACGCGCAGCCGGAAGAGGATGCCGCACTCCGCAGACGTGCGGCCCTGCGCCGGGCGCTGATGGCTCTGCGCTCGGAGATGAAGCCGGCGCGATGGCGCGTCATCGCGCCTGAGCTTCTCGGCGGGACGTCCGCACGACGACGGACCGGGGCGGCACGCATCGCACTCCATCGCGCGCGCCGGCGGCTGCGCGACCTGCTCGTGGGATGAGAGAGCGGGGCACCGGGACTTGATGCCGCACGAATTCTTGTCGGGGCGGCACACAACTCTTTGAGAAACGCGCCCGCGCGTGCCATCGTTGACGCAGCGATACAGAAGGCATGTGGGAGTTTTTAAATCAGCATTGGCGTCATGGCGTGGAGATCTTGATCCTGGCGGCGCTGGCGTACCAGGGCTACCTGTTTTTCCGCGCCACGCGCGGCGCGCGCATTCTAACGGGGCTGGTGGTGGTGCTGCTCAGCCTCACGCTGATCTCGCAGTTGCTGGAGCTCGGCGTCATCAACTCGCTGCTCCAGGGCTTCTCCGTCTTCCTCGTCGTCGGTGTGGTCGTGATCTTCCAGCCGGAGCTGCGCCGCGTGCTGGCTGAGCTGGGCAGCCACCGGCTTTTCTCGCTGAACCGCCCGGACCCGGAGTCACTCGACGTGCTGATCGAGGCGATGCAGGAGCTTTCCCATCGCCGGTGCGGGGCGCTCTTCGCCATCAAGGGCGGCATCGACCTGCGGCAGTTCGCGCAGTCCGGCGTGGATCTCGACGCGAAAGTTTCCACCGAGCTGATCACGACGATCTTCCACGCCAAGACCGCGCTGCACGATGGCGGCGCGATCATCGACCAAGGCCGCATCATGGCCGCCGGCTGTGTGTTTCCCGTGAGCCAGCGCGAGGTGCAGGACCGCGCGATCGGGCTGCGGCACCGCGCGGGCATGGGTGTGACGGAGGAGACGGACGCCATCGCGCTCGTCGTGTCCGAGGAAACCGGCGCGCTGTCCATCTGCTACCAAGGGAAGATCGAGCACGACCTGGAGCCGGAGAGATTGCGCAAGCGGCTGAACGAGATCCTCACCTTCGGCCCGCAGGGCGAGGCACACGAGATCGCACGGCGCACGACGGTCCGATGGGACAAGCGGTTCATCGAGATGCTGACGCGGAACTGGAAGGAGAAGCTGCTGGCCACCGCACTGGCGTTTCTTTTTTGGTACCTCATCAGCATCCAGGTGAACTACCCGTCATCGAGCTTTCCCAGCCAGCGCCAGAGCCGTGCCACGGGGCTTTGACACCCGTGGCGTTTCAGGCTAATGAGCGCGCCTATGTCTGAAAAACGCCAGTTCTTTGGCACCGATGGAGTGCGCGCCGTGGCCAATCGTCATCCGATGACGCCTGAGTTCGTGCTGCGCCTGGGCCAGGCTGCGGCGCAAGTTCTCGGTGGCAAGGCCGGCGCAGGAAAACGTGTGCGCTGCGTCCTCGGCCGGGACACGCGCGCTTCTGGCGAGATGCTCGAGGCCGCGCTCGCCGCCGGGCTGAACTCCGCCGGCGTGGATGTGCTGTTAGCCGGGCAAATACCGACGCCAGCCGTGGCCGTGCTCTCCAGACAGCTCGGCGCTGATTTCGGCGTCGTGGTCTCCGCCTCGCACAATCCTTTCAAGGACAACGGGGTGAAGCTCCTGCATGGCGACGGCCACAAGCTTTCCGACAAGACCGAGAGCGCCATTGAGCATCTCGTTCTGGGCGGCGACGGCGAGGGACCGCGCCCCGAGGGCCGCGACATCGGACGCATCACGCGCATCGATGACGCGGTGGCCCGCTACGTCGCGCACGCAGTCGGCTCGATGGGCGGTGTGCGGCTCGACGGGATCCGTGTCGCGCTGGACAACGCACATGGCGCCGCATCTTTCACCAGCGCCCTCGCGCTCGAGGAACTTGGCGCGGACGTGCAGGTCTTTCACTCCGAGCCCGATGGATTCAACATCAACGAAAACTGCGGCTGCACGCATGGCGATGAGATGGAACGCATCGTGCGGCAGACCCAGGCGCACGCCGGACTCGCGCATGATGGCGACGCGGATCGCATCCTGCTCTGCGATGAAAATGCGTCGGCGTTGGACGGCGATGAACTCATGGCCATCGCCGCCGAATCCATGCTGCGCAAAGGAACGCTGAAGCAGAATTCCGTCGCTGTCACCGTGATGAGCAACTTCGGCCTGGACGATCTCGTGTCCGGCCTCGGTGGCCGCGTGGTCCGCACGAATGTGGGCGACCGCTATGTGCTCCAGGCCATGCGCGAGCGCGGGCTCAACTTCGGCGGCGAGCAGAGCGGGCACATCATTTTTGGCGACTGGGCCAGCACTGGCGACGGACTGATCGCAGGCCTGCAACTGCTCCGCATCATGAAGGAGACGGGCGAGCCGCTGAGCCAGCTCCGCAAGTGTCTGAAGAAGTTCCCGCAGTCCGCCCGCAACCTGCGCGTTCGCTCGAAGCCTCCCGTCGAGGAGCTCATCGACGCGCAAAAGATCATCAAGGAGACGGAAAAGAAGCTCGGCGACTACGGCCGCGTGCTGCTTCGTTTCTCCGGCACCGAGCCGCTCATCCGGCTGCTGATCGAAGGCCGCGATGTCGAATACCTCGAGGCGCAGGCCGACAAGATCGCGTCCGCCATTCTCGCGCAGATCGGATGAGCTGCTTTTTCATCACCGGCACCGATACCGACGCGGGGAAGACCTACGTCACCTGCCTGCTGCTCGAAGCGTTGAAGCGTGCGGGCGTTGACTCTGCTGGGTTCAAGCCATTTTGCTGCGGAGATCGCGGGGATGCCGTGCGGCTTCTCCAGGCCGGGGCCGCCGGTTTGTCACTCGAGGAGATCAATCCCGTCTGGCTGAAAGTGCCGGCGTCACCATTCACGGCCGCACTGATGGAGAACCGCAGGATCGACCTCGCTGCGGTGCTCGCGGCGTTCGAAAATCTTAGCGGGGCGCACGACACCGTGCTCGTCGAAGGCGCGGGCGGGTGGGAGGTGCCGGTGGCCCCCGGCATCACAGTTGCCGACTTCGCGCAGACGCTGGCGCTGCCCGTCATCCTCGTCGTGAACAACAAGCTCGGCGCGCTGAACCACACGCTGCTCACGCTCAAGAACATCGCCGCGCGCGGCATGACATGCGCCGGCATCATCCTCAATCACGTCGGTGACGAGCGCGACCCCGCCAGCATCTCGAACCGCGCGGCGCTCGAAGTTTTCACCAACGTGCCCGTCATCGCGGAAGTGATGCACGGCGAGACAGAGATCGCCTGGCCGCTCTGACTTCTTGCCCCGCGCGCGCAGCGATGCCACTCTCCGCGCCATGAAAGACGACCCCTCGGTTCCCTCGGACGCGCGCTTTGAGACGCGGGCCATTCACATCGGCCAGGATTGGCGCGCGGAGACTGGCGCGGTGATTCCCCCGATCTACATGACCTCGACCTTCGAGACGGGGAATCCAGGCGGCTTCGATTACACGCGCTCCGGCAATCCGAACTACCGCAACCTTCAAGCCACGCTCGCAAGTCTGGAGAATGCAAAGCACGCGACCGTGTTTGCCAGCGGCGTGTCTGCGATCACGGCCATCGCGTTTGGACTGAAGTCCGGCGACACCATCGTCTCGGAGCAGAACATCTATGGCTGCACCTATCGCCTGTTCGAGCGCGTGTTGAGGAAGTTCGGCGTCGCAATCGAGTATGTCGATCTCACCGTTGCAGCTAACTACGCCACCATCACCAGGCTGAAGCCAGCGCTGGTCTGGCTGGAGTCTCCGACCAATCCGCTGCTCAAGATTCTCGACATCCAGGCCATCTCCGACGTGGCGCACCGCGTGGGCAGCGCGGTGGCGATGGACAACACCTTTGCCTCCAGCCTGCTGCAACGGCCGCTCGATCTCGGCGCTGACCTTTCGCTCCTGAGCACGACGAAGTACACGAACGGACACTCGGATGCGCTCGGCGGTGCCGTGTGCTCCAACGACGACGCCTGGCAGGAGAAGATGATTTTTGCTCAAAAAGCACTGGGCCTGCAACCAAGCCCCTTCGACACCTGGCTCACCTCACGCGGAGTGAAGACCGAGGCCATCCGGATGGAGCGTCATTGCGCCAATGCGCTCACACTGGCGCAGCGGCTCGAAGCCCGCGCGGGAGTCAAGAGCGTGCGCTACCCCTTCCTCCCCAGCCACCCGCAATACGAACTGGCACGCAAGCAGATGACCGGAGGTGGCGGCATGTTGCTCGCTGACTTTGGGCACTCACAGGATGACGCCTTGGCCTTCATTCGTCGGCTCCATCTTTTCACCCAGGCCGAGAGCCTCGGCGGCATCGAGTCACTCGTCTGTCACCCCGCGACCATGACCCACGCCTCGATCCCAAAAGACATCCGCGAAGCCGCTGGAGTCACGGACGGCCTGATCCGCTTCTCAGTCGGCATCGAGCACGTCGAAGACCTGTGGACGGATATCGAGCAGGCTTTGGAAGGCGACGGCAATGCGGGCTGAGCCAGCTGCGTGAAATAAACTTTCCGCGACGGCCCGTCACCTATCCAGGTGGTGCCGCGCCCTTTTCGAGCGCCTCGAGTTTCTTCTCGAGGTCTCGCACGCGGTCCACCAGTTCTAGCACTTTCGCCGGCGCGGCCAGCATTCGGCGGCCCTCCATCAACGGCTTCGCAGGGTAGCCGGTGTAGGTGCCGGGCTCGAGGTAGTCTTTGGCGACTCCGCTCTTAGCGAGGAATGTGACGTGATCACCGATCCGCAGATGTCCGGCCACGCCGACCTGCCCTGCCATCACGACGTAGTTCCCCAGCCGCGTGCTGCCGGAGATGCCAGTCTGCGCGCATAGGATGCAATGCTTGCCCGTGATGACGTTGTGGCCGATCTGCACGAGATTGTCGATCTTCGTGCCTTCGCCGATCCACGTTTTTCCAAAGCGCGCGCGGTCGATGGTGGTGCAGGAGCCGATCTCCACATCGTCATCGATCTGCACGATGCCCACTTGATCGATCTTCTGGTGGCGGCCCCCAACCAACTCGTATCCGAAGCCGTCAGTGCCGATCACGGCGCTGCTGTGGATGATGACGCGGTTTCCCACAATGCAGAAGTCCTTCACAACACAGTCAGCGTGCAGAAGACAATCGTTGCCGAGCCTTACATCCACACCCACGAACGCGCCCGCATGAATGACCGCGCCATCTCCGATCACGGCTCCGTCTCCGATTACCACACAGGGGCCTATCGAGACCTTGGAGGGGTCCAGTTTCGCCGTCGCCGACACGATGGCGGAGGGATGCACACCAAGGGTCACATTGCCCGGGTCGGGGCCGAAGAGCTTGATGACGGATGAAAACGCGACGGTGGGATTCGCCACGGCCACGAGTGCGATGCCTTCGCGCACAAGCTCGGAAAAGCCGATGGGCACGAGCACTGCGCTGGCGTGGGTGTCCTGCAGCGCTTTGAGGTAGCGCGGGTTGCCGAGGAAAGAAACCTCCCCGGCCGTGGCCTCCTGCAGGGAATTGATTCCGGTGACGATGCCTCGAGGGTCACCACGCATGAGCTCGCCGCCGACCAAGCTCGTGAGATCGCGAAGAGTGATGGGAGCACTCATGTTTGCGGGTCAAAAATAAAGGCACGTCACAGGTTCACCGTAACGTGCCTGAAATTCACGCTGGGGAGAGTTTACTTTTTCGAGGACTTCGAAGATTTGCCTTCGTCGGCGTCCTTTTTCTCGGGCTTCTTGCCCGTGTCTGGGGGCGCGCCCTTGTTCAGTTCGACGATCACCTGATCGGTGAAATCCACGGCGTCCTTGTAGAACAGCAGGACGGGTACGGTGGTGAGGCTGATGCCTGATTTGTCGAAGACGAAGTCGTAGTTTTCGAGCTTGGCCTTGTCCTTTACGATCGCGATGATCTCGTCGTAGAGACCTTTGCGGATCTGAAGGTCTTCCTGCTTGAGCTGACCTTGACGGCGGTTTTGAAACTCGCCGATCTCCTGCTCCAACGAGCGGAGTTCCTTGGCCTTGTCGTTAAGCTCGGCGCCTTTTTTCGCGCGGGTCTCGTTGTTCACGATTGGATCCTGCGCCTCCTTTTGCAGCTTTTGAATCTCGCCGAGGAGGTTTTTGTAAACGGACCAGCGCTCGTTCACCTCGCGCTGGGCCTTGTCCACGTTGTCCTTGAATTTGCCTGAGGCATCCTTGGTTTTGTGAAAGTCTGCGAATGCTTTCTGCATGTCAACCACGCCGAACTTGAGGTCGGCTGCTGGCGCAGCGCAGTAGCTGCTCAGAAGGAGGGCGATCAGGGCGAGTTTTTTCATGGAGGGCCGGAAGGTGCATCCAAACGCACCTCGCACAATCGAAAACTTCTTCACCTGGGACAAACGCGCGCAGACGAAAAAAACGTCATGCACGCGAGGTATGGACGGATGCGCGAGGACTAAAACTTGTAGCCCACGTTGAAGTTGAATTTGCCGCCCGAGTCGTTGAACTCGTCCGCCTGCACGGGGATGCCGAAGTCCACGCGGATGGGGCCGATTGGCAGATACAGACGCAGGCCGATGCCGACGTTCGAATTCACATCTCCGCCGACATCGAAGCTGTCGCGGCTGACCGCGCCGACATCATAGAACACAGCGCCGCGGATCTTCTCCATGATCGGAAAAGTGTACTCCACGCTGAAGAAGGCGGCAGACTCGCCGCCGAGAGGCTCGCCGTTGATGTCCTTCGGTCCGACATCGCGGTAGTCGAAGCCTCGAAGGTTGTTCGCTCCACCGAGGAACTGGCGCTCGAAGATCGGCACATCGCCGGACCCATCCACGGTGCGGAAGGAGCCGTCGAGGCTGAGGATGGTGTCGCCCGGCAGATGGATGTACTGGGTGGCCTGGAGGTTGAGGCCATACACATCGACATCGCCGCCGATGCCGGAATACATGCCGCCAAACTCGAGCTTGTGGCCCTTGCGGGTGAGGAAGACGCTGTCACGCGTGTCATGCACGACGGAGGCGTCGATCTTGCTCTGGAAAAAGTCACCTTCCTCTGCCTTGATCTCATCAGATGCCTCGTCATCGACGTTCTGGATCTTCACGCTCTGCGCGGTGTAGCCGATCTCAAAATAGGTGTGCTCGCCGAGCGGCTTCCGGAAGGTGAAGCCCGCGCCGAAATTCTGCTGGTCGTACACATCGCTGAGGTAGAAGAGATCGCGGTAAAATGCCTCCACGCCGAAGGAGAGCTTCTGGCCCATGAACCACGGCTCGGTGAAGTTGAGCTGGAAGTCGCGGCGCTTGGTGCCGTACTTGATGCCCATGTAAAAGCGCTGTCCGCCACCACGCAGGGACGGCCAGTCAAAGAGATCGAAGTTTGACTGTGTGAGGTCCAGAAAGCCCACGAGGCTGTCGATGGAACTGAAGCCCGCTCCGAAGTTGATCGTGCCGGTCGATTGCTCGGTCACGGTGACGTCCACATCCTTCATGCCGGCCTGGCCTGTGGCGTTGTTCCGCATGTCCACCTGGCTGAAGTAGGAAAGGTTTTCCAGCCGCTTCTTGCCGGCCTCGATCTTCACGGTGTTCATTTCCTCGCCGGGCGCGAATGGAAGCTCGCGGCGGATCACGTGGTCCTTGGTTACGTTGTTGCCGGAGATGTTCACCTTATGCAGGAAGGATTTCTGGCCTTCCGTCACGCGGTAGAGGATCCTCACCTTCCCCGGACCTGCGGGCACGATGCTCGTGCTCACGCGGGCGTCGGCATAGCCGCGCGATCCATAATAGTCGCCGATCATCTTCTCATCCGCGCGCACGTCCGCGCCGGAGTAAGCATGATTGGCCTGCGTCACGATGGCAGGTGTCAGCTCCTCGGTCGTGAACACCGTGAGCCCTTCCATCGCAACATCTGCAACGTCGAATTTCTCGCCTTCCAAGATCACAAACACGAGATCCACCTTGTCAGTGCCCACCGGCTCGCGGCGCACCTCGACCACGCGCGCATAGGGATACCCTTTGTCCTGGATGGCGTTCTCGACCGTTTTGATGTCCTCCTGGAGCGCCTCGTTGTTCAGCTTCCCGGCCTTGCCCCAAAGGTAATAGAACTTCTTCTCCTTCGACTTCAGCTTGCCCTGCAGCACCTTCGACTTCACCGCTGTGTTCCCCTCGAAACGGATGTCATGGATGATGCCGCGCGCGCC
>JANOBO010000110.1:0-2692 GCA_031411695.1 Verrucomicrobiaceae bacterium
ACCGTCGGACGAGACGATCCAATTGCGCAAGGTGATCAAGATCGACGGCACCGTCGCGCGAGCCGGAGCAGTCATCACCTGCGACAATGAGTACACGCTTTTCATCAACAACCGTCAGGCCGGCCAGGACGCAGACTGGCAGACCCTCGAGTCTGTTTCATTGCACGATGTTTTGAAGGAGGGGGCCAACACGATCACCGTCATCGCAAAGAACGCTGGCAAGGGGCCGAACGCCGCCGGCCTTTTCTTTGAAGCGCGCATCAAGCTGGCCGACGGCAAGGAGAAGATCATCGCGACCGATGCATCTTGGCAGTGGAGCAAGGCTGTGCCCACAATGAAGGAAGGCCGGCTCGGCGTGCTGGCGAAGGAGGATTGGAAGCCCGCCACGGTGGTGAAGGCGCTGCCGGTTTGGGCGCAGACGATTCAGGCGAATGCACCCGCACTCATCGCCCGCGCGACATCGACCCAGCAGCCGATGGTGCGCGCCGCCCTCGTGAAGAGCGATTTTCTGATGCGCACGCTTGGCCGGCCGAACCGCGATCAGATTGTCTCCACACGACCGAACGATCTCACCACGCTCGAAGCCATCGACCTCGCAAACGGACAAACCCTCGCCAACGCGCTGGCAAAAGGCGCGGCCAAGCTCGCCACGCAAGCATGGCCGGACACGGGGGCGCTTTTCATCCACCTGTGCCGCCACGCGCTCTCGCGTGATCCCACGGCGAGCGAACTCGCGGCGACGCGCGAAGCCTTGGGAGAAAAGCTCACCGAGCAAGGGATCCAGGACATGCTGTGGGCCATTTGCATGATGCCGGAGTTTCTCGTGGTAAGATAAGCCCGGACCATCCACTCCAAGTCATGAACACCATCGACACCAGCCAGCCCGAACCCATCATCCGCCGCGATTTCCTGAAGAGACTCGCGGCCGCCGGCACTGCGGCGTGGACGACCGGCGAGCCGCAGACCGTGTGGGCGAAGACAGGCGACGAGGCGATGCATCCAACCGCAAAGGCGGACGCATGCATCTTGCTGTGGATGGCTGGCGGCATGGCGGCGCCTGACACCTTCGATCCGAAGCGCTACTCGCCTTTTAAAAAGGGGCTGGAGGTAAAGAACATGCTGAGCACATTCCCCGCGATCAACACGACGGCGGATGGCGTGAAGATTTGCGCGGGACTCGAAAACATCGCGCAAGTGATGGATCGCGCGACGCTCATCCGCTCGGCGGTGCAGCCGGATCTCGGCAGCATTTTGCACTCCCGGCATCAGTATCATTGGCACACGGGTTACGTGCCGCCGCAGACCGTGGCGTGCCCGCACATCGGCGCGTGGATGGCGAAGGTGCTCGGGCCGCGCAATGCGGTGATGCCGGCCTTCATCAACATCGGCCAGCGGCTCGAAGGCGTGGGCGAGAGCGAGGAGCTGAAAGCGTTCACCACCGGCGGCTTTTTCGGCAGCGAGTTCGGGCCGATGAACCTCCCCTTCCCTGAAGAAGCGGCGCAGTCCGTGCGCCCCCCGAAAGGCATGGAGCCGGGCCGCTTTGCCAGCCGCGACAAGTTTTTCCGCAAGCTGGTCGATCACAGTCCGCAGCGCGACTTTTTAAGCGACTACCAGCAGCAGTCGATGCTGCGCAGCATGGACCATGCGTACCGCCTGCTCAGCTCGAAGGAGCGCGAGGCCTTCGACATCACACTGGAGCCGAAGGAGAGCTATGCGAAGTATGACACGAGCCGCTTTGGCCGCGGGTGTTTGCTTGCGCGGCGACTGGTCGAGGCGGGCACACGATTTGTCGAGGTGACGACCGAGTATGTGCCGTTTTTCCAATGGGACACGCACAAGGACGGCCACACCACGGTGGAAACCCTGCACAAGGAGATCGACGCGCCGGTCGCGCAGCTTGTGCGCGATCTGGAGGCGAAGGGATTGCTCGACCGCACGCTCATCGTCATCGCCAGCGAGTTCAGCCGCGATGCGCTGATGGAGGGCAAGCCGGGCTCGAATGCGAACGATCAGACCACATTCAAGGTGGACAAGCTCGAAGAGATGAAACACTACGGCCTGCACCGGCACTTCACCGGCGGCACGAGCGTGGTGATGTTCGGTGGCGGCACGAAAAAGGGATTTCTTTATGGCGAGACTGCGGACGAGCGCCCGCTCATCGCCACGAAGAACCCCGTGTCCGTCATGGACCTACACGCCACGATCATGACCGCGATGGGAATCAGCCCGAAGACCGAGTTCAACATCGAGGGCCGGCCGTTCTATGTGACCGAGGACGGCAAGGGCAAGGCAGTGATGGATGTGTTTGCGTAGGCGCGCTCACGATCCTCATATCGGCTCCTTCAACGAGTTCAAGCCGTGAACACGGTCAAGACCTCCCTCTCTTTGCTCCTCGCCACCGCTTTCGCATTTGGAGCAAGGGGTGGCGGAATAACGATCAGCGCATGAGTCACGGGACCGCCGTTCAGCGGCGCTTCTGCTGTCGCAGCCATCGGCTCAGCTGCGGAGCGCCGGGCAGATCGAGCACGCAATCTTCAAGCTGCTCGAGCTGCAAATAATCCAGATGCTCGATGTGCGCGACCGCTCCCTTCGGCAGGCTGCCAAAACGCTTCTCCAAAATCCGCAGCAAGGTCTGAGCCTTGCCCCTCACCTTGCCTTCCGCGTTGCCTTCCGCCTTGCCCTCGGCCTTGCC
>JANOBO010000111.1:0-4210 GCA_031411695.1 Verrucomicrobiaceae bacterium
AGGCTCGGCGCGATGATGACCCAGTTCGTCACGCCCCGGCTGATTGCGATAAGGGCGCCGCAGTCAGGACCATCACCGGCGCGCAAGCCGGATGATGATGGCGATGAACAGCCACAGAGATGCCATGGAGAAGACGAGGGAAGCCAGAACCGCAACGAAGCCGACCATGAGCATTCCCGGCGAGAGAATGTTCCGGATATACGCTTGCAGCGCTTGCGGGTCGTGCAGTCCGCTGCTGCCCAGCTCCCGAAAGATGTCCGCAAGGTGCGGGCCGGCAAGAATGAGCGAATACACCCCGAGCGCGACGGCCACCGCGAGGCTGGTCAGTGTGAGGATGAGCGGCGCCCGCAGGTTCGGACCAGACCGGGGCTGTCCGGGAAGCGAACTCAGTGAGCCAGTGGACGGGGCGGTGTTCATGGTAGGACGATGCGCGAGACGCGCTCAGTGGACAACGACCGTCTCGGATCCCGCGACGGTAACCGGGAGGCGTTGATGACACGACATATGCCATGCGAGCCGTGCCCAACATCTGTTTGGTTCGGCGACGTCGCCTTCATGACGAGGGTCCTCGTTCCTCACTGTGGTGGAGAAGAAGACACGCAAGCACTTCCGCAAGATCACGTTGACCCTCCGCACACGATCCTTCGATCTTGAGTCTGGAGCCCTCTTGAATCAACTTTAACTGGAGCATATTTGCCACCCTAAAGGAATTAGAAAGGTCGTATCGCATCACCATACTTGTGACCGATATCGCGCACTTCTTCACGGTGACGTCAACGATCACATTGCCAGAAAGCCAGGAGAACTCATCGTGTTGGCGCTTGGTCACAACAAAAGCTTCCGATTCTACCGTGCCGAAGAACTCAGGGAGCCTTGTCCCCTTCCATCCGGTGTGGATCGAGGCGACGACTTCAGAATCACTGTCCATCAATCGGATCACACGCCCACCATGAAGGTCGAACAGCAACTGGTGGTCGCCAAATGTCGTCATCGAGTCGACCCGCCATGAGACAAATGGCATCAATAAACCTTTTCGGTAATACTCTCTGGCTACGATCTTCATTCTTCAGCCACATCATGGTCCCGGATCAGGCGCCGACGAGCGGGACGCGTCGATGACACGACAGATGTCATACGAGCCGTTGCCTCGCATCCATTTGGTTCGGCATTATAGGTGTCCCCCGATCATAAACTTGAAATTCGTTACCAGTATGACGCCGACGATTATGAAAACCGGCGTCACCACCAAGCTGAGCCAAAAAGCTATTACAAATGGGTCTTCCTTTGTCGGGCGCAGTGCCCGCCAACTGGCAAAGACAAAGCCCGCGAACGCCAAGGGCAGTGAAATGAAAAAGATCGGACCCAAAAACTCATACAAATGAATCCGGACCTCAACCGCGGCAAGAAGCATCCATAGCAGCACAAACGAGATCGCCACGATGCCGTTGTATGTGAAGACACGTTTCATGAGGCCAATGCTTCGGATCAGGCGACGGCGAGCGGGAGGCGTCGCTGACACGACAGATGCCATACGAGCCGTTGTTTGCATGTTCGTTCGCCCCTTGGTTGCTTGTGGTGATTCATCACTCAGATGTTTAGTGCTGTAGTGCGGTGCTCAAATGCCAGCGACGATAGCAAACCATCCCCACACCCACCAGAAGAACGCACCGATGAGAGTGATCCACCATGTCCAAATGTTTGGGAAGGCTGGGTGGGAGGCTAGCGCCAGGGTGCTGCTGACAGGAACTGTGAACGACCAAGGGAAATCTCGATGCTTGAGCAACTCACCGACTGACGGGATCGGGCCCGACATCTGGGTAATCACAATATCCATCCGCCGCATCAAACTGAGATCGCGGAAGGTCAAAGCGAAAAGCACGCTCACGGTCAGCATGAGCCCAATGGCAACCGATAACCCAAACCAGCGTCTATAAACCAAAGGAACTGTCTTGGAAGCTGACGTCATGACGGCTCACGGGTTGAAGTTAGGGTATTCGGTGGTGCGGAGGGCGCCGTTCACCAGGGCGGCCATCTCGACATAGACGGTGCCGGTGAGCCCGGCGGGCGGGGTGCAGACGACGATCTTGCCCTTCATGTAGGGATAGCCGCTGGCATTTACGAAGGTGGGGTTGTGCATTGAGGTGGCCCGCTCACGCTTCCACCTGTAGCACGATCTTCCCGATGTGCTCACCGGAATCAATGCGCCGATGCGCGTCCGCCGCTTCCTTGAGCGGAAACATTTGATCGATCACGGGCCGGTAGCGCCTCTGTGCGATCATGGGCCACACGGATTCCTCGATGGCGCGTGCGAGTTCTCCTTTGAAGGCGATGGGCCTGCTGCGCAGCGTGGAGCCGGTGAGCACGATGCGCTTGGCCAACAGCTTCCAGAGATCGATCTGCGTGACGGCGCCGGCGAGCGCGGAGATCTGCACGATGCGCCCGTCCTCCGCAGCGGCGGCGATGTTTCGCTGAAGATAATCTCCGCCGACCATGTCGAGGATGACATCGGCGCCGTGCCCTTGCGTGGCCTCGTGCAGCGCGGAGACGAAGTCCGTCGTCTTATACGGGATCACCACATCGGCGCCGAGGCGGGCGGCGGCGCGGCATTTGTCTTCCGAGCCCGCAGTCGCCGCGACGAACGCGCCGCGTGCCTTCGCAAGCTGGATCGCCGTGGTGCCGATGCCGCTGGTGCCGCCGTGGACGAGCAGCCACTCGCCGCCCTTCAACCCACCGCGCTCAAAGACATTGTGCCAGACGGTGAAGGTGGTCTCCGGAAGCGCGGCGCCTTCCACAAACGTGAGCGCCTCGGGAAGCGGCAGCGCGTGACTTTCATGCACAGTGCAAAACTCCGCGTAACCGCCGCCGGACACGAGGGCGACCACGCGGTCTCCTTCCCGCCAACGCGACACCGCGCTGCCCGTCTGCGCCACCACGCCCGCGACCTCGAGGCCCGGAATGTCAGAAGCTCCCGGCGGCGGCGGATACTTCCCGGTGCGCTGCATCACATCGGGCCGGTTCACTCCCGCCGCCGCCACGGCGATCAAAATCTCCTCCGGTCCCGGCACCGGCACGGCGCGCTCCTGCGGCACCAGCACCTCCGGGCCGCCGGGCTCGCGGATCACGATGGCTGTCATCGGCCGCTTCATGAGTCGGGAAGGATGCGCATCGTCTTCAGCCGAGCTTTGCGCTCAGTGTGATCTCCGCCTTCAGCAGGCGGGACACCGGGCACTTCACCTTCGCGTCATTCGCGATTTCGATGAACTTCGGCTCCTCGATGCCGGGCACACGTCCGGTGAGATCCAGATCGACCTTTGTGATGGTCCAGTCTCCATTCACCTGCTCAAAGCTGACCGCTGCGTGGGTCGTGAGTTCCTCGGCGGTGAATCCCGCCTTCGCCAGAAATGCCGAGAGCTGCATGGTGAAGCAGCCTGCGTGCGCGGCGGCGATTAGCTCCTCGGGGTTTGTTCCCTCTCCGTGTTCGAATCGGGTGGAGAATGAGTACGGTGTCTTTTCCAGCACGCCTCCCTGGGTGGATAGGGTGCCTTTGCCTGCTTTGAGATCGCCGTTCCAGACGGCGGATGCGGTGCGTTTCATGGTGTGTGTGTGGTTTTGGTTTGTGTCTTCGCTGATTGGAAATGTGCGCTGGCTCATCCGAGTGTGGCGGCGTTTGCCAGCGCGTGATGGGCTGCTTCGAGCCTGCGACGCGGAGCCGCCGGGGTCGTGGGATGGGAACGCGTGTGGTGCAGGGCGAGATATGGCGCGGTCATGCTGTCGCGGGCTCTTGCCACCTGCTGGGGAGTTCCTTCGGCGGCGATGCGGCCGCCTTCGTCTCCGGCGCCGGGGCCCATGTCGATGATCCAATCGCTCGCGGCCGCGACGTGCATGTCGTGCTCGACGACGATGACGGTGTTCCCCGCATCCACCAGACCCTCGAGCTGCGTCATGAGCTTCTCCACATCGGACGGATGCAGCCCGGTGGTGGGCTCATCGAGAATATAGAGCGTGCTGCCGCGGCTCGCGCGCTGGAGTTCCGTGGCCAGCTTGATGCGCTGCGCCTCGCCGCCGGAGAGCTCAGTCGCCGGCTGGCCGAGCCGCAGGTAGCCGAGGCCGACCTGCCGCAGGACCTCGAGAGACCGTGCGAGCTGCGGCTCATCGGCAAAGAACTCCGCCGCGGCATCGACCGTGAGGCCGAGCACTTCGGCGATGTTTC
>JANOBO010000112.1:0-4992 GCA_031411695.1 Verrucomicrobiaceae bacterium
GTGTCGCCACGAGTCGCCTGATTCCCGGCACGTTCTACCGCAGCGTCATTCGCACCGGCCTGCCGAGCGCCGGCTTCCGCGAAGGCAACACCGGCGTCGATCCGAGCAAGAGCACGTTCGACAACAAGCTGTGCAAGGCGCACATCCTCGCCGCCCGCGTCGAGTGCGACCAGGCCATCGCCGATGCCTACGTGGACGGTCCCGAGGCGTATCAGGCGCTCGAAGCCGTGGGCGTGCTGGAAGCGTCCTACCGCAAGGCCGGCGCGCAGTTCTACTACGGCGTGGACAATGACCCGCTCGGCTTTCCCGGCCTCGTGGCGAGCTACGATGCCGCGAATATGACCGTGGACGCCGAGGGCACCACGGCACTCGCGAGCGTGTGGTTCGTGAAATTCGGCGAGCGCGACGTGCAGTTCGTGTTCGGCGAAAACACCGTGCTCAAGCTCGGCGAGTGGCGTGTGGAGTCGCTGGCGGATGAGAACGGAAAGAAGTTCCCCGGCTACGTCGCCGACATGACGACGTGGATCGGTCTCCAGGTCGTGAACCGCCACAGCGCCGTGCGCATCAAGAATCTCGGCACGAACATCGGCAAAGGCATGACCGACGATCTCGCCTTCGAGGCGCTGGCGAAGTTCCCGGCCGGTGTCGCTCCCGACTACTGCTTCATGAATCGCCGCGCACTGGAGCAGCTCCGCCGCAGCCGCACGAAGGTCACGAGCCCGACGGGCGTGCCGACGTTGCCGGACAACGTAGCCGGCATCCCGATCGTCATCACGGATTCGCTGAGCAACGCGGAGGCGTAGAGTCATCGCCGCCGATTTGAACGCACATCAATTCGCTTTTGGCGAAGGGTGTTTGTCCGATCCGACACTGTGGGGGCGAGTAACCACAATTTGCATTAGGGCTGCATGAATACTCTGCCACGGTTGTGCGAGGTCCAACGTCATCGCGCGGATGCGATGGCCGTGGGTTATGAACTCCGCGGCGAAGTCGCGCGTTGTGCGTGGGTAAAGGAGGACGCCCTCTGCCTGTTCCCAGCCCGGTTCGCAAGAGCGCTGACGAAGGTATGTGAAGAGCTGATACAGGTTGGCCGAGGGAAGTCTGGTCTGCCCGAAAGCACCGGCCCGGAGTGCTTGGGCGTAAAATTTTGTGTCGAGGATTATGGCCCGCCCAGGACTGCGGAAACACACGTCCGTCTCCATACGCGGCACAAGCGCAAGCGCATCTGCGTTGGGGGTGACAAGCTGCCAATCAAAGGCCGGCGCGCTGACGTGCCAGCCAACGGGAAGCTCGTGCCGAAAAAAGTTTAGGACGAAGTTTTCAAAAAGCGCCGGCAGACCGTCGCGGACAAAGTCGCGGAATCGTCGCGCGCCGCCATGTTCGGCAGGGAGCCAGTGTTCATGAACGAACTCACAGACGTGCAGCAGAAAGGCATAGATGCGGTTGTTGCGATGGAGCTGTATGCGGCGGAAGTCCGCAGCGTGGAGCTTGATATTTTGGATCGGCGAGAGCCAACGAAGGAGGTCACGAACGTCAGAACGTGTATTGGGGTCCAGTTCCTCCGCGTTCTGGAGCCGCTGGAGCGTGCTCTTGAGGATGCGGTTCGGGGGAGTGTCGTATTCGAGTTCATCCCACGCACAGGCGGCGCGACCGCGACGGAGAAGATCGCGGCGGAGTGTCCGGGTAACGAGCAGTTTGCCCCGCACGCCGGGAATTTCATCCTCTCGCGGGAGGTAACCGCGATCCAACCCGCGCCGGAGCAGACGGCGCGTGCCATTCACCAGCACTCGTGCGAAGAGGTCGAGTAAGTCGGTGGAGGCCAACGCATCCACGCCCTCGAGGGAGTCCTTCTCCTCAAGCACGTCCCACGCATAGCAGAGCAGGTAATATATGTTGGCAATGGGAATCTGCGGGGCTCCGGACACGACTGTGCCGGCGCTGTTCGCGCGGGCAGGCCCGCCTCCGGGTTCGCTTGTTGGAAAGAAGGCCATGACCGGCGATGCACCCTACGAGAGCAACTCCGCGACGAGTTCCTCCACTCGCTCCCGGGAATCGAAGTATTCTTCAAGCAACGGCTGGATTTCACCAGCGATGACCTCTCGATACCAAGCCTCGTCCGGAATGTCGTCCGGTCCCGGGCAAAAGAAGCTGTGGCCGATGCGGAAGCCGGGACCAAGGTCGCGCTCCTTTTCGATCACTGCATTCAATGTCCCGATCCGGGCGCGAATTAGCGCAATCAGCTCGTTGGATGCGCTGCGTGCCATGAGCCAGTCGGCAAACGCGCGCGATTCGATGGCGGGATCTAGCGTGACGAAGGCGAAGCGCCGGCGGAGTGCGTAGTCCACCATGGCGAGCGAGCGGTCGGCAGTGTTCATCGTGCCGATGAGGTAAAGATTAGCCGGGACTTGAAACGTTTCGTCCGGACCGTCTGAATACGTGAGCGGAATCGCGTGAGCCGGCCCGCGCTTGTCGGCCTCGATCAGCATAAGCAGTTCGCCGAAGATTTTGGCGAGATTGCCCCGATTGATTTCGTCGATGATGAAAAACCAATCGCGATCCGGTTTGTTTCGGGCAAGCCGCGCGAACTGGTGAAACACCCCGTCACGGCGTTCCAGACTGGTCCGACTGGGGCGGTAGCCCTGCACGAAATCCTCGTAACCGTAGCTAGGGTGAAACTGAACCAGCGCGACACGGCTTTCATCGCGCTCGCCCATTAACGCAAACGCGAGCCGACGAGCGATGAATGTTTTGCCGACGCCCGGTGGTCCCTGAAGGATAAGTGCCTTCTTGCGTTTCAGGCGCGCGAGAATGGACTCGAGCGCCTCGGGGCGCATGAAGAGCCCCTTCAACGCATCGGCTTTTGTAAACAGCGAGGGTTTGGCGAGTGGGATGCCGGGGTTGCGCTCATCAAGCAGGGCTCGGATAGCCTCGTATTCGTCCGCGGTGACAGCAAACAAACTTCCCTGATTGCTGAGAAGCGGCTCGCAGTTCGCAAGTTCGGGCATCGCATGCAACTCATTCCAAGTTACCGGCGCGGCGAACTGTTGGTTCTTCCGAAACTCAATCCTTTCCTGTCCTGAGGGGCCGTGCAGCGCCTTGGTTATTTCGCACACCGCGACGATTTCCTTGTCCGGGGTCGTGACGTAACCGATGAGTAAGTCCCCAGGTTTCACGGCGGTGAAGTGCTTGAACTTCCGGCGCTTGTTCCCACTCTCATTATATGCCGTGTAGGTTTGAACCGCCCCAACCGGATCGCTACGGAAGTCCCAAATCTTCGGATTTGCGTTGAGCCACCAATAAGCGATGCCGCTGGAGGAAGTGGGCGAGACGCTCACCGGTTGCGGCGCTAAATCCAAACCTGCGGCCAGCAACTGGTCGCGCATCTGGAGATCAAAAACCATCTGCAGTAGCTTCGTTTGATGCGCGGCCAGGTAAGGCCCGGCAGTCCAGTTGGCAAACCGTTGAGCAACGAGGACAAGGCTTTGTTTCAGAGCCTTCATCTCCGGCCCATCAGCGTTGCGCAGCCTTTCAACCGAGCCCAGGGCCAGCATGAATTTGTGCCCGTCTATTTCGTCGGCGAACCGATTTTCGCCGGCCTTACTCGGCGAAGAGGCGCAAAGCCAATCCTCACGGCAAATGTATTGCACACGTTCGGCACCGCTGGAGTTGGGCAGGAAGGTGAGAATAGCCCAGTTGCCGAAGTTGAGACGAAGGCGAGAGCCGCTGCCGCGATTGGTGAGGGTGAGAGAAATCCGTTTATCTTGATCGGCAGAGGACACAACGACTCCTAAAAACGTGAGTGTTTCCGCAATCAGATCAAACGCCCAACGAGCCTCGGACGGGGACGTAAAGAGCTCATCGAAGGGGGACGCCAGTTGCTCAGGCGCCATTGCAGTGTCCGGTAGTATCTCCAAAAGATTCGGACCAATTAAAGGCAGATGCTTTCCTGCTTTTCGCGAGTAAATCTCATCCCAAATCTGAACGAGCTGGAGCGGTGCAATGGTTAAATAGGCTCCTTGGCGTAGTTTAAGATCTTTTGTGAAGAAGAGCGAGTCGTTGCTGCTGACGATGCTCAACATCTGGGGACGGTATTCTTCGGCATCCAAAAACTCGGAACGATCTATTGGCGGTGTAAGCTTGGTATAGTTCCCCAGGCGTATCAAGTAGGCAGGTTTTCCCTGCCACTCCGTTCCTTGAACTCCAAGAAAACTATCGTCACATTCCTTAATTACTCGCGACACTCCAGTAATTGTCGTTTTGTCGATGAAGTGGAACACCAGATCGCCGGGCTTTACCTCGCGCATAAAACGGTAGGTGTCTCGTCCGTCGGATCCCGCCTGTGGCGACCAAAGAACTGACCCACACGCAAACTCACCGCTCTCCCGGTCCGTTCTTGACGCTACATATGTTTTTTCGACCCAGAATTGCACAGAGGATTATGGTTGATGTGGATTAGGAGCGCTGGCGGGCGCGAGTTGGTGACCAGCGGAATCTGCCTTGGAGTTTCATGATTATTGGCAGAATAGATGCGCGTGCCGCCGCTGGCGAGGAGGAAGCACACAGCACGAAACGCATGACAAATGCAGGACAAAACCCTTCACCTTCTCTCAATTCCCTGCGAGGATGGTCTTTGACGGTCAGCAATAAACGGCACCACATCAACCACTAACGAACAACACTGAAAAGCGGGACCACTCCCCAGCAATCTTCGGCGCTCACGGTGAGCAGCCGCTTCCAGACATAGTTGCCGTAGCCGCTGGCCCAGAGTTCCAGCGCCCAGTAACCCGCAAGGCGAGTGTCGCCACGGCGGATGGCCTTCTGCATCGCCGAGGAAACCTCGCCAAACTCGTAGCCTCGTTTAGTTAGAAATCGCATGTCTTGATTTTCGTTCGCCGAGCACGTTGAGCCAAAAATAAAGGAGGGTGTTGAGGGGTGCTTCGAGCGGTCGCGCGTAGGTGATGCAGGCATGGCTTCCTCCTCGTCGTCCGGCCC
>JANOBO010000113.1:0-5079 GCA_031411695.1 Verrucomicrobiaceae bacterium
GGCGAAGTTGTCATCGGTGACGATCATGTCCGCCGCTTGCTTGGTGACCTCCGTGCCCGCTTTTCCCATGGCGATGCCGATGTCCGCGCCTTTGATCGCGGGGGCGTCGTTCACCCCATCGCCGGTCATGGCCACCACGGCGTCGTTGGCTTTCCACGCGCGGATGATGCGCAGTTTGTGTTCGGCGGTGACGCGCGCATAGACAGCGACTTTGGGAACTCGCTGGCGGAGTTCATCGTCGGCCATCTTCTCCAACTCCACGCCCGCGATGGCGATGTCGGCGGCAGAAGCAATGCCGAGTTGCCGCGCGATTGCCGTCGCGGTGTGCGGATGATCGCCGGTGATCATCACCACACGAATGCCGGCGGCGCGACATTTGGCGACGGCCTCTTTGGCCTCCTGGCGCGGCGGATCATACATGCCTGTCAGCCCGACGAACACGAGGTCGCGCTCCACCGTTTCCGGGGTGAGGTCGGCGGGCGGAGCGTTTTCCAGGTCGCGCCAGGCCGAGCCGAGCACCCGCAGGGCTTGCTGCGCCAGCGCGGTGTTTTGTGCGGCGAGGTTCTGGCGATCCTCCTCCGTCATGGGATGGACCCCGGTGCTCGTGTAGAGGTGGGTGCAGAGTTTGAGCAGCACGTCGGGAGCACCGTTGATGAAGGCGCGGAGCTTCCCGTCCTGCATCTTGCGAATGACCGCGCTCAGTTTGCGGTCGGAGTCGAAAGGGATCTCGTGATGCTTCGGCAGTTCCTTCTCGATGCGTTCGCGGTCGCCCCCAGCTTTGAGTCCGGCGGCGAGCAGCGCGCCTTCGGTGGGATCGCCCACGGTTTTCCAGGTTCCTTCTTCCTGAACGAGATGGGAGTTGTTGCAGCCGAGGAGGACGTTCGCGAGTTCGAGCAGTGGCGGCGGGTGCGGCGCTTCCACCTTCCGGCCCTCGAAGCGCACCTCGCCGTCCGGCCCGTAGCCTTCGCCGGTGACTTCGTAGCTTTGGCCCGAGACATGGAGCGCACACACCGTCATCTCGCCGACGGTGAGCGTACCGGTCTTATCGGTGCAGATCACGTTCGTGGAGCCGAGCGTTTCGACCGCGGGCAGTCTGCGCACGAGCGCGCGACGGCGGGACATGCGCATGACTCCGAGGGCGAGTGCCACGGTGACCACGGCAGGCAATCCCTCCGGAACCGCGGCCACGGCGAGACTCACCGAAGTCATGAACAGCTCGAAAGGTTCTGTCTTGCGAAGCAGCCCCAGCCCGAAGAGCAGCGCGACGATGCCCAGCGTGGCCCAGACGAGGATGCGTCCGAATGAATCCAGCTTTTTTTGCAGCGGCGTGGCCCCTTCTGCCCCGGCTTCGGCGATCAGTCCGGCGATGCGGCCCAGCTCGGTCTTCATCGCCGTGGCCACGACAACGGCCAGACCCGTGCCCGCCGCGATGCTCGTGCCCATGAATAACATGTTCTCGCGATCACCGAGTTCGACCTCGCCCTGCTCCAATGTCGCGGGCCGCTTCGTCACCGCCTCCGACTCGCCGGTCAGCGCCGCTTCGATGCACTTGAGCGAAGCCGCTTCCAGGAGCCGCGCATCCGCCGCGACCAAGTCGCCTGCTTCCAATGCGAGGATGTCGCCCGCCACGATGCCCGAGGCAGGAATGGCAGTAACCTTTCCGTCGCGCCGCACCTTGGCCTGCGGGGCGGTCATTTTCTTGAGCGCCGCGATGGACTGCTCCGCTTTGAACTCCTGGTAGAAGCCGATCACCGCGTTAAGCACGACGATGGTGAGGATGGCGATGGCATCGACCACCTCGCCGAGCACGCCGGAGATCACGCCGGCGACGATGAGAATCCAGATGATGAGGCTTTTGAACTGGCCGAAGAAAATCTGCCACGGGCTGATGCGCTTGCCTTCTTTCAGCTCGTTCGGGCCGTTGGCCGCGAGGCGTTGGGCTGCTTCAGCGGTAGAAAGTCCGGTCGCTGCGGAGCCGAGCTGTTCCAGCACTTCTTCGACAGACCGGTTGTGCCACGTTTCTGCTGTGGGTTGTGCGGCGATGGCGGAAGGTGTGGGCATGCGGTCAATGACGAGCCGTCAGTCACTCATTGGCTACGAAGGAAACGCACCTCGGCGCGCAGGCGCTCGACCTCAGCGGCGAGATCGAACATGCCTTTGATCCAAGCCACGCCGATCCCGTGAGCGGTGCGCACGTCCTCGATGCGCCGAACGGTGTAGATCGCCTCTTCCGTGAAGACCATGACCCCATACGGTGGCTGAAAGAGGGGGCGCACCAAGCCGGCGCGGCAATAGATCAGAATAGAACGGCGGGTGACACGCGCGAGATGCGCAGTCGCATCGAGGCTGTAGAGCACGTTCGGATTCGGCTGAAACAACTCCAGCGCCAGGTCGGATGGAAGCTCTGAGTCGGACGAGTCGCTCATAAGATTTCCCTCGGGTTGAAGGTCGATCCTGCGGCCAATTGCTCCCACAGCACTTTCTCCTCCGGGGTGAGATGCGGCGGAATCTGGATATGCACCACGGCATGCAAATCGCCGCGCGTCCCATCGGCGGAGGGCAGTCCCTTTCCGCGCAGGCGGAATTCGCGCTCAGCCATAGTGCCCGGCGGAATTTTCAAGGACGCCCGTCCATCAAGAGTCGGGATTTGAATCGTCGCACCGAGCGCAGCTTCCCACGGGGACAGGTCGAGATCGTGATACAGGTTGGCACCGCGCACGCGGAACTCAGGATGCTTTGCGAAGGAGACGCGCAGATAGAGGTGTCCAGCTTCCCCTCCGCCGATGCCCTCCTGTCCATTGCCCGTGAGGCGAATTCTCTGCCCCTCCCGCACGCCGATGGGGATCTTTACCCGCAAGGTCTGCGTCGTCGAATGACCGGTGCGCGGATCGGTTCGCTCGAGATGAATGGTGCGCGTGGCTCCGTGCAGCACTTCGTCGAGCGTCACGAGAATGTCGCCTTCGACGTCCTGGCCGCGCTGGGCGAATCCCGCGCTGCCGTTGCCATTGTCCGCCGGTTGCCCGAACCCCGCTGCGGAGCGACTACGACCGCCAAAGAATTGCTCGAAGAAATCGCTGAAGCCCGTGCCGCCGAAGTGAAACTCAGAGCCATCTTGCGGACCTCCGCCTCCCCTACTTTGCGGCGGTGGTTGTTGCCGTCCCGGCTGATTCCAATCTGCGCCTAACTCATCATACTTTCGGCGCTCCTCCGGGTCGCTGAGGACTTCGTTGGCCTCGTTGAGTTCCTTGAATTTCTCCTCGGCACCTTTCTTGTCCTTGGCGACATCGGGATGATGCTGCCGGGCAAGCTTGCGGAACGCTTTCTTGATCGCCTCGCCGCTCGCGTTTCGGGGCACGCCGAGAACGTCGTAGTAGTCCTTGAATTCAACGGCCACGGCCGCCTCCGGGGGAACGGCCCGGATCATTCACAATGACCTTTGCCGGGCGAAAGACTTTGTCGCCGCGGCAGTAACCACGCTGGACAACTTCGAGAACGATCTGATCAGGCCGCCTTAGATCGTGCCCCACCGCGACGGCCTCGTGCCGGTGCGGGTCGAAAGGTTGCCCCAATGCCTCGACGGGCTCAATGCCGTGGTGGCGGAGTAAACCGCCCAGCTGTTGCAGCGTCATCGCCACACCTTGATGGAGTTGCTCGGATGAACTCGATCCCTCGCTGGCCAGAGCGCGTTCGAGATTGTCGAGAATGGGCAGCAAATCCTGGATGAAGGCTTCCTTTTCCGCTGCGGCCTGCTGCTCGGAATCGCGCCGGGTGCGCTTTCGGAAATTATCGAAGTCCGCGGCGAGGCGAAGATAGTCGTCCTTCTGCGCAGCCAGCGCAGCTTGGAGGAGAGCAGGATCAGCCGACGCAGAATCAGCGGTTGAAGTGGACGCGTTCGGCGATGCGATCATGAGTTGGTTTCTTTCGCGACATACTCAGGTCGTTGAAGGCACGGCGTCCGGAATAGTGGCGCGCACCTTTTTCACCCAGCTCTGGAAAACATCCTTGGTGAAGGCGTCCGCTTCGTCGTGGGCAAGATGCTCGGTTACTTGCTCGGCACGCGGCAGCCACGGCGGCGTTTGGTGCTCGCGTTTTCCAGATGCGCAGACGCATCGCGCGAAGCTGTCCAGCGCCACAGAAACTTTTTGCTCGGCTGAATCGTATTGCGTCTCAGCAGTGGCGCAGACTTCCGTCTCGCCTGAGCCTTCTCCGATCGTTTCAATGATCTCGCTGATGAACATGGGATTTAGGGCTGCCAGGTGAGTGGAAAAACACGTCGGTGAGCGATCACTCGCTGCATGATCCCGAATGAGTGGAATCCTCAGTAAGGGTATCGGACCGGCTCACTGATTTGGACGTGCGGGAATGTCGGGGCGTCGCCTGATCCGGCCAGCAGTTGCAGGGCGGTTGGTGCGGGCGCGCACGAACCATTTGCGCAGCTCTTCGAGGGCGAGCATGCCGAGCGCGAAGGGGATGATGAAGAGCCAAACGCTGAGCGGAATTGGTGCGGTGCCGAAGAGGGCGTTGCCCCAGGACGTGTAGGCGATGAGCAGGATGAGCGCGATCTCGGCGGCGATCCCGGCGAGGATGAGCTTGTTGCTGAAAAGACCGGACGTGAAGGCAGAGCGGCGGTCGCTGCGGCAGAGGAAGACGTTCGCGATTTGCATGACGATGATGGCGCTGAGACAGGCGGTCGTGGCTTGCAGGTAGAGCGGGTCGTGCACGGCGAGTTGTGCGCCGAAGTGCCAGCCGCCGTGGTGCAGGACGAACCAATACGCGCTCATCGCGGCGGCGGCCTGCATCAGCCCGAGGAAGAGATAGGCGCGGGCGAGGAGCGGCCAGTTCAGCAAGCGATCGGCGCGTGAACGCGGTGGCGCTTTCATGATGTCCGGGGCCGGCTTTTCTGCGCCGAGGCCGAGGGCGGGGAGCATGTCGGTGCCGAGATCGACGGCGAGGATCTGGATGATAGTGAGCGGAAGCGGGATGCGGAAGACGACGAATGCGAGATACGGGATCAGCTCCGGCACGTTCGAGGTGAGGATGTAGGTGAGGAAGTTGCGGATGTTGGCGAAGACGGCGCGG
>JANOBO010000114.1:0-35299 GCA_031411695.1 Verrucomicrobiaceae bacterium
CAGCAGCAGGGCGGCGGCGAGCAGGCCCACGGTGACGGCGCTGCCGCGCGGGTGCCCGATGCGCGCGGCCAGGGCGATGGCCGCGGCCGCACCGGTGAGCGCCAGTGCGAGGCGCCCGCCACGCGCCATCACACCGGCCCAGGCCGCGGGCAGGCTGCCGGGGTCGTAGAAATCGCGCACCGCTCCGATCAAGGTGATCGGGACATCAAGGGCGGTAAGCGCTGCCAATAGCGGCAGGCCCGCCAGCCAGCGCCACAGGTGCTCCGGGATGCGCCGTGCCGGCCAGGCGATCAGCAGGGCCACCACAATGCCGATCGACTGCAGCGGCGCCCAGGCCAGGGTGGAGGCATCGGCACGCCCGCGCGGGTCGGGCATGATGTGGTCTCCTGTGCATCGAGGCTGCGGCGCTCGCGCAAAAGCTCGGCCAGGCTCACGCCCTCCGCCACTTCCTCGGCCACGCAGCTGATGCCGTCCGAGTCATTCACCAGCACCACCGGCACTAGCGCCGAAAACTCGCGCTTCTTTGCCAGCTTCAGCAATTGACGGTCCGCCTCGCTGACGCGCGCGCTGCAAACTCTCGTCGGCGGCACCTGCTCCACCCACACCTGCCGGCCCGCGCGCGTGAGCGTGCCGCGCATGGCATACGGGTTTGTCATGTCGAGCCGCTGGCTCTGAATGCGCACGAGATTCACCACGCCGCGCGCGACCTCCTGGTAACTGGCGAGCAGTGGCGCCACGAGCGCGCGCGGCTTTTGCGCGGTCGGGATCTCGCCGGATAAATGCTCGGGTGCGAAGCGCAGCAGTCCGTTTCGCAGCTCCTTCACCGCGCCGATCATGTTCGGGCCCATCGCGGTGAGGCAGCCGCCGAGCAGCTCGCCGAAATCAACGGCAGGCAGCAAGGTGTCCGGCGCGGTGGGCCCGCCGCCAGATTGCTCCTGCAAAAACGCCTTCAGGAACTTCCCCTGCCGCTCGAAGTTCGACTTCAGCAGGCGCGCCTTTGCGCTGCGTCCGGCCGGGCTCTCGATCACACGGAAGTCCGATGCCATGACGATGGCGGAGTGCGGGCTGGTTTGCACCACGCGCAGGCATTCCATCGGCTGGTCGGCCAGATAATCCCCGCGCTCACACACGGCCAGCGCAGCCTCGAGCGAGCGGCACGCGATCATCACCGCGAGCCAGACGGGCATCTCCTGCTGCCGCGCGAGATAGCCGCGCAGCGTCTCGCCATCGACATTGCCGGTGATGTAGAACGGGTTCCCCTCATCCACGCCAAAGTCCACGAGACGCGCGATGAGCGGGTGGCCGCTTTTTTGCAAAGTGAGACAGGCTTCATTGAAACCCGCCTGATGTGCCAGCGGCTTCAGCAGCACGTGGCAGTGGACAAAGTCGAGGCGCACCGTGTCAAAGGCCAGGATGGCCACCTGGTCCCCGTTGCGCACGAGTTCCACGTTATGCCCGTCAGCATCCTGAACGATCTGGTACTGCCTGAATTGGTTCGGCTCTGACATGGCGGGCCGGGATAGTCCGCCGCCGGGGCGTGGTTTTCAACAACTGAATGCCTCGTCGGGAACTTGAAGACGGTCGCGGCCAGGGCTTGCACAGGAAAACAGGTCGGGGCGATTCCGATTTCAGAATTGGAACAGCGCGAGCACTGACGCGGTGGGCCGGCCGTCCGCCGGTCAGTGTCCCCTCTGACGCGGCTCCGCCGGCAGAGCGTGCTCGTTTGCGCTCGTCACCGTGGGTTGTTACCCACGGCTATTGCGGTGCCGGCCCGACGGGCCTGAGAATTGATGGCCGAGAATGCGGCGGGGTCTGCCGATCTGCGCAGCGTCGCGCGCTACTTCAAGCTCTTGATGAACAGGATGAGCGACTGGACCTGCGACTCGTTCAGGATTCCGGCGTAGATGGGCATGCCGTTGTCGAACTTCTCAAAGCCCTTCACCACCTTCGCGCCGGGATTGATGATGGACTCGTGCAGGTACGTCTCGTCGGCCACGGCCTTGTCGCCGCCCTTAGCCAGCTCGCGCTCGGAGGCGAAGAGGCCCTTCCAGCTCGGGCCGACCTTGCCGACGGTGGTGCCGTCCGTGCTGTGGCACGCCATGCAGCCGATCATCTGATAAAGCCGCGCGCCTTCTTCTTCCGTCGGCTCTGCCGCGGCCACGACGGCGACCTTGCGCGGCGTGAGATCGACCTTGATGTCGCCAAAGCCTTCCTTCACCGGATCAAACGTCGCCAGCTCCCACGGCGAGAAGTAAGCGGTGTTCTCCGCCTTCGATCCCGCCGCGCTTTTGAGCCCCCAGCCGATGCGCATCTGATGCACGCCCGCCTTCATGTCAGGCAGGCCGACGAGCACGCTCATGCCGTCTTTGCTCAGGTAGGCGCTGCTCGCGTTGATCCACTCCTGGCCGGGCGTGCCGTCGAGTTTTAAGTGTGGCGAGCCATACTCCGCCGTGCGCTTGTAGTTCCAACGCTCGGCGCTGTAGCTCGCCGGATCGGTCGCGAGCTTCGCGTCGAGCTTCGCATTGAAGCGCAGGATGAGACCCTTGTCCGTCGGCGTGCATTCCTTCAACATCACGCGTTCCCCGCCGGTGTAGCGGATACGGGCGAGGCCGCTGAGCTTTTTTGCCGTGGTGCCCCAGACTTGAAAGCCGACGACATAGAGCTGGCCATCCGCCGGATTCACATGCGCGTTCAGCGGCGGGAAATCGAAGTCGCGCCAGAAGCTCATCACCGTGGCTTGCGAGCGGGTCGGAAGGTGGTGCAACCCGCTGGGTTGCAGTGGGTCGGGCAGTCCGGCGGAGTGCCCCACTTTCAAGAGCACGCGGAAAAGCTCGGGCCGGTTGTAGCCCACGAGCATCAGCTCGTCATTGAGCGGCCCCATCTTTGCATCGGTGAGCCACACTTGCGTCACGGCGCTCGGATTCACCGGATGCGGGATCCACGTCACCGGCTCGGTGATTGTCTCGGGATATTTTTCCTTCTCCGCGATGGTCGGCAGGTGGCCGTAGAAATGGTGGTCGCTGATGATGTGCAGCGGCGTGCTCGGCACATAGTTTCCCTGCTGATCGCTCGCCGTCACGAGCCCCGTCTTTGGATGCACGCCGATGAAAGGCTGGCGCAAGCCATAGCCGATGACCTCAAATGATTTCCCGTCCGGCGCCACCTTGATCACCGTGCCGTTGTGCTTCCCGCGCGTCGATCCCTCCTGCCCGCCCTTCGCAATGTAGAGCGAGCCATCCGGCCCGAGCTTCATCGAGTTTGGAAACTCCCGCGTCTCCGCCGTCTGCGCGAAGAGGTTGCAGAACATCTCATAGCGGTCGCACTCGCCGTCGTTGTTCGTGTCCACCAGCTTCCAGATACCGTTGCGGTCGAAGACGAAGAGTTCCCGGTTCCCAGTTCCCAGTTCCAGGTTGGGACGCGCGACGATGCTCATCGGCTCGTGCAAGCCCGAAGCAAATCGCTTCCACTTCACCTCCTTGAGATCGCCCGTGAGACCGGAGATCAACCACACATCGCCATCGAACGACACCGCCGCCGCGTCTCCTTTGTCATTGAGAAACGCGATGTCCGCCAGCCGCACATTGCGCTTCCACGGATTCGCCACCGGCAGCGGGATGTCGTCGATGATGTAGGTTTCTTTGGAGGTGGAGAGAGCGGCGTGGGTGGTGAGTTCGGTTTTCCAATTGTTTTTTGGGATGCGTCCGTTGATGGACGGCGAACTCGGTGAGGATCCGAGATGACGGCCACATTCGGCGGTGATCGCTTCAAGAGATGGATCGAATCCCATCACAGCTAGTGGGTCGAAAGTGTCAGGGAGGGATGCCAGAACCTTTGAGACAACGGAATCGTGTGAGGGCTTGTCACCGATGGCGGCTGACGGTGCCGGACTAAGCTCTCTGCGGTTTTCTTTTTTTTTAGAAGGTCTTGGGTTGAGAGTAAAAATTGGCTTTTGATTTGGCCCTATCTTGAAAAACCTTTGCACTTCCACACCTCCATCATGCTCTGAGGTGGAGATCGTTTCATGCACCCGAACACCATCGATATCACAAATGATCGAGGCAACTCCGCTAACAAGTTCGATACCGACAAAGCGTCCCTGCCTCGGTGGCAAAGACCCTCTACCCACCTCCTCCTTGCTCTTGCCGGGCTCTCTCGGATCAACAAAGCTTAATTTCTCTCCGACTTGCCATCCCGGATAAATGCCATTCGCAAGCCACACTTTGCCGATCGGCTTCGGCAGGAAGTCTTGCCCGTCTTTGGTCTTCTGGCCGGCGATGTGATACGAGCCGGGGGCGAGGGCTTCGGGGGTGATTGGTGGTTTGCCTTCCTCGCCTTCCCAGATGCAGGCGATGCGGAGGAGGTCGGTGTCGAAGCAGGCCCAGAGATTGTGGCCGAGGTTCAGGATGATGCCGCGCGGTGTGAGGTTGTCTTTGGGAAAGCCTTCGCCGACATCGCGCGCATCGAGCACGCTGCTGAAGAAGGGGAAATCCTTTTCGACGAAATCTCCCCAGCGTGATGGGGGTGGCGGCGGAGCGGGTGGTTTCGGTTGGGTCTTCTCCGTCGCAGAGTTGGCGGGCTTGTCTTTCTTCTTTTTGTCCGCCGCGTGTGCGATGGAAAAGTGGATGCAGAAGATTGGAGCAAGCAGCAGTGCGGAGCGGAACATGGCGGGAGGGAACGTATCGCGGCAGACGGGAATTTCGAGGCCGTGAATGGAGCGGTGAACTTTGAATGCGGCAGGCAGTGGATCGCAATTCGTGGTGGTGAACGCTGTGCTGAGTGTGGGTGGTGTGGCGGAGCAGAACTATCTCCGCGGCTCAAGGATGACCTCTTCGCCCGTGACGAATCCTGTGGCGATGAGGCGGTCGTGCTCGATGCCGATGGTGACCGCGCCATGGACGTCTTGATCGAAAAGCGAGGCGCGCTTTTGTCGGACATATTCGTCCAGAGTGGGCGACATTGCCTGCTCTGGATCGGACGGGACATTGGATGTGACGATGATTCTGGGTTTTGCCGCGAGGAGGAACTCAGAAAGCGCGGAATGATCTGCCGCGTGCTGGTTGCGGATGAGGACATCGCAGCGGATGGACTTCAAGAGGTTCCGCGCCATGACGGTCTTCTCGGCGATGAAGCCGATGTCATTGCACCAGAGTATGCGAAAGCCAGCGAGATCGATCAGCAGAACGAGTGCGCGGTCATCGCCCTTGTCGTGCAAATCCTTGCCAGCGGGATAAAGCACGGTGGCCGTGGCGCGAGGACCGAATGTGAGCTTGTCACCTTGCGTCAGGTTTTGAATCGGGGAGCCGTCCTTCGTTCTCGCGGCAAGAAACCGCTTCAGGCTGGAAGCGCCGCTTTCATGCCGCCAGGGCTCCAGCGTGCTGACACAGGCGAGCCTGCAGCGATGATCTTCAAACGCGAGCATGGCGCCGCCGACATGTTCGATGTCGCCATGGCTCAAGACGATGCCGTCGAGAGTATCGGCGCCTTGCAATTGCAGATGCGGCTGCACGACGCGGCTGAAGCCGCGCTTTGAACCGGTGTCGAGGAGCCACTGCGCGCCGTCGATGCGGAGATGCTGCGCGGCCTCGCCAAAAGGGAGGTGAAAGACGGTGAGTTCGATAGGCGGGCGCAAGATGCGTGACTCAAAGGGATGCCAGGTGAAGTAAGCACCTGGAACTCTTGAAAACATGACAGCCCCTCCCAGCATGAGCTTGGCAAAGAGCCAGTTCGCGTTGTTTGACAGCACAAGAGCCGTCCCGAGATGAGCGAAACCGAATACGAGGCTGGCACACACTGTAGCCAGCACGATGAAGGCGAGCGGGATCAAGAGACAGTTTGCGATGATGGCGACCGGTGTGGCCAGGCCGAAGTGCCACAGCATCAAAGGCAGGCTCCCCGCCGTGGCGGCAGTGGATACGGAGACGGTGCTGGCTATCCAAGTCTTCACCTGCGACCGTTTGCGCTGAGTCCAGCTTGCCAGTTGTGCCGGGAGGAACGGATCGAGCTGCGTCCACCGCCGGGTGCAGCCCACGAGCGGGCCAGTGAGCAGAGCGATGGAATAGAGGACGCCGAATGAAAGCTGGAATCCTGCGGTGAATAGCTGATGCGTGTCGAAGCCCAGCAGCGTGAGCGCCGCAGCGCCAAGACTGTTTTGAAGTCGGGATTGACGGTCGAAAAGCGCAGCCGCCATGAACACCGTGACCATGATCGCCGCCCGCGCGGCGGAGGGTCGCCAGCCAGTGATGAACGCATAAGCAAACACGCCGGGGATGAGAATGACGAACGCGAGCGTGCGGCGTACTCCAAACGTCTGAAGGAATATCCAGCCGATGCTGCTGATGAGCGCAACATGAAGTCCGCTGACCGAGAATACATGCAAGGTGCCGGTGTTTCGAAACGGCCGTTGAATCTCCGCGCTGGTTTCATCCGTGACACCGAGAGCCATGCCGCGGATGAGGGCGAGCGCTTGATCCTCGCCTTCAATGCCAGTTTCCAGTTGGCGCTCGATCCAATGTCGCGAACGCTGAGCCGCATTGAGAAAGGCGGTGTATGGCGCAAACCTGTCGCGCTCGATGAGCCGCACGTCGCGCACCGAAAGGTCAGCCACGAAACCCTGCCGCAGGGAGTAGGCTGCTCCGTCGAACTGGCCGGGGTTTGTGGGCGGCCGCGCCAGCCTCAGCTTTCCCTCGATCTCATAAGTGCCGGGTGGTGGGAGGCGTTCTTTGGATGTCATCCATCCACGCAAAGTGGCGGCACCCCTCATGCGCAGACCGTCGGTCGGAAGCTCCACAGACGAGGCGACAATGGTCACCTGCTGGCTGCCGCCATCGCCGCCAGCGCCGGCTGTGGCCGCAGGCGTGAGGTACGCGGTGATCTTCGCCTCCACCCACTCGCTACCCTGAAGCTTGACACGCAAAGGGTGGCCCTGAGTTTCATTTAACCGCACCTGATGGGCAAAGGCGAAGACAAGCGCTACCGCGATCTCCAGCGGAACGAAACGTGGAAAGCGGAGGACGAGGAGAGTCACGGCGACTGCGCCAGCCAGGGTGGCGGGCGCGTGGCCTGGTCCGGTCAGGTGCTCGGCACCGATGATGCCAGCGATCGCCGCGAGTGCGAAGCGTGCCAGCGGATTGAGGATGGCCCAGTTGCGGATTGTCCGGAGCATCCGCCGTGGCCCGGTTAATTGTTCTGGGCGCTCTGCTTGAGGCGCTGCTCGCTGATCGCCTTGAACTGCATTTGCTCCACCTCGTTCAGCTTGTGGTGTGCGTTCGCGCTATGGCGGGTGTTGGGGAAGTTGGCGATGATTTGCTCCAGAAGGTCATGCGCGCCCTGATAGTCCTTCAACTTCTCCGTTTGAATGTCGGCCATGCGGAACATCAAGAACGCGGCATCGTCCTGTGGCCATTCCTTTCCCTCAAGACGCTGCTGGAGAAAACCCAATGCGCGTGACGGATCGTTCAGCTTGTCCGCATAGATTTTCGCGATTTCGGCCACGGGAAAAGTGTCGTCGGGTCTGTCCTTGGAAATCTTTTCGTATTCGGCGACAGCGCCGGCGTAGTCTCCCTGTGCCAGCTTGGCCACAGCTTTCGTGGTCTCGTCCATCGTGACTTGCTCACCCGAGGAAAAGAAGAAAGTACCCAGTGTGTCGCCAATCCAAGGGATGAGAAACTTCACCCCGGCAAGCCCCCCCGCGACTCCCACCACGATCATGTAGATCAACTGCGCGCCGGGGTTGTCCTTGTCGATGGCGCGCCATCCCATGACGACGGCGAGGGCGATCAAGGCCACAGCGCATAAACGGATGATGACAGTGGTGTTCATATCTTGCGGAAGCTCTGCGCCCCACGTTTATCAAAGAGTTGGCTGGATGAAAAGAGATTCTTCGCGGCCGTCAAATCCCCGCGAGCCGGGATTGAAGTGACGGCGCGGTGGGCGATGCCGCGATTTTGATCTTGCCTCCGCCCGCCCGGCTCCTTCATGGTGGCGACTTTCCAAACCCAAACACTCCCATCATGAAGTTCCTCAAGCTCGGTTTCCTCGCCAATCCTGAACTCGGCCTGCTCATCCTTCGCGGTTGGCTGGGCCTGACGATGCTCATCAATCATGGCATCCCATCCAAGTTGATGAAGTTCAACGAACTCGCCGGGACCTTTGCGGATCCGCTCGGGATTGGTTCAAGGGCGAGCTTGTCACTCGCAATTTTCAGCGAGGTGATTTGCTCCATTTTGCTCGTCATCGGTCTCTTCACCCGCCTCGCAGCCCTCTCACTCGCGATCACGATGAGCGTGGCCTTCCTCACGGTGCATCAGGCATCGCTGACTGGGTCCACGTCCGGCGAGCTGGCCTTCATTTACCTCGCGGGCTTTCTCTCCCTCGTCTTCTGCGGCGGCGGCCAGTACTCGGTGGATGGCGAGGACTGACCGGCGCTATTTGCCCTCGATCCGATACAGCGTGCTCTTCGTGCGGATGTAGAGCGCGCCATCCGCCACTGCAGGTGTGGCAGTCATTGCGTCGTCCAGCTTGTTCGTGGCGATCACCTCGAACTTGTCCGCGGCACGGACGACGTTCACGTCGCCTCGGTCGTTGCAGAAATAAAGCCGGTCACCTGCGGCGATGGGCGAGGGGAGATGCTGGCCTTGGAGGCGGCCTTCCCAGACATCCTTGCCGGTCTTTGCCTCGGTGCAGGTCACCACTCCGCCGCGCGTGGTCTGGAAGAGCAGCCCGTTCACCAGCACTGCGCAGGACTCGCTGGCGTTTCTCTTTTCGCGATCCCAGATGACGTGGCTCTCGGTGATGTCGCCCTGCATCTTGTCGTCGATGCGCACGCCGAGCGTGTGCGCGCGCTCGGAGCCGGTGTTCAGGATGAGCACGTCATCCGCGCGCAACGGACGGATGGCGGCATTGAAGCCGCCATGCCGGATGGTCCAGAGTTCCTTGCCGCTCTTCACAGCATATCCAAACGCCGCGCGTGAGCCAACTGAGACGAGCACTTCCTTTTCCCCCATCTTGAAGACAATCGGCGTGTGGTAGGCCTTCCGCATGTCGCCATCGCGCGTCGGCTGGCCGTCCTTGTCGAGGTCGCCGTAATCGGTGGTGCGGTTAGTTTTCCAAACGGTCGCGCCCGTTTTCTTGTCGAGCGCGGTGACGAACTGCTCATTGATGCCATCGAACGTGAGGATCAACAGGTCACCGTGTATGACGGGTGACGAGCCCGGCCCGCGAAAGTGACGCACATTGATGTCGCGCCGCTGCCAGACGATTTTTCCGGCGGCTGGATCAATCCTCGCCGTGCCGTATGTGCCGAAGTGAACATACAGCGCGTCGGCCTCGAGTACGGGCGATGGCGCGGCGTAGTTGTTGAGCGGATTGCCCAGCTCCTCGGGCGCGGCGTTTTCGAAGACGAGCAGGTGATGGATGACCTTCCCGCTCTTCCGGTCGATGCCGTGGACGAATTGTGTTTTTCCTTCAACCGTCGCGGATGTGAACCAGATCAAGTCGCCGCCGATCACGGGTGTGGAATGGCCGAAGCCCTCGAGCGGCGTCTTCCACGCGATGTTTTTTCCTGTCGCATCATCCCACTCGATCGGCAGCCGCGCGGCATCGGTGGCGGGCACGATGTTGTCCAGCGTAGGCCCGTTCTTGTCAGGCCAGAAAAGCGGAGTGGTGGCCGGCTGCGCCAGCGCGATGGATGCGAGGGAGAACGACGCGCCGAGGATCTGAATGAAGCGTGAATGCATGGGCTGAGAAATAGGCACAAAGAACGGGCAACGCGGGCAAATTCTTCGCGCATCACAAAGTAGTCCAGGCACTCCGTGACTGGAGTCATCCGAGCCCGAGGGAACCAGGGGGTCAATCCGCCGCTCCGGCCTCCTCGCCGCTCCGCATTTTCAGCTCGACCCACGTCGCGCCCCAACCGCCGCTCTCCGCTCCTGCGGGCCACGTCCACGATGCGATGCCCGGCATTCCGTCCAGCAACCGATGCACGCCCGCCCGCAACGCGCCCGTGCCTTTCCCATGGATCACGCGCACCGTGAGGATGCCGCGCTCACGGCATTCGTCGAAATAGCCGGGCAGCAGGTCTGGGATGTCACCCGGCCGGAACGTGTGCAGATCCAGCTCGCCCGTGATGGGAATCTGCACGGGCTCGTCATCGAATGGGTTGGCGTCGGCTTCCATCGGGGTATCGGTGCGCGCATGATCCTGCGCATCGCACTTGTCGCCATCGTTTTTGCAGCCGCCGCGTTTGCAGCCGCGCCGATGCCAATCAAGATCGGCGGCCAGCCCGGACCTTACACCGTGGAGCGCTGGAAAACTGACTGGCCCGGCTGCGAATGGGAGGACGGCGTGAGGGAGGGCCACCTCTCAGTCGTCGAACGCGACAAGAAAAACTGGCTGCGCGCGACGTTTGCCGTCGGCGAGATCGGGCCGGAGAAATGCGGCGGGGGCTGGCGGTATCCGCTCGGCAAACACGACATCGCGGAGCTGCGCTACACGGTCGTGTTCAGCGACGACTTCGACTGGGTGAAAGGCGGCAAGCTCCCTGGACTCTGCGGCGGACCCGAGAACGTCAGCGGCGGCCGCCCGGCCACAGGAGAGAACGGCTTTTCAGCGCGCCTGATGTGGCGCGCGGAGGGTCGCGGCGAGGCATACGTTTATCACAGAAACCAAGCCGACAACTACGGCGACCGCTTCTCCTTCCCCGACGACTTTCGCTTTCCGACCGGCGTGCCCGTCCGCGTGCGCCTCCGCGTTTCGATGAATGAGCCCGGCAAACGAAATGGAAAACTTTATGTGTGGATTCGCAATGGAGAACGCGCCGAGGAAAAGCTGCTAATCAGCCGCACGGACATGGAATGGCGCACGGTGGACTCCTTCGGCGTGGACTCCGTTTACTTCGAGACCTTCCACGGCGGCTCGGACAAAACGTGGGCGCCGACGAGGCCATGCTGGGCCGAGTTCGGCGAGATGCGCGTCGATCCCCAGTGAGCAGGTCGCGGCAGGCTGTCGGACAAAACCCAGCGAACCGGCGTCTGCGCAGAAGTTTTCACGACCGCCGCCCGTTATCCACGGCCATCATGAAACACCTCGCCGCATTTTTGCTCCTGTTCAGCACCTTCACCGCCGTGTGTCCTGCGGCGGATCACATCGTCTATGAAGGCAAGGACGGACCGGGGAAGGGAAAGCATGTCGTCTTCCTGACCGGCGACGAAGAGTACCGCAGCGAGGAAGGCCTGCCCATGCTCGCGAAGATTCTGAGCCAGCGCCACGGCTTCAAATGCACCGTGCTTTTCTCCGTCGATGCGGACGGGACGATCAACCCGAACAATGGCACGAGCCTCGGCAATCCGGCGGCTCTCGACTCGGCGGATGCGATTGTCATGCTGATCCGCTTTCGCAAATGGAACGACGCGGCGCTGGAGAAATTCGATGCCGCCGTGAATCGCGGCATTCCCATCATCGGCCTGCGGACGGCCACCCACGCCTTCAACGGCATCCCCAAAGACAGCCCTTATGCAAAGTGGAACTGGAACAACCCTGACGGAGGCTGGGGCCGCGCCGTGCTGGGCGAGACATGGGTCAGCCATTGGGGCAAGCATCGCGCCGAAGCCACGCGGGGCGTGATCGAGCCGTCGGCCAAGGACAATCCGATCCTGCGCGGCGTGGCGCATGTCTTTGGCACCACCGATGTCTATGAGGCCGCACCGCCATCGGACGCGACCATCCTCATGCGTGGAATCTCTCTCGCCGGAATGAATCCGACCGACACACCTGCCGACTACAAAAAGAAAAGCCGCGCCGGCGCCGAGCAGGGTGTGAACGATCCCGCCATGCCCGTCGCCTGGACGCGTGAGGTGAAAAACGCGGCCGGAACATCAAACAAAGTGCTGTGCACGACCATGGGCGCGGCCACCGACCTCACGAACGAAGGTCTCCGCCGTCTCGTCGTGAACGGAGTGTTCTGGGGTCTCGGCCTCGAAGTCCCGGCGCAGACGGATGTAACCTATGTCGATCCATTCAAACCGCTGATGTACGGGACGAAGGACGGCGCCGACGCGGCCGATCCACATCGCTTTCGCGGGTTCAGGAAAGGTGCGCGGCCGGAGGATTTGGGCATCGGCAAATGAATGCCTGGCGACGCTGGCAGCATCGAAATTCCCGGTTGTAATTGCCCTCCCTGAAGGCACACTAGCCAGCCAATGACCCCGGGAAGAACTCCCGACACCCACACAAAGAAGACGTGATCAAACGAAGCAACAACAGAAGGCGCGGATACGCCCCGCCCCCACCCTCGAAGCGTCGTCCTGACGAAGAAGAAACGAAGGAACAGGCCATCGAGCTTGAAGGCACCGTCGCGGCTGTTCTTGCCGGAACCATGTTCCGCGTGAAGCTGACCAATGATCATCTGGTGCTGGCCCACATCTCCGGCAAGATGCGCAAGCGTTTCATCCGCCTCGTCGTCGGCGACCGCGTGAAGATCGAGATGTCGCCTTACGACACCGAGAAGGCGCGCATCGTTTACCGCTGCTAGTCCGCCAGTCACTTGGGCGGCGCGGGAATTTCAGCCTCATCACGCCTGGCCGAAACGCGGCGCGCTATCTTTTCCGCATTGGCTTGCCCTTCCCGTAGCGCACGGGCTTTCGTTGTGCGGGCGCACCGGTGTCGTCCGTGGCCATGCCGGATTGCTTTTTGAGTTCCCGAATCTGATCGCGCAGCAGCGCGGCGCGCTCGTACTCGAGCTTTCCGGCCGCATCGGCCATCTCCTGCTCAAGCTCGCGGATGACATCGATCACCGCCATGTCGCCGCCAGCTTCGCGCACGATTCCGTCTTCCACCGACTTCGCGCGGCCGTACATGTGCAGGCTTTCCTGCACCGGGCGCTGCACGGTCGTGGGTGTGATGCCGTGCTTCTCGTTGTGCTCCATCTGCCGCTGACGGCGGTAGGCGGTGACGTTCAGCAGCGCCTGGATCGAGTCGGTGATCTTGTCGGCAAACAAGACGACCTCACCGTTCACATGGCGCGCTGCACGGCCAGCCGTTTGGATGAGCGATGTCTGGCTGCGAAGAAAGCCTTCCTTATCCGCATCAAGAATGCACACCAGGCTGACCTCGGGGAGATCCAGGCCTTCACGGAGGAGATTGATGCCGACGAGGATGTCGCAGTCGCCCTTTCGCAGGCTGCGCAAGATTTCCACACGCTCGATGGCATCGATGTCGCTGTGCAGGTAGCGCACGCGCAGGTCGAGATTGCGCAGGTAATCCGTGAGATCCTCGGCGGTGCGTTTGGTCAGCGTGGTGACGAGCACGCGCTGGCCTTTCTCGATGCGCTGGCGGCATTGCTCGATGGTCTCATCGATCTGTCCCTTGAGCGGCTTGATCGTGATGACGGGGTCCAGCAGTCCCGTCGGCCGGATGATCTGCTCGACGATGAGGGCGCGGCCTTTGGTCGTCGCGTCGAATTTCTCAACCGGCTCGGCGCTGCCCGAGATGCGCATCGTGGCGGCGGAGACGCGTCGGGCATCGACAGGTTCCATGGAACCGGGCTGGATCTTTGCAAAGTAACCCGTGTTCCCGACGACGCTGTTCTCAAACTCAAACGGCGCGGGAGTCGCGCTCACATACAGCGCCTGCGGCACGTGCGCCATGAACTCATCAAACTTCAGCGGCCGGTTATCCAGCGCGCTGGGCAGCCGGAAGCCGTGCTCGACGAGGACGCCTTTGCGGGACATGTCGCCCGCATACATGCCGCCGATCTGCGGGATCGTGGCGTGGCTTTCATCCACCATCAGCAGGAAGTCGTCGGGGAAGAAATTCAGCAACGTGCCCGGTGTGCTGCCCGGCGCGCGGGCGGCCAGATGGCGGCTGTAATTTTCGATGCCCTGGCAGAAGCCCATCTCCTGCATCATCTCGATGTCATATTCCGTGCGCATCCGCAGCCGCTGGGCTTCGAGCAGTTTCCCTTCCTTTTCAAAGAGCGCCGTCCGCTCCTCCATCTCCGCGCGGATGGCCACGATGGCGCGGCGCAGCTTGTCTCCCGGCGTGACGAACTGCTTCGCCGGAAAAATGGTGTAGCTCGTCATCTTCGAGGTCACATGGCCGGTGAGCGCGTCCACTGCGGAGATGCGCTCGATTTCGTCACCAAAAAACTCGATGCGGATCGCCTCGGTGTCGAGATAGGCGGGGATCACCTCGACGACATCGCCCCGCGCGCGGAAGCAGCCGCGCTTCAGCGTGATGTCGTTCCGCTCATAAAGCATCTCCACCATTCGCGTGAGCAAGGTTTCGCGCGTGATCCGCTGGCCGACATGCACCGGCACCATCATGCCCGCGTAATCCTCCGGCGAGCCGAGGCCGTAGATGCACGACACGCTCGAGACCACGATCACGTCCTTCCGTGTGAGCAGCGCGCCCATCGACGAGAGCCGGAGCCGCTCGATCTCATCGTTCACCGCCGAGTCTTTCTCGATGTAGGTGTCCGTCCGCGGGATGTAAGCCTCGGGCTGGTAAAAGTCGAAGTAGCTCACGAAGTACTCGACGGCGTTGTGCGGGAAGAAATTCTTGAACTCCGAGTAGAGCTGCGCCGCCAGCGTCTTGTTATGGCTCATGATGAGCGTCGGCTTGCCGATCTGCTCGATCACATTCGCCATCGTGAACGTTTTGCCCGATCCCGTGACACCGAGCAGCGTCTGATGCCGGTTTCCCGCGCGGATGGACCGCGTCAGCTTTGCGATCGCCTGGCCTTGGTCGCCGCACGGCGCGTAGTCGGAAGTGAGTCTGAAGTCGGACATTCGTCGGAAAGCACTTCCCATTCTATGGTGCCGAAGACAGGACTCGAACCTGCACTGATTGCTCAACCAGATCCTAAGTCTGGCGCGTCTACCAATTCCGCCACTTCGGCGCGGGGTTGCCGGGCACTGTTGTTGCTAGTTTGCGTCGGTCGCAACGGCTTTCTCGTCACGCGCGCCGATGGCCCGGCGCACCAGCCACAGCGCCACGACGCCGGTGAGCAGCACGGCGATGACCGGCACCACGCCGACGATCGGGCTCACGATGGAGCGGCAGGTGTTCCGCACCATCCACGGTGCGAAGTGGGCTTTGTTCAACGCCGGCGTGATGATGATGAGCTGGCCGAAGTACTTCATCCCAGCGACCCATCCGGCGTGCAGGCCGATGCCAAGCCACAGTCCGCCAGACACCTGCCGCCCGCGCGCCAGCACCCAGCCCACGGTGAACAACAGCACGAACTCGCCGATGAAATGGTTCCATTGACCAAACCCGCGGAACAAATGCGGGATCACCGCAAACCCGGAGAGCCAAGTCACTTCTTCCGGCGCGAAAACGCCTGCGGCGGGCGGCTTGAGAAAATGCACAATCGCGAAGAAGCCCGTCGTCCACCAGAGGCCGCGTGGCGCGCCGAGCGAGTGGCAGAGAATGCCGAGGATCGCCCCGCGAAACAGCATTTCCTCCAGCGTGGCGACGGCAAAGCCCGACACCAGCGGCATGAACACCCGGCCCCACGGCGGCGTGGGCTTCAGCCTGCACGCTTCCGCGGCAAAGCACACGAGGCCCATGACCAGGATGCCGATCAGCGCGATGCCGAAGCCGAGTGCGAGCTGCCGCGCGCCGCGCGCGGCACCCAGGCCGCCGGTCATTTCGCGCCACTGTAGATCCAGCGAGCGCAACAACGGCACCAGGCCTGCAAACGCCGCCAGCATCGCCGCGCGATTGAAGTAGCCGGGGAACTCGCTCTTCGCCAGCAGGGTGCTGATGGATGATCCGGGATGGCTCTTGATGAATGATTGCGCGGCGAAAAAAATCGGCGGTGCCAGCAGAGCGCCGGCCAGCAACACGCCGCCGATGAAGACGGCCAGCCGGGCCAGCACCCGGTAGTCTGCTTTGTGCGGTTGCATCGCGCACTTTGCAACGCATCCTCGCCGTGCAACCCGGAAAGCATGACAAAAAACCAGATTCACGAATGGCACGAGCGCTGCGAGGAGAGCGGAAAGCGCCGCTACATCCGCGGCTACTGGAACTCACGCGACTGGACCTTTGCCACGCTGGAGCCGGGCGCCGATGATTGGGCACGGGTGCCGCAGCCGAGTCCCGAGCTTTGGCTTTCCTTGCGCGATGTGCTGTGGCGGAAGTACCAGCGAAAGCGCATCCCCTTCAAATTCATCCAGCGCGTGGACGCCATCCTCGAGGACCTCGGCGTGCCCGTGCCGCAGCACGGCGGACCCGAGGTCAGGGATGAGGACGATTGATCCCGGCCTCCACGATCACACCGCCGCCATACGGCGCGCCGAAGCGCATCGCCGCATCCGCCTGCGGAAAGAAATAACGGATCGCGTTGGACGCATCGCGTTTCCGTAGGTGGGCCAGCATGAGCCCGCATCCTAGCGCGCCGGCGACGAGCAGCAGCAGGAAGACCAGCGCGGCCCAAAGATCATGCCCGGGCAGCAGTTGACCATGCAGCCGCCGCTCTTCTTCCGCGCGGGTGATGCGCGTCATCAGCACGCCCGTGCTCTCGATGAGGCGCCTCTCGAGCGGCTGCGTTTTGTCCTGCATCACCCCGCCCGCCTCACGAAAGGCCTCCACCAGCGCCGGAGTCGGATACGTCTTCCACATCGACTGCGTCGGCGTGATGGCGTGTGCATCGGTGGCGCGGTCGTAGGCGAGGACGACTCCGCGCCCCTCGGACATCCACGAGTCCGCGAGCGCCGTGGCGTGATCCCGCACGGACTCGCCGCTTAAAAACGTCGTCGTGACCACAAAGACACCGCAGCCCGTCGCCTCGCGAAACCGCAGCAGCGCGCTGGAGAGGGCGGCCTGCGATTGCTCCGGCAACGCGCGCGATTCATCCAGGATGAATGCGGCGGGTGCGGGCGCTTTTGCCGCAGGCGCTGATGCCGGCATCAAGACGCAAATCCAACCCAAGGCGGCAGCCAGCGCACGGCGGTTCGCGGGGATTCGCTTCTCACACTGGCAGTTCATGATGCGCACCATGCAGGATCACCCTGCCTCTGCCGTCGCAGTGCGGCAATGGAATTTGTCGCAGCGCACGCTTCACGGATTCCGACACGGATGATTTCAGCTCATGAGCCCCGTCCTCGTCAAACTCGCGTTCGGGAAAACGGCCTCTGCTTCCGCATCAGTCAGCGAGTGAGTGCCGCGCAAGATCTCGGCAAAGACATCGCGGAAGTCGCTCGCCGGCTTGATGCCGCCGGGGCCGAGCGGATTGCTCTCATCCATCGCCTCCGTCGGCCACGGTCCGATCACGCGGCCGCCCTTCACCTTGTCGCCCAATGCCATGAGCGCAAAGCCGCGGCCGTGATCCGTGCCGAGCGATGCGTTTTCATAAATGCGCCGGCCGAATTCCGTGGTGATCATCAGCGTGTAGCGCGCGCGATGGCTCTTCATGTCGGCATCGAATGCGGCCACACCGTCTGCCAGCGTCTTGATGCGCTCTGCCTGCGTGCCGTTGGCGGTGCCTTGGAAAAAATGCGTGTCCCAGTTCTTCAGGTCGATGCACGCCACCTGAAGGCCGACCCGCGCCTTGATCAGCCGCGCGATCTCGCCCAGACCGCTGGCGAACTCATTCTTCGCATACTCGGCACCGTGCTCGGGCGTGTAGTCCTTGCCTTGCAAGGCGGAGACGCGCTTGAACAGCTCGAGCGTCTCCCTGCCGCGCTCACCGAGCATCGTGACATCCGCGCCGTAAAGGGAGCGCAGCGCGGTGATGATCGCGTCCGCATCACCACCCGGCGCCTTGATCGCGATGTCGTCGATGTGCTCCAGCACGCTGACCGACGGCGCGCCGCGCAGCGACTCCGGCAACGCGGTGCCGATGGCGATGGCGGAGAGCGGCGATTGTTTCTCTTTTTCACGCGACCGCAGAAAGCGCCCGAGCCAGCCGCCGCCCGCGACTTTGCCAGCCGCCGGGTCGCCGTGCTCCATCTGATCCTGGCATTCAAAGTGCGAGCCCGTGTTGTTGTCGTGACCGACCGCCTGCACCGCGCCGAAGCGTCCTTCTTTGAACGCGGCTTCCAGCGGCTGCATCATCGGGTGGAGCGCGTAGTGATCGTCCAGCTTGATCGCCGCATCGCTCCCGGAGCCGGGCCGCTTGATCGCGACCGTGGGCCGCTGGCGGTAATAGGCATCGCTGGCATAAGGCACCCAGATGTTCATCGTGTCGGCGCCGCCGCGCAGGAAAACGCAGACGAGCGTGTGTGTGTCCGTCTTCGGCTTCGCGACTGCGGCGGAGGCGGTGAAGGCGAGCTGCGAGAGAAGGGCGCGGCGGGTTAGGGAGGGCATGGCGCTTGGATAGAGTGGTTGATCGCGATGCACGACCGCGCGAAACTATTTCCCCTCAGCCCAGCTCTCTCCCCAGGGGAGAGGGAGTCAGAGGCGCGCTGCGCCAATCGCGGAAAAGATCCTTCGGTAGCTCGCAGACCCCGGCGCAAAGTTTTGCGCGAAGACGGTTGATGACTCCAGCCAAGAAATGGCTGGACTGCTTTCGTGAGCGGTACTCCGGCACGTTCAACATGTGCTGGAACCGTCCCTTCCGAACTGCCGGTACGGCGTACTTTCGCAAGCGGCGCGTCAGCGCCATCAACTCCCTCTCCCCTTGGGAGAGGGCGGGGGTGAGGGGGACTTAGCAGACCCCGATGTCGATTCGCCATCATCCGCATCAGCACCTCTGAAATGCCGGACTCGCGAGGATGAGTCCGACGGTTTGTTTGGATACGGCCGCGTATTCGGGCGACACGCCTTTCTTCGCCGGCGTCGGGAGCGCGATGGCGGCCAGCTCTTGCCCGGTTGGTTTGCGGCCGACCAAATGACCGAACCACTTCGCCGCATCCGGCTCTTTCTTCTTCTCAGTTTGCAGCGCCTGAATCAGCGGCGTGAGGTTCACCGTCGCACCAGGTTGTTTTCCTCCGGCCAGCGCGAGAGAAAAATTCCAACGCCACATCAGCGTGCCCATCCACGGCAGCTCCTCGTCGGGGTAACCGTCGGGTGTCGGGTATTGGAAGAGGCCGTGGCCCATGCGCAGCAGCGGCTCTAGCACGCCTTTCTCAGCTCTCGTGTCTGCGGCGGTGGCGCGCAGGGCGGAGACGATGAACTTGAACGGGCGCTTCAAGAGCTGGCCGCGACTCGCGGCAAACTCTTCGGACTTCAAGATGACGCGCAGAAGGCTCTTGATGTCGCCATTCGTCCTCCTGAAATCTGCGGCAACTCGCTCGATGATGCTGCTCGGAGCCTCGTGGCTGATGAAGCGGCGGCAGAGCTTGGTGGCGATGAACGTCGCGGTGCTCGGGTGACCGCACACGATGTTCACCAGTTCGTCGATGTCCTTCTCTCCGCCGCCAGCCCCGATAGATTTCCCGAGCACGGTTTTCGCGCCGTGATCGTGCCAGTCGGGTTTGAAGAAGCTCTCGCCCGCGTTCAGCGCGAAGACGCGCTTCACATCGAAGGTCCATCCGCTAAGGCAGCGCGCGGCCTCGCGCACATCGTCCTGCGTGTAACCTCCGCGGACGCCGAGCGTGTGCAGCTCCATCAGCTCGCGCGCGTAGTTTTCATTCGGCTTGTCGTCGGTCTTCTTGCGCACCTTGTTCGACTTACCGTCGAGATAGACCAGCATCGCCGGCGAGGTGGCGGAGGCGCGGATGAGGTCGTGAAAATTTCCGAGCGCATGTTTGCGGATGATGTCGCGGTCGTCACTCGGCTTGAGATAAATGCAGTCGCCCTTTTCGAGGTCGATGTTCAAATGGTCGGTCCAGAACTCGACCATGACCTCGAAGAGCTGTCGTCGGCTGTAAATCGCACGCAGCAGGGCGTGGCGGGTGATCTCCTCACGCAGCACGGGTTTGCGGAATTCATACGCATCCCCCGCGCTGAAGTAGAGCGACTCGAAGCGCTCCGCGCGTAGATCGCAGGCGTTGTCGGGGATGGAGTCAGGGTTCAACTGTGCTTCGATCCACGCCTCGCGGCCCATTTTTTTCACGAGCTGCACATCGCCCGGCCACGGGCCAAATGCGGCGCGCGACAGCAGATGAAACTCCGGATCGATCTCCGCGCTCTCCGGCACGGCGAGATGATCTGGCACCGTCTCGCCAAGCAATTGCGTGAGCTGCCGCGTCGCCTGCTCACAACCCGCGAGCAACGCCGTGCCGCCGCCGAGAGCGGTGGCTTTGAAAAGAGAGCGGCGGGTATTCATAAAGTGGTGCAAGCCACTGGCTTGCAATCAAACAATGGCGGCGGCAACCGGGCCGGTTGCGTCACTCCTCACAAACCACGACCGCACACTGATGCCCCAGCCCATCACGGCGATGAGCGGCAGCACGAGAATCCAGCCGACGAGCGGAAGCAGCGCGGCACCGACGAGCACGAATCCGCCGCGCATCGTCTGCTTCCACGGATTCGCCTCACGCAGATAAGGCCAGACTTTGCGACCGACGAACGTGGCCAGGCCATCGGCAGAAGCCATCCCCCAAAGTAGCAACGCTGACAACGGAATGACCAGCACCTGCCCGTTCTTACCGAGACGGCTGAGCATCATGATGGTGATGACCAGGGGCACGAGTCCGATGAGCAGTGATTTCAAATTGCCGCTGGCGGCGACCTGCGCGCGTTTCTCAGCGGCCACAGGCCAGAGCGCCTGACCGCAAAGCCAAATGGATGGGAGCGCGATGATGAATCCGGCGGCGATGGCCACCCACATGAAGATTGTCGAGACGAGCATGGTTGGGAGCTGGGTGAAGGGTTGTCGTTGACGAATTGAGCGTGGTTCCGGTTGAAACGCCGGGAGGTTCGTGGTGGTAACGGGCTATTTTATTCCAGCGGATTTCTCCCTCGGTTTGATCTTCTCAAAAATGTCGCGCTGCTCCGGCGTGAGTTCCTTGTCGATGTCGGCGGTGGCGCGGTTCACCACGTCCCAGATACGCGCAACGCCCTCCTTCTGAAGGTCGGCCAGCTCCTTCACCGCGCTGTCTGTGCGGGCCTCAAACTTCTTCCGCTGCTCGTCGGTGGGGTGGAGTTTCTCGAGATGCTTGGTGGCGGCTTGCTTCCAGAATGCGGGCTGCTCCTTCTTCTTGCTGATGATCGAGGAGAGCACGATGCCAAGGAAAAAGCCGACAGCGACGCTGACCACCACGAGCAGCGCAAGCAGGAAGGCCGCCTTCGTCCTGCGCGTGCGGATCACGGCCATGACAGCTCGTTGGTGAAGGTGCGCTCGACTGCGGGCCGCTCGATGCGGAACTCGTACCAGTCTGAAAAAGCAAGGCCGCCGGCGATGAGCGCGAGGGCACCCGTGGTGAGAATCGCCCGCAGGCCGAGCGCGCTGACGATGTCTTCCCACGGCTCTGCGGCGCTCCTGCGGCTTTGCGCGAGAACCCGTGTGACGAAGCCGAAAGGCAGCTCCGGCAGGGCTTCATCGAAAAGGCCGTCGGCGTCCCGGGCCAGGTTTTGCCAGCGTTGATCAAAGTCGTTCATGGTTTAGAAAACTCGCTCTTCATTTGTTTTCGCGCGATTTGCCGCAACTTCAGGCGGGCGCGCATCGCGCGCATCTTGACCATCGCGCGCGTCCAGCCGGTGAGCTGGCTGATCTCGAGCGTCGAACGCTGTTCCAAGTCCAGCAGCGTGAGGACCAGCCGGTCCGACGGGGACAACTGCGCCAGCAATCGTGCGACGATGGCCTTCGCATCCGCGACGTGCTCCGATGGCGAATCGGCCTGACGGCTCATGAGATAGTCCATCCACTGCGTCTCGCCCTCGCTGAGGTCGGCCATGCGCCACTCGGGACGCGAGCGCTCCGCGCGCAATGCATCGAGGCAGGTGCGCACGGTGAGACGGGACACCCAATGCTCGAACGGCACGCCTGCGCGCGGCTCGTACGTTTCCAGCCGCTGGAAGATCTTGATGAAGGCATCCTGCATCAGATCCTCCTCGCTCTCGCGGCGCGGCAGATGATTCCGCACGAGCCGCCGCACCAGCGGATGCAAATGCGCGATCAGCGCCTCCGCCGCCGGTGCATCGCCGGTGCGGGCGAGCGCAACGCAAGCTTGCACTTCGAGGGCGTCTTGCATCACGGTGGCTTTGAGTTGGAGCGGGCACGCTGCACACGCGGAGATGAACGCGGATCACTCCGGTGCGGTAACGAGGAAATTTTTGCCGCGCACAATCGCGATCAGAAATTCAGCACGCGGAGTGAGTCGCGGATTAGTTTGTCCGGTGTTGTGACGGCGGGATCAAAGCCGGGCTGCTTCACCAGTTCCGTGATCGCCTTCTGCGCCTCGGTCTGCTTGAAGCCGAGCGCGATGAGGGCGAGAACCGCGTCAGTCTGCGCCTGACGCGACGGATCGTGGTCAGCCTTCGCCGAGCGCGCGGCCTGCCAGGTTTCCACCACACCGACCTTGTCCTGCAGCTCGAGCACGATGCGCTCGGCGGTCTTTTTGCCCACGCCCTTCATGCGCGAGAGGGCCGCGATGTCGCTGCGGATCACGGCGTCCTTGAAATCAGTGACCGGCATGCCGCTGAGCACCGCGAGCGCGAGCTTCGGCCCGATGCCAGACACGCGGTCGATCAGCAGCCGGAACAAATCGCGCTCCTCGCTGGTGAGAAAACCGAACAGCGTGTGGTCGCGATCCGTGACGTGGTAATGGGTGAGCAGCCGCACCTCATCGCCAGGTTGCGGCAGGCGGTCGAAAGTCGAGAGTGGAATGAAGGCATGGTAGCCGACGCCGTTCACATCAACGGTGACTTGGTTGGGAAGAGACTCGGCGAGCTTGCCGCGGACGAAGGCGATCATGCGGGACGAAGGCCAACGATGCGACACGGCGCAAGCGAAAGGTTTCTGCCGCGCTTGAAGCGCACAGATGCCGCCACCAATGTGCCGCATGAGCTGGACATCCCATTCCCTGACGGCCCTCGCGTTCTTTGCATTCGCGTGCGGAGATCTGCCGGCTCAAAGCAAGTCGAAGTCAGCGACGCGCCCAAAGAGCGCGACGGCGACGAAGCCTGTTGTGAATGAGCCGGTGTCACCGCCCGCGCCGCCCGCACGGAAGCTGGAGGTGTTCGTGATGCTCCCGGAACCGAAGGTGATGCGGACAGAGCGGTCGCGGTTTTTGCCGGATGCAAAAAGCACGGTCATCTCACCCGCCCGTGAGGTGGCCGAATCGCCCGGCATCAAAACCTACGCGGCCGAAGAGCTGACAAAGCTGGGCATTAGCGTGGAGACCTTCCTCGAACGCTCGAGAGCCGCCGCTGACCGCAGGCTGGCCACGTTGGTGCCCGACTACGTCAAGGACGAGGCAGGTGCCGTCCGGTACGCTGTCTTCCGTGGGGAGAGCCCGCTGATTGCTTCCTTGTTGCTGGCGCCGTCTCTCGGCACGCTTTTTCAAAAAACTTTCAGCGGCGACACCTGGGCTTTGATCCCGGATCGGAACTCGTTGTACATTTTTCCTGCCCGCGCCGAGGCCTTAGCTGAATTTGGGGACGATTTGCGGGAGCGTTATGACAGCAACCCGTATGCGGCGAGTCCGGAAATATTCCTTTTGAAGCCCGATGGCAGTCTTCCGCGCGTGGTCGGTGCGTTCGGGGATTAAAATTGCCAGAAACTTCGGCTATGCATTGTGCATACCGTCGTCCGTAGGAGCCAGATCGCGGCAAAACGGCTGGTCAAAATAAAGTCTTTCGAGGGTGGCGGAAAAAAGAACAAAAAGTTTTCGCGGAGCACAAAATCTTGGCCTCTCCCAGGCACTCGTGGTAAACTGCGCGTCCTATGGCTACCACACCGACACGTAAGACACGCTTCTCTCGTAGAGTCCCCGACCATGTAACTGATGAGCTGGTGAATGTGCTTTCCCGAGGCAAAACTCATGAGTTCAACGCCCTCTTCGGCCTCGTGTATGAAAACCTGAAATTGAAGAACGCGGTCAGTGGCGGTGAGGAGATGCTCCGGCTGCGCTCTTATGAGAAGCTGCAGAACCTGGTGAGCCGCGGCATGTGCGCCAAGGTCGGCAAGACCTATCGCGGCCTGGACGGTCTGGCGCAGGCGCACAGCACGGCTGTCGCAGCCCGTGCAGCCGCCGCTGCCGCAGCGCGCTGATTGTTTCCAGACAACTCGTTTTACGAAAGGCCGCCTTGCGAAAAGGCGGCCTTTTTTTGCCCTCCATCTTTTGATCAGACCCGGATTTCAGGATTGCATCAGCCGGGTGCTCCTGTTTAATCGGGCGAAATGGAACGGCGCTTTACTCTTGGCCTACGCGAGGCTTAGTGTTCGCCCGAACATTCAACCACCCACCTCTATCCTCATGGCCAAGTCCTCGAAAGAATCCTCCGAACCCGCAACGAACAAGATCGCCGAGGCGCGCGCGCGGAATCTCGACCTCGCCATCCAGCAGATTCAGAAGGACTACGGCGAGGGTGCGATCCTGCGCATGGGTGAGGCGACGGCGGTGGAGATCGCCGTCATTCCCACCGGCAACATCCTCATCGATCAGGCGCTCGGCACCGGTGGTTTCCCGCGCGGCCGCGTCGTGGAGGTTTACGGCCCGGAGTCCTCCGGCAAGACGACACTCACACTCACCGTCGTCGCCCAAGCGCAGAAAGCGGGCGGGCTGGCCGCATTCATTGACGTGGAGCACGCGCTGGATCCTGGCTATGCACGGAAGCTGGGCGTGAACATGGAAGAGCTCCTCGTGTCACAGCCAAGCTCGGGCGAGGAGGCGCTGCGCATTTGCGAGACCCTCGTGCGCTCAAATGCGCTCGATGTCATCGTCATCGACTCCGTCGCCGCGCTGGTCACCCGCCAGGAGCTCGAGGGCGAGATCGGCGACTCCACCGTCGGCGCGCAGGCACGCCTCATGAGCGCGGCTCTCAGAAAGCTCACCGCCATCATCGCCAAGGCGCGCACCTGCTGCATTTTCACCAACCAGATCCGCGAGAAGATCGGCGTCATGTTCGGCAACCCCGAGACCACGCCGGGCGGCAAGGCCTTGAAATTCTACGCCAGTGTCCGCATCGACATCCGCCGCATCGGCGCGATCAAGACCACGGACGGCACCGTGACGGGCAACCGCACCCGCGTGAAGGTCGTGAAGAACAAGCTCGCACCGCCATACACCGAGGCCGAGTTCGACATCATGTACAACGAGGGCATCAGCACGATCGGCTCACTGCTCGACCTGGCCATGGATTACGACATCCTGCAGAAGCGTGGCTCATGGATCAGCTACAAGGGCACTCAGGTGGCCCAGGGCCGCGACGCTGCAAAGGAAGCGCTCAAGAACGATCCAAAGCTCACCGAGGAAATCGAATCCGAGGTCAAGGCAAAGCTCGCCGAAAAGGGCGCGCCCACGAAGACCAAGGCCGCGGCCGCTGACTGATCGCTCAGGCTTGGACCCGTCCGGGCCAGGGTGGCTCTGTCTATTTGTGATGCGCCGAACCTTCCTGCGTCTTTTCATCGTCGCGGGTCTGTGCGCCGCCACAGCTTTCTCCGTGGCGTGCTGGCTTGCGGCCTCGCGCCTGATCTGTCCGACGCGTCGTGTGATCCAAGATTACCACTTGGAGATTCTGGGCCACGCCAGCGCGCATGGCCTGCTGATCCGCTCGTTCGCCATTGCCGATGGGGAGTGGAAGGGCACGCCGTGCCTCGTCTGCGAGCCGGCGCGCGCGCCGGGTCTGGCTGAGAAGGGGAACAAGCTCAGGACGCAACTGGCAGCGGAAGGCATCTCGCTGAAGCCTTGGGGAGAAATCATCGGCAGCCTCGTGCTCCTACACGGGCATACCGGCCGGAAGGAAGACCACCTGCCCGTCGCGGAGCGCCTGTGCGCCGCTGGGTTCCGCTGCGTGCTGCCTGACCTGCCAGGTCACGGAGATCATCCCGTGAAGTTTGCGGCTTTTGGATTTCGCGAGGCCTCGCTCCCCGCCGCAGCGCTCAGCTCGGCGGCTACAGCATTTCAATTCGATCCCGAGCCGGCGGGTATCTTTGGAATTTCACAGGGAGGCGCCATCGCCCTTCAAGCGGCCGCCGCAGACCCGCGCCGATGGATCGCAGTGGCGGAGCTGTCGTCCTTCGCGGCGCTTGATGACGTGATCGAAAACCAGGCGCGAAATTACTTTGGCCCGCTGTGGCGGCCGGCTCGGCTGACAGTCAGCGCTCTCGTCAAATGGCGCGCCGGCTACGAACCCGCGTCGATCCGACCACTCGATGCCGCGGCAAAACTCGACTCCATGCGCGTGCTCATCGGTCATGGTGATCAAGACACGTTTGTGCCGCCGTCGCAGGCCAAGGTTTTGTTTGCCGCGGTGCCAGCAGCCGAGAAACAATTCCTCTCCGTGGCCGGTGCCGGACACTCCACCGTTTTGGTCACCTCGCAGCCGGTGTATGCGACGCTCGCGAAGTTCTTCACCACTGCAGCGCTTCCTCCGGCGGAAACAATCAGCTTGTCGCCAGCAGCGTCCCCGTCACAGTGACTTCGAAACCCACCCGATTCCATGACTCACAAGCTGACTCAGGCACAACGCGAGGCTCTTTTCGATCTCATCACCCTCGCACCATACTCGGACTCGCATCTCTCGCTGGCCGAGGAGTCGCTCGCGGAGTCCGCCTACATCGCCGAAGGCTGGGAGTCGGAACACCCGAAGAGCCTTTTTCTCGAACAGTCGCTTGCCCGTGCCCGCGAGGCCGCAGACTCGGACGAGGCGACTGAGCAATACATCGCGAGCCGGGCCGCTCTTTTCACCGACCAAGGCTCGCAGACAGAGGCCTTCGGAGTCGTGCGCGGCGTGCTCGCCCGCGATGGTGAGAACAGCGGCGAACACGCCTTTCTGATGAAGCTTCAGGCCGCGTTACCCAAGCTCGGGTGATCAGGCATGAGGCGCTCGCGGTGCTGCGCCACATCTTCACGAGGCGCCATGCAAAAGTCACCGTCACCGCCGCGCCACATCCCGCCCTCTGCGCCCCCGCTGGAGCAGTCGATGCTCTTTGCTCCTGCGGGCTTGGCTCCCTCCGCACCGGCGCCGACGGAAGGCGCCAAGCCTGACGTTCCGCACATCGCGCGAGTTCAGCTCGAAGGCTCCGCCGCACTGGAGCTCGACTACGCCGTACCCGACGCGCTCCTCGGAAAGCTCGCGGTCGGCTCGCGCGTGCAGGTGCCCCTCCAACACCAGCGGGTGAACGCCGTGGTCATCGCGTTGTTGGAGAGCAGCCCGCACGGCAGCCGTCTGCGCGAGGTCGTCCATCTCATCGGCTCGCGCCCCATGTTCACACCCGGCCTGCTCCGGCTCGCAGACTGGATTTCGGAGTACTACGTCGTCCCGCTGCACCACGTGCTGCGCACGATGCTGCCGCAGGCTGTGCGCGACAAGCCGGAGAGCTTCCTCACCGACAGCCATCTCACGCTCTCCAAGGAATGGACAAATGAAGAGATGGAGAAAATGCATGCCAAGGCTCCGATGCAGGCGCGCGTGCTCGAGACGCTGAAGGCCCTTGGCGGTGAGGCAACGCTCAGCCGTTTGCGACAAGACGTGCCGCGCGCCACGTCCGTCATCAAGCCGCTGCTGGCGAATGGCTGGATCACACGCAGCGCCGTGCGCGTGGAGCGTGATCCATTTCAGGACGAGGAATTTCTCGCCACGGAGCCGCTCACGCTTTCTGAAGAGCAGCGCGCGGTCTTCGACGGCGTGATCACCGCGCTGGACGACGGTGCGAAGGCGCGGCCGATGCTCCTGCATGGCGTGACGGGCAGCGGCAAGACGGAAGTGTATTTGCAGGCCATCGCGCGCGTGCTGGAGCAGGGCGGGACCGCGCTCGTGCTCGTGCCCGAGATCAGCCTTACACCGCAGACCATCGAGCGCTTCAAGGCGCGCTTCTCCGCGCGCAAGGAGCGCATCGCCATCCTGCACAGCCATCTCAGCGATGGCGAGCGGCACGATGAGTGGTTCAAGATTCACGAAGGCCGCGCCGACATCGTCATCGGCGCACGCAGCGCGATCTTCGCGCCGCTGGAGAAACTCGGCATCATCATCGTCGATGAGGAGCACGAGCCGTCCTACAAGCAGGAGGAGAGCCCGCGCTACCACGCGCGCGATCTCGCCGTGGTGCGCGGCAAGATCGAGAAGTGCGCCGTGCTGCTCGGCACCGCCACGCCGAGCCTTGAGTCCTTCGACAATGCCTGCACCGGCAAGTACGCGCTGCTGCGCATGACGAAGCGCACGGACAACAAGACGATGCCGCTCATCCGCATCGTCGATCTTCGGTTGGAGAAACGAAAGGCGAGCGCAGCGCAGCCGAGCATTCTATCCGAGAAGCTCCGCGCCGCGATCACCGACCGGCTGGAGAAGCGCGAGCAGACGATCCTCTTCCTCAACCGCCGCGGCTTCAACACCTCCCTCTCCTGCACCGCGTGCGGTGAGGCCGTGCAATGCGGCGACTGCAGCATCCCGATGACGCTGCACAAAAAAGACAACCGCCTCGTCTGCCACATCTGCGGAGCGCGGCGAGTGCCGCCGAGCAAATGCCCCGCTTGCAAGGATCCCGGCATCCGCTTCGCCGGCTTCGGCACCGAGCGCGTGGAGACGGTGATCCGCGAGGTTTTCCCAAAGGCCCGCATCGTGCGCGTCGATACCGACAGCATGACGCGCAAGAACCAGCTCCGCGATACCTTGCGCGACTTCCGCGCGCAGAAGATCGACATCCTCATCGGCACGCAGATGATCGCGAAGGGGCTCGACTTTCCGAACGTGACGCTCGTCGGCGTGCTCAATGCGGACCTCGCGCTGCACATGCCCGACTTCCGCGCGGCGGAGCGCACGTTTCAATTGCTAACCCAAGTCGCGGGACGCGCAGGCCGCGGCGAGATCAAGGGGGAGGTCTTCATCCAGACCTTCACGCCGCACAGCCCTGCCGTGCAGTTCGCGCGCCACGCCGACTTCGAGGGCTTTGCGCAGCAGGAGCTGGATCAGCGCCGCATTTTCAACTACCCGCCGAATACGCACGTGGTCCTCATCGGCTGTCGCGGACCGCATCAGGCGCGCGCCGAGTTTGCGCTCGCGAACATTGCGCAGCGCCTCGCCATCGAGCTTCCCGCCGGCACGACCATGGGCGAGCCCAATCCCTCGCCGCTCGAGAAATCGCACGGTCAGTATCGCTTTCAGCTTCTCCTCCGCGCCACAAAGATCCGCGCCCTCACGCAACACATCCATCGTGTGATCCAGGCCATGACCTTTCCCCAGGACGTGATCATCACCTGGGATGTCGATCCCGTGCAGATGATGTGACGCGCGTTTTGAAGTGACGCGAAAGTTGTTCCTTGTAGGATCGCGCGCCGCCGTCCTACACTCGTCCCATGACTGACATGTCCGGCTCGGCGCCGTCACGAATCCCAAGGGGCCTCCGACCTTGGGCGCGGGCGTTGCTGGATGTCGTTTACCCTCCTGCGTGCCGTGCCTGTGATGCACCGCTGCCGACTGAGCGTGACGAGACCGGCCTCGAAGCATGTCTTTGCCCGCCGTGCCTCGGCGGACTGCCGCGTGTGGAGAGCCCGTTCTGCGCGGTGTGCGGCGAGCCTTTTGACGGCGCGATCACCGGCCCCTTCCGCTGCATGAACTGTGCGGACCGGAAGTTCGCGTTTGAGTTTGCAGTCGCCGCCTTCAAGTCCGAGGGCGGGGCGCGCGAGTTGATCCATCAGTTCAAATACGGACGTGATCTGTCGCTGCGGAGCGTGCTCGGCGGGATGCTGCTCAAGGCGCTGGATGATCCGCGCCTGTCTGCCGAGCCGCTGACGGATTGGGTGCTCGTGCCCGTGCCGCTGCACGGCACGAAGCAGAGCGACCGTGGGTTTAATCAGAGCCTGGAACTGTGCACGCAGCTCACGAAAGCCACGGGTATCCGCACCGTCGATTGCCTGAAACGCGTGCGCAGCACCGACTCTCAGGCGTCCCTGCACCGCAACGAGAGGCTGAAGAATCTCAGCAAGGCCTTTGCCATGCGCAGGCTGCGTTTTCGCAAGGCGCCGGACGTGGCTGGCGCGCGGGTGCTCCTGGTGGATGACGTGCTCACCACCGGCGCGACGACCCACGAGTGCGCCCGCGTGCTCAGACGCCAGGGCGGGGCGGAAAAAGTGGTGGTCATCACCGTGGCACGCGGCTAGACTCGCCCTCGCATCAGGTCGCGAGGACCGGATCGAGAGACTGCCGGCCGGATTCACAAACCGGCGCCCCGTGGTTGCCATGCCAGGGTCATCAGTCCGCGATCCATCCCGCCCGCAGGATGCGGATCCGAACAAACCAAACCCCATGGGAATTTTCAAGAAACGCTCCGTCTCAGATCTCGGCGAAAAGAAAAAGGACATGCCGGAGGGGCTGTGGGTGAAGTGCCCGTCATGCGCCGAGACGCTTTTCGAGGACGCGCTGGCCAAGAACCTCCGCGTCTGCACGCAGTGCGGCCATCACTTCACGCTGAACTCGGACGAGCGCATCGCGAACATTTGTGACGAAGGCAGCTTCCAGGAGATGGACCGCAAGCTCGATTCCGTCGATGCGCTCGGTTTCAAAGGCTACCTCGACAAAGTGAAGGCCTATCAGGCTAAGACGGGGCTGATGGAGGCCGTCGTCACCGGCCGCGCGACGATCGAAGGCATCCCCGTCCTCGTCGCCATCATGGATTTCCGCTTCCTCGGCGCGAGCATGGGCAGCGTGGTCGGCGAGAAGATCACCCGCGCCATCGAGGCGGCCACGGAGGAGCAGAAGGCCGTGATCATTTTCTCAGCGTCCGGCGGAGCGCGGATGCACGAGGGCATCCTCAGCCTCATGCAGATGGCCAAGACCAGCGGCGCGCTGGCCCGCCACTCGGAGGCGAAGCTGGCCTACGTCTCCGTGCTCACGCATCCCACCACCGGCGGTGTCACCGCCAGCTTTGCCACGCTCGGTGATGTGATCATCGCCGAGCCGAAGTGCATGATCGGCTTTGCCGGCCCGCGCGTGGTGAAGGAAACCACGCACTCCGATCTCCCCGCCGGATTCCAGACCGCCGAGTTCATGATGGAGCACGGCCTCGTGGACCTCATCATCCACCGCAAAGACATGCGCGGCACACTGGCGAAGGTGCTGGGCTTTGTGGGGCAGAAGTAGCGTGGTAGGCGAGCCCGTCCCGGCTCGCAACACCCCGTAACCAGGGAACGCGGCGAAGTTCGAGAAGCTCCGGCGCTGATGCCGAACAAACCTTTCGCGCGCCGGCAACGCACTCGCCTACGCGCGATCTTTTGCCTTGTGGATGCGCCCGCCATCTGACTACCTAGCGGCGCGCAATCACCACTCACCATGACCATCTCCCCGGACCAATACGAGAAGCTCGGCACCTTTTACCTCGGTCGCGGCTACGATGTCGCGACGAAACAAACTGCGGACGAGCTTGTGCTCTATGACTCAAAGGATCTCGTCACGCACGGTGTCGTGCTCGGCATGACGGGCTCTGGCAAGACGGGCTTGTGCCTTGCGCTTCTAGAGGAAGCCGCGCTGGACGGCATACCGGTGATCGCGATCGACCCGAAGGGCGACATTGGAAATTTTCTCCTGCAATTTCCAAACCTGAGCGCGGAGGAGTTCAAGCCATGGGTGAATGAAGACGACGCGCGGCGCAAAGGACAAAGCGTGGACGAGTTTGCAGCCACGCAAGCGGCGCTGTGGCAGAAAGGCCTCGGCGACTGGGGCCAGAGCACGGATCGGATCAAAAAACTGCGTGAGTCCGTCGATATGGCGATCTACACACCGGGCAGCAGCGCGGGGTTGCCGGTGTCCATCCTCAGCTCTCTCGATCGCCCGCCCGCCGAAGTGATGGACGATGCGGAGACGCTCGGGGACCGCATCGAGAGCACGGTGTCATCGATGCTGGGCCTCATGGGTGTTGACGCTGACCCCGTGCAGTCACCCGCGCACATCCTCCTCTCGAACATCGTGAGCCACTGCTGGAAGAAGGGGCAGAACTTATCGCTCGAGCAACTCGTCCGTCACATCCAGCAGCCGCCGATGCGGAAGATCGGCGTGGTCGATATCGAGACGTTCTGTCCTGAGAAGCAGCGGAATGACATCGCGATGAAGCTGAACAACCTGCTCGCCTCGCCCGGCTTCGCGGCGTGGCTCGAGGGCGAGCCGCTGAACATCCAGCGCATGTATTACACGCCGGAAGGAAAGCCGCGGGTGACCATCTTTAACATCGCGCACCTCAACGACAACGAGCGCATGTTCTTCGTCTCGCTGCTCATGAACCAGCTCCTCGGGTGGATGCGCACGCAGCAGGGCACCACGAGTCTGCGCGCGCTTTTCTACATGGACGAGATCTTCGGTTACCTTCCTCCGACGGCCAATCCGCCCTCGAAGAAGCCGATGATGATCCTGCTGAAGCAGGCGCGCGCCTTTGGCCTCGGCATCCTGCTCGGCACGCAGAATCCGGTCGATCTCGATTACAAGGCGCTCTCGAACATCGGCACTTGGTTTCTGGGCCGCCTGCAGACGGAGCGTGACAAGGCGCGCGTGCTCGACGGTCTCGAGGGCGCGGCTGGGAGCGCGGGTGCGAAGTTTGACCGCAGCGAGATCGAGCGGCTGCTCTCCGCGCTCGGCAATCGCATCTTCCTCATGAACAACGTGCATGAAGACCATCCAGTCGTCGTGCAGGTGCGCTGGATTCTCAGCTACCTCAGCGGCCCGCTGGCAAAGGCGCAGGTGAAGCGGCTGATGGATCCGGTGCGCAGGAAAGCCGGCGCACAGGCTGAAGCCGCAGGAGGTGAGGACTCGGGCTTCCTTCCGCCGCAGCGCACGACAAGCGCAGCGCGCAATACGACGAAGCCGAAGCTGCCCGACGGCGTGGAGGAGTTCTTCATGCCCGTCAAAGATTCCGTCTCCGCCGACCGGCTGTGCTACATGCCCGCTCTCATTCGATCCGCCACGGTGAACTTTGACGACGCGAAGCGGAAGATCACCGGGCGCTCGTCAGTGACGCTGGTGAACGAGATCGACGAGGAGCAGCAGCGCGTGAACTGGGACAAGTTTTACGACATCCCGAAGGACATCGATTTGTCGCAGCTCGAGCGCTCGGTGGAGGAAGGCGCGGAGTTTGGCGATCTGCCTGGCGCGGCGATGAAGTCACAGACTTACTCAAGCATCGAAAAAGATTTCGTTGATTGGGTGTACGCGAACCACACGCTCGAAGTCAGCAGCAGCCCGTTGCTCGAGTCATTCTCGAACCCAGGTGAGAGTGCCGGCGACTTCCGCGTCCGCATCGCGCAGACCGCGCGCGAGACCCGGGACAAGATGATCGAAGACCTGCGCGCGAAGTACGGCAAGAAGCTCAAGGACCTCGAGACGAAGGCCGCGAAGGGACTCGACAAGGTGGAGGCGCAGAAGGCTCAGGCGTCGAGCGCGAAGCTCGCCACCGCCGTGCAGATCGGCAGCAGCATTCTTGGCGCTTTCTTCGGCCGGAAGAGCGGCATGAGCGCCGCCACATCGCTGATGCGCGGATCGTCGGTGACCAGCGTGTCGCGTGTGTTCAAGGAATCCCAGGATGCCGCCGCCGCCGAACAAGATGTGGAGCGCGTGAAACTTGAGATGGCGGAGATCGAAAAGCAGATCGCCGACGAAACGCAGAAGATCCGCGACCAATATGATCCGACCACGATGAGGCTGGAGACCGCGAAGCTCACGCCCGTGAAGAAAAACATCCAGCCCGCCGCCACCGGCATCCTCTGGCTGCCACACGAGCGCGTGGGCGGGAAAGAACTTCGAAAGGCGTGGTGAGGGTGGTGGATTGAGGCTTGGCAAGTAAGCGGATCGACATATTTTCTGACCATGCTGGCCCCAGCCCCCATCATCACGAAAGAGCGCGTCGATGCCGAGCTCGGCCTCATGCGCCAGCACAGCAAGAGGATTCACAAGTCGAAAAAAGATGCGACGGACTTTCTGATCCGGGCCGGCCTTTTCACGAAAAGCGGCAAACCGAGGAATAAATTCATTGGCGGCGGCGCTGATGACATGCCCGGCGCATGACGCAAAGCCCCATAGCCATCGGTCATCACGGCTGTGACCGTGCCGTGGGAAAGAAAGTGCTCGCTGGAGACATTCAGCTTCGACCCAGCTTGCATCAGCGATGCGCGGAGATTGCGCTGCCGCCGTTCGAAACCATCCGGGTGGCGTTTCCTGAAGGACGCGATCTTTATCCCGGCGCTGGTTTCCAGGAAGGCACACATGTCCAGATCTGCGTCCGGCATACCCGGCAGAGCGTCGGTTACTTCCGCGTGCGAACCTGAGGCTGTGTCCGCCAATGGTATTCGCCTCTCCCGTTTTCCTCTTTCTCTTCCTGCCGCTGACGCTGGTCGTGTACTGGCTGGCGCGCACGACGCAGGCGCGGAACATTGTGCTGCTGGTGATGAGCCTGCTTTTCTATGCGTGGGGAGAGGGCGGCTATGTGCTGCTGATGCTGACGAGCATCGCGCTGAATTATGTATTCGGGATCCTCGCCGAGCGCACGCATGGCAGCCGCGCCATCGTTGCCGTGGCGGTGGTCGTGAACCTGGGGCTGCTGGCATTTTACAAGTACGCGGGCTTCCTCATGCAGGCTCTCAATGAGCTGCTGCCATCAATCGGCGCGACTCCGCTGGCCGTGCCGCCGGTGCATCTTCCCATCGGCATTTCGTTCTACACGTTTCATGCGCTGAGCTACATCATCGACGTGAGCCGCGGCCAGGTGCCCGCGCAGCGAAGGCCGCACGATCTCGCCCTCTACATCACGCTTTTCCCGCAGCTCATCGCGGGGCCCATCGTTCGCTACAAGGACATCTTCCAGGAGATCGAGTCGCGCGTGCTGGTGCTCGATGATTTCGCGGCGGGCGTGAGCCGCTTCATCATCGGGCTCGCTAAAAAAGTGCTCATCGCAAACACAGTCGCGGTCGCGGTGGATGGCATCCACGCGCTGCCGATGGCTGAGGTCACGCCGTCGCTCGCCTGGCTGGCCGCCATTTGCTACGCGCTGCAGATCTACTTTGATTTCTCCGCCTACTCCGACATGGCTCTCGGGCTCGGGCGGATGTTTGGCATTCATTTCCGGGAGAACTTCAATTACCCGTACGTCTCGTGCTCCGTGCAGGAGTTCTGGCGGCGGTGGCACATCTCCCTCTCCACCTGGTTTCGCGACTATCTCTACATCCCTCTGGGCGGGAACCGCGGCAGCGCGGGGCGCACCTATTTCAATTTGCTGCTGGTGTTCTTTCTGTGCGGGCTCTGGCACGGCGCGGCGTGGAGCTTCATCGCGTGGGGTCTC
>JANOBO010000115.1:0-21397 GCA_031411695.1 Verrucomicrobiaceae bacterium
TACACCCCCCTCGTCTGCCTCAGCCTCATGGTCTTCTACGTCTTCGCCATGCAATGCATGAGCACCATCGCCATCGTCCGCCGCGAGACCGGCGGGTGGAAATGGCCCCTGTTCCAGCTCGGCTACATGACCGCCACCGCCTACCTCATGAGCCTGCTCGTGTACCAGATCGGGCGGGCCATGGGGTATTGAATACAGCGGTGTTGAGCCGATCACCCCGCGTGCGCTGTCCACGGGCCCCCGGGCCAATGACATCCAGCCGCGCGGTCAGCCGGGTGCGATCTTCCCTGGTGAAACGTCCCCTCGCGCTCCTTTCCGCCCTCTGGCTCTCCGCCTGCTCCATCATCCGCCCCGACGGCGTAGTCGATAATGTGGTCGATGGCAATTTCTTCGGCGACAAGCCCACCCCGCCGCCGACCGACCTCAATCACATCCGCCCCCCCGAAGGCCGCGCCCCGGTCCGCTGGCGGATCGACTTCTAGCCCCCCGCCAGCCCAACCCCCGCTCGCAACACCCCCGACCACCCCAGCGCACCGAACTGCGCGCCGCAGAAGCACATCTCCTCGACTTTCCTCCCCCAAGCCTCAAAAATGCCGGCTATAAAGATGCTCTGTGACGAACCCACATTTTTGTTTCAGAGCGTACTGTTAGCCGTCATGGAGCACCCCGACCCAATCGACCGCGGACTTGCCCGACTGTTTCCGCATCGGACGTTTCGGCATGGCGAGCGCACGATGACGATTGCAGGTCTGATTCGCGATGCGGACCAGCGACCGCTCGACGCACCTTGGTGGCGCGGCAAGCAAGTCAGCATCATCGGCGTTGACCTGGACGGGAATTTTTTCCTTCGGCATTCTGGAGGCGCAGTTCTCTATTGGGATCACCGTTTGCAGACGGACACGGTTGTCGCACCGAGTGTGCGAGAGTTTGTTGAGAGGATCGAATGATGACGGCTAACCATGCGCTGCAGCGAACCCGGCCATCGCGTCACTGTTGCAATCCACGCGTCCCGCGGGCCGGGTCGCTGAGCTTGGGTCGTTCGCCCAAAAACGAGTCCATCGCCTAATGAACAGAAAAGTGATCGCATTCGTTATGCTGACGACTGTAGGCTTGGCCAATGATCGCGACGGCGATTGGTTCCCAGCACCAGACGGATTTGTGTGGCCTGCGGCAGCAGCCAATCAGCCCACCAAGGATGAACAGGTTCGAGTCGCAGATATGCCTGATGCATTGCGGAACTATCTTGCAGAGCAGTGGAAGCCACAACCTCTGCCAGAATCCATTTACGCCCGCCGGGCCGATCTCAATGGCGACGGTGTGATGGAATGGTTCATAGACATTCCCATTCTGGGCGGCAGTGGAGGCGGTTTCTACGACATCATCACTCAGACCAAGAACGACGTTCGTAGCTTGGGTGGCGTTCACGGAGGATTCGAGCTTTGCGTGCCTGCGAAGGGCGAGAAGTGGCTTCGGATTGAGGGCAGTAGCCGAGCTGGTGGTGGACACATGACTCGCTACCTGATGCAGTTCCGCAAGACCGAATACACCGAAGTGAGGAATGAAGACCATGACTACAATGCCGGGAAAGCCACGGTCCGAAAATAAGAGCGCGAACGAACATGGTTATCATTGCGGGAAGCCGCAATGATAACGGTTGTTGGACGATTCGCGGTCGGGTGGCCCTGGACTTAGCCCTTGGGGAAAGCTGTTGCCCGCTTCGGCTTGGGTGCTTGTTCAACGCACGCGCTGTTCCGGCTTGCCGGTCCCGGCGGCGTGGCTTGGTGGCCGGTTCGATCCTGCGCTGGCGGTCTTGAGACGGGTGGTGCGGCGATCGGCGGTGGCCGGGCGCGGTGGGGATGGCGTGTGGCACGCAGGAACGTCATGGCCCGGATGTCACACCACGAGCGGCGTGTGCCGAGAAGCAAAGAACTTCACAAAAAGCTTGGCTTCTTTCTTCGGATTTCATAAAAACGAATTTATGCACTCTCCCGCCTCCCAGCGCACCGTGCTCGCGCGCATTCCCTGCCCCAAGGCAGAGACGGTCGCTTTCCGTGGGAAGCCGGACGCCACGACGTGTGCAAGCCGAGAATGGCGGGACCCGGATTCAGTTCGCCGTGCCTATCGCGCCGCACCCGCCGATCTTCCGCTCGGCTCGGGGGCAGTGGGGCGTCCATTTCGGCGTCCGCCGGGACCATCTGGGCAAGAGCCAGAATCACTCCGGCACGCGCCTCGACCCTTCCGGCGTGCGCCGGAACAATTTCGGCACGCGCCGCGGTCATTCCAGCGTGCGCCGCGGTCATTCCGGCACGCGCCGCAGTCATTCCGGCATGCGCCGCGGTCATTCCGGCATGCGCCGGAACCGTTCCGGCGTGCGCCGGAATCATTCCGGCGTGCGCCGCAACCATTCCGGCACACGGCTGGGGACCTGCAACTGCCTCATCCTGAGGGTAAATGCTGCGCTGCCCCGGTAGCCAAGCCTGCATTTGCCTCCCACCCCCCGCCCGGCCGCCCTGCCACACCCATCCGAAAAAATGAAGCCACTTCTTTGGGATTCCATTAATCCCATAACTTCCACAGCCTTTCTTTGGGACGACCCCAACTACCGCGAAATAGACGACCTCTGGTTCTACCTCGAACCTCACGACGAGGGATTTGTCCCCTACGCAAACCCCGCCACACCTTCCGACAACACCCAACCCAAACGCAAAAAACATATGCCCAAATCCGACTACCTCAAAAAGAAGGACGCCGAGCTCTCGGCCCAGCTCACCACCTTCCGCCTCAACATTGGCAACTATCCCGCCCTGGGCCTCACCGCCGCCCAGATCACCTCGCAGGCGAACGACGCGCTTTACTTCGCCCACGTTCTCGCCTGCCAGGACGTCTGCTCAAACTGCAGCCAGCAGTGGACCGCGTGGAAGGACATCATGCGCGACGGCGGCGCCCCGCCTGCCAGCGGCGCGCCCGGTGAGCACACCTTCCCCCCCACCGTCGCCCCCGTAGCCCCCGGCATCGTCGCGCGCTTCCGAGCCCTCGTCGCCTTGGTTAAGGCCAGCCCTGCCTACAACACCGCCATCGGTGAGGCGCTCGGCATCGAGGCCCCCGAGCAGACCGGCCCCGACTTCACCAGCTTCGGCCCACAGCTCGAGCTCGTCATGCAAGGCGGCCTCGTCTTCATCCTCTGGTCATGGCTCGGCCAGCGCGCCTTCCTCAGCCAGATCGAGATCTGTGTGGACCGTGGCGATGGCAAAGGCTTCGTCTTCCTCGCCGCCGACACCACCCCGAACTACCTCGACACCACCCCCATCCCCGCCACCCCCGCCAAGTGGGCCTACAAAGCCATCTACCACCTCGGCGACCAACGCATCGGTCAATGGAGCCCAGTGGTCAGCATCACCGTGGGAGCGTAAAGACCGCGAACCCCAGCGGGGACCACGCCCGGTCCCCGCTCAACCCCCTCGCTGGTCATCCACAACCACCCGACACGACGCCCATCCGCGTCGCTCCTGACAAATCCGTTTGCCATCACCCACCCATGAGCGAAAACCAACAGCCATGACCCAGCGATCCCGTTCGTACTCGACAAAACTGTGGGCTATAACGGAGTTGGCAAACTCGACACTTTTGTTTCTGATCAAGTAGTTAGCCCAACCAACAATGCGTCTCACCATTACCAGCTCAGCAATCTTCCTGACTGAGGTCTTTGCGGCTTCGACGGCTTGTTCTGCTCCGCCCGCCTATGCCATAGATGTTTCGCACGTTGAAGCTTGGCGGGTAGAAGTGAAGTTTTCGGACGCCTTTCATCCTGCCGTGACATTGATCGACGAGGGTCTTTCTTGGAAGCCCCTTTTCGAGAGATCGCCGGATGGACGATGGATTCTCTATGTTCAGAAAACAGGCTCAGGCGACAATGTCGCTTGGCTCTACACGGTTGACGACGCTGGACGTGTGTGGCGCTGTGAGTCGCGCCTTGACTGGATGGCGTGGCGATTTTCAGACACGATATCAGACCACAAGTTGTCAGAGCTCTACCACACTGGGGTTGATGACTGGACTTGGACGGACCGTCAGACATTGCGGTTTACGCTCTGTGGTTCGCACGCCAAGAAGTCAGGTGCCGGAGTCCGACTTCACCTCGAGTATGACCTCAAGACAAACAAGATCACCCGTGATGCAACCAAGGGCTAACGAACATGGTTATCATCGCGCGAAGCCGCGATGATAACGGTTGTTGGACGATTCGCGGTCGGGTGGCCCTGGACTTAGCCTGTGGGGAAAGCTTTTGCCCGCTTCGGCTTGGGTGCTTGTTCAAAGCGCGCGCGTTACTTCGCACGCAGGTGGGCGTCCAAGTTCGGCTCTGAATTTGGATTGGGCACACATGCGTTTTGCCTTCCTATGCCGGAAAAAACACAAATTTTTGTTGCCCGAGTGCGGCATGGGCGTGTAAACGCACACCCATGCCAGTCAGATCCCGCGCAAAATCTGTCGGCCATAAACCAAGTGGCAAAACACACACTAATGTGAACCACCTGCACTGTTCGGCCAAGAAGCGAAGACCATCGCTCATGAAACGCATTTACGTCCCTCTCGGTTTCTTAGTTTTGGCGGGTTGCACTCCGCTTCGCCACAGCGAGCGACACCTTCCCATGCCAAGGACTTCGGAGTTTTCCATTCATGTGCATCCAGGCGTTCCGAACCAACCCGATTTCACGATTGAAGAGACTCAAGGTCGTGTGAGACTCAGTGGCGAACTTTTGTCTGAGCAAGACGCTCGGAAGTTCATGGATTTGAAGCTGGCGATATTGAAGTCTCCCGAATGGCGGAATTGGGCAACGACCCCGTCAGGCACTGATTTGCCGTGGCACGGACCGGTTCATGAATTTTGGGACATTGATTCCACCAATTCCGGGCTCCGAATCCCCAGGAGCCGAATACCGCAATCTTGGCGGTCGCGCATGATGTCAATCCATGCCTACATTGGGGCGAAGGTTCAAACCTTTGGAAGCGTAGCGCCGCCCTCCAAGGCCGAACGAACATGGTTATCATTGCGCGAAGCCGCGATGATACCGGTTGTTGGACGATTCGCGGTCGTGCGCTCTGGGACTTAGCCCTTGGGGAAAGCTTTTGCCCGCTTCGGCTTGGGTGCTTGTGCAACGCGCGCGCTGTTGCGGCTGTTCGATCCGCGCGGCGTGGCTTGCTGGCCGGTTCGATGCTGCGGTGGCTGGTTGGCGCGGGATTTGCGGCGCATAGGGGTGCGGCGCTGGGTGGTGCGGCCTGCTGAGCAGACGTTGCGCGCGTTGGTGCTGAGTGAGGGAGCGGCGGTTGCGAGGCGGGACACGCTCGCCTACGCCCGCAGACCCGCCCCCACCGCCTTTCCGCACAGGCTGCGCCGCCCTCCGCAGTCGCTGAGCTTGGGGTCGTTCTGCCAACAACCCAAGTCCCTCCCATGACTGTTTCCCCACAACTCGACGACAAATCCATTTGGGACACCGTTCGCAATTACGGATCCAAGGCTGGGCATGAAGTCGCGAGCAGGCTTTGTCCATGTGTTACGCCCTGCAAGACCCGGACACGCCCGTCTGGGCCAAGAGCATCATCATCGGAGCGTTGATCTACTTGATCTCGCCCATGGATGCAGTTCCCGATTTCATTCCGTTGTCGGCTTGACCGAATGACATCGGAGTGATTGCAGGTGCGCTTGCCACCGTTGCGATGCACATCAAGCCCGCGCACAAGGCTCAGGCTTCCGCCAAGGCCGCAGAGTGGTTTAGCTGGTTTTGGCGTACGCGGTGGAGCGGAATCGAAGTTGCTGTGAATCAGAGCAGAGCCACTTTCACGGATGCGCGTCTATATCGAGACCACCATTCCGAGCTACCTCACCTCCTGGCCGTCGCCGCAGGTGGTTCACGCCGGGCACCAGATCAGCACGCACGATTGGTGGAACCATCACCGACAGAACTACGAGCTTTACACCTCGCTGGTGACACAGCAGGAGGCGGCCAGTGGTGATTCCGTGGCGGCGCAGCGGCGACTTGAATCATTGTTGGGGATCCCCATGCTTGCGATCACGCCGGAGTGCGAGGCGATTGCCAACGCCATTCTTGCGTCGGGACTGATCCCCGCGAAGGCGGATCGTGATGCGCTGCATATCGGGGTGGCGACATTTCACCAGATGAACCTGCTTCTGACCTGGAATATCCGCCACATCGCCAACGCCCATGTGCGCGAAGATTTGCGTGTGCTCATCGAGTCTCTGGGCTACACTCTGCCAACGATCTGCACACCGGAGGAACTGCTGCCGCCACCATGACCACATCATCCACCAACGATCTTCTCGCCGAAGTTTGGGCCATCAAGGATTCGTTGTCGGCTCACCACGGCCACAGCCTGAAAGCCACCTGCCGCGCCATGTATGCCGAGCAGCAAAAGCATCCCGGAGATTTCGTCAATCTTGGGGCATCACCAAGGCAGAACGAACATGCGCTGCAGCGGACCGCTCCGTGCGTCACGGCACCTGCTTCCGCCGCCGCCTTTCCGCCCGCCGTGCAGGTGCCGCGCCGCACTCTGCGGTCGCTGAGCTTGGGGTCGTTAGGCGACTGACCATGCGCACAGGACTCCCGCTTCTAACCCTTCTATTGCTCACGCTATCGGCGTGGACATCCGAACCCTATAAGGTCGATGTCACTCAACAGGCGTTCGCTGAGAGCACTGAGAGGATTGACCACCTTGTGCCAGTTGATGGCGACATTCCCGAGTTCTACTACATCGCGCAATTCATTCACTCGCCGTCATTCGTCGACGGCAGCTATTTGGTAGTCCTCAGATCTGAGGCTCCGATCTTGCCGACCACCATGCCAGACCCATTCCGCACCCCGACTCCGACCGCCCTCGCCAAGGTGCGTTATTTAATGCGAACCGGTATCACTCCTCTAAAAGGAGGTGTCTCAAAAACCCCGAAGACTGATACGGAGATTCAAATCCCCGAAACGCTCGCCAGGGTCATTTACGAGATATGGGTGAACGCACTCTTGGAGGTGCGCTACGACGGCAAGGCGTATGAAGGTTTGGATGGTGACACATATACGTTCTCCACGTTTGTGCGTGCGCTGGGATGGATGCACGGCAGCATTTGGTCGCCGGAGGGCGAATCGCCGCCCGCGTGGATGGCAGATGCAGGAAGCAAGCTTTTAGCCTTTGCGCGCGACCCGAAAGGTGATGCGAAGAAGATGGAAGGAGAAATGATAGCCGTGCGAGATAAAATCTATCGATACCTCAAGACGCATGGCAAACATTGACTCACTCCAAAGCGAATCCTCGCCTAACGTACATGGTTATCATTGCGCGAAGCCGCACTGATAACGGTTGTTGGACGATTCGCGGTCATGCGCTCTGGGACTTAGCCCTTGGGGAAAGCTTTTGCCCGCTTCGGCTTGGGTGCTTGGGCAACGCGCGCGCTGTTCCGGCTTTCCGGTCCCCGCGGCGTGGCTTGCTGGCCGGTTCGATGCTGCGGTGGCTGGTTGGCGCGGGATTTGCGGCGCATAGGGGTGCGGCGCTGGGTGGTGCGGCCTGCTGAGCTGATGCTGCCCGCGTTGATGTTGAGTAAGGGAGCGGAGGGAGCGGCGGTTGCGAGGCGGGACGCGCTCGCCTACGCCCGCATTCGTCATTCGTCATTCGTCATTCGTCATTCGTCATTCCTTCCCCCCGCCTGACCCATCGGTCAGTCTGCGGAGCGCGTCTTTCACACCGCCGCCCCTGCCCTGCCGCCCGATAAAGCTGACCATGAAGGCACTCGAATCCCACCGACCCGGCAACATTTCTGTCGATCCTATTCCTGAGATGGTGTTGCTGAAGCCATGATCGCCTCCATTCCCACACGAGCCTTTTGCACTTCTTCGATGATGCTCTTCTTCCGAGGCTGGCCGGTGTGCCTGATGGTTTGGTTTCTGACCGGCGCACTGGTGCCGGCCCAGGAGCCGGGTGCCTCAGCAGTCGAGGAAGGCAGCACGTCATTCCAAAGCGGTGGGCGCAGGATCAAGGTGGAAACCTTCCTGCCCAAAGGAACGGACAAGCGGCCCGCTGTGCTGGTGCTCTACGGCTCGGGAGGCGCGCTGCTCGGGAAGAATCAGATGACGGCCTTCGCGCGACGCGTGGCGGCGGGCGGAATGGCCGCGTTTTTGGTTCACTATTTCAACCGCACGGGAACCGTCGTGACTGGTGACAAGGGGATCGACGAGCACTGGCCGAAGTGGAATGCGACGGTGCGTGACGGCGTGGGCTTCGTGGCGGCGCATCCGCGTGTGGATGCACGCGCGATCGGCAGCTTCGGCTATTCACTCGGCGCCTTCCTCGCTGTGTCTGAGTCCACGGAGGACCGGCGCATCCTCGCAGTGGCGGAGCTGGCAGGCGGGATCTTCGACAAACTCCACGGGAAGTCGCGCCATTTCCCGTCCCTGCTCATCCTGCACGGTCGCGCCGACGAACGTGTCCCGGTGAGACATGCGGATCGCCTGGAAAAAGAAGCGCGCCGCACCGGCACAAAGCCGGAGGTGAGGATCTACGAGGGGGAGGGCCACACCCTGACGCCCGCCGCGCTGAATGACGCCGAGACGCGCGCTCTGCGTTTCCTTCAGCAACGTCTCGGCGTCACCGGCAAGGCTGCGCGCAAAACCTAGCGCTCGTGACGACGAGCACACATCCATTCATCTGCCAGCAAACGGATGGACACCCGCAGACCCCGTGTCCCTCTCTTCTTGTCGAGGGGCGATGCCAACCTCGCCGCCCACGGATCTCAGCCCGACACGAAGCGCCCCCATTCTCACATGCAAACCCACACCCGCCTGATCCGCACCGCCGTGATCTCCGCCGCCGCGATCACCACAGCCTGGCTGGCCACCTCGTGCTCAGGCCCGCGCGCGCGTGATTTTAAGACGGGCAGCGCGCCCGTTGACCCGCTGCTTTATTTCACCGGTCGCACCCAATCGTGGGGCTTGGTGGAAAATCGTTTTGGCAAAGTACTTGATCAATTTTCCACTGAGATGCGCGGTGAGATGCGCGGCACAGCGCTGCGGCTGGTGCAGGACTTCAGCTACACCAGCGGCAAGAAACAGCATCGCGAGTGGGACATCCGCCCGGTCGGCGGGCATCGCTACGAAGGCACGGCGAATGACACCATCGGCACCGCGCGCGGCGAGGTGCGCGGCAACGCCTTTGAATGGAACTACGCGCTGGCCATTCCTGTGGGCAAGGGCAGCACGCGGGTGGACTTCACCCAGATCATGCTTCTTCAGGAGGATGGCGTGCTGCTGAATCGCGTGCGCTTCAGCAAGCTCGGCGTGCGGCTCGGCGACGTGTCGGAATTCTTCATCAAGCCGGACGCCCCTCCCTCCTCACCCGCGCGGAGACTGAAGGCCGCCGCTTCCAGGATCTCCGCGCATTGACGCAAGCGCCCCGCGCTTTTTTTACCACAATGCAACAGCTCGCCGAAAATCTCTGGATCAAAAAGTTCCCGCTCAAGGTGGCCGGCACAGATCACGGCCGCACGATGACGGTGATCCGCCTTGAATCGGGCAGGACGGTCATTCATTCGATGGCTCCATTCACGCCGGAGGACATCGCGGAAATTCGTGCGCTCGGAGAGCCCGGCTGGCTGGTGGAGGCGATGCTGCTGCACGACACGTATGCGAAGGAAGGCCGTGATGCGTTTCCAGGCCTGCCGGTTCTCGGCCCGCCCGGATTCGGCGGCATCGTGGGGTTTCCCGTCATGCCGCTGACTTCGCCGCCGCCGGAGTGGCGGGAGGAGCTGGTGGTGTTTGCGGTGGCCGGGGCGCCAAAGCTTGAGGAGCACGCCATCGTCCACATCCCATCACGCACGCTCATCGTGGCGGATCTCATCTTTAATTTCCGCCCTGAAGAGACCGGTTGGAACCGCTTCTTCCATCGTCACATCGCGGGCTTCAAGCGCTATCCCGGCATGAGCCGCGTGTTCCGCCTCTTCATCAAGGACAAGCCCGCGTTTCGCAGATCCATCCGGCAGATCATCGCCGCAGACTTTGAGCGCATCATCGTCGGGCATGGTGACGTGATCGACAAAGACGGCAGGACGCTGCTGCTGCGCGGCTTGGATGACGCGGGTTTCCCAGGCATCGCGTGACTCACCAAGTCAACGGATCGCGTGCGGCGGCAGCTCGTTGTTCGCGCGGCTGGCGCTGTCAGGCAGTGTGGTGAGCGCAGCCGGAGGAAAACTTCCGCGTGCCTCCCGCCCGCGCACGGCGCTGCCTGTCACGCCGGGCGACGGCAGCAGGCGCGTGACGTAACCCGCGAGCTTTGCTGACAAGTTTGGCATCAACGCGCTCGCGATGACGGCAAGCTTTGCCTGCACGGAGATGATGAGCTGCGGCGTCCCGGCGGCACATGCGCGCAGGATGCTCCGCGCGGCGCGCTCGACGCATGCCGACGTCAGCGGCGTGGCCGAGCCGAGCGCGAACCATGCGTACTCCTCCTCGACGCGGCCCTTGAACATTGCCTGGATGTGCGAGCCCGTGCGCAGCAATCCCGGAAACACCGAGGTCACCTTCACGCCATCCTTTGCCAGCTCCGCGCGATAGGCGTCCGACAATCCTGCCAGCGCAAACTTGCTCACGGAATACGCCGCCAGATGCGGCACGGCGATCTTCCCTCCAATGGATGAGATGTTCACGATGCGACCGCGCGAGCGCTTCCAGGCGGGCAGCGCCGCATTCCTCAAACGCAGCGGCGCCCAAAGGTGCGTGGCCAGCGCTGAGCAAGTTTTCACGACTCACATCAACAGCCCACTTCACAGAACCAAAGCGTCAGGGAAACCCTGATAAGGCGTTCGGAGCCGGGTCAGGTTGTCCGACCTGCCGCGCCTTTTAGCATGGGTCACATGAACCCACACAGCACATCCGAGATCGAAGTCCCCACCACTGAATCGAACGTCAGCGCCGGATTGGTTCCGTCTGATGAAGACTTGATGAGCGCCATTCAGGAGCGAGACGAGCGCGCCTTGGAAACACTGTTGAACCGTTACCGCGGCCTTTTGAAGAGCGTGATCCTCCGCATCGTTCATTCCCATGCTTCTGCGGATGACGTGTTTCAAGATTGCCTGGTCGAGCTTTGGAACCAGGCCGGTCATTACTCCGCCGCAAAAGGAAAGCCTCTCGGCTGGATGGTCACCCTCGCCAAACGCCGCGCCATCGACTGCGTGCGCCGCCAGATCTCATACTGCGGCGCCAAGGACCGCCTGGAGGTCGAAACGCGCAACTACACCTTCACGCGTGACTCCGACTGCGAGGACGCCGACATGGCCAGCGTCATTCAGCAGCACATCGAGCGCCTGCCCGAAAGCCAGCAGGAAGTCATCCGCCTCGCTTTTCTCGACGGCATGAGCCAGCGCGAGGTCGCGCGCGCCACGAACACCCCCCTCGGCACTGTGAAGACGCGCATCGAACTCGGCTTGAGCAAGCTGCGCTCCGCGCTGGGCCGTCAGGCGATGACCTCACTCGCCTCCAGCTAGTCTGATCTGCCCCGCAGCCCACGCGCCTCGAGCCGACATCCGGCAAGGCCAGCAAGATCACCGCGCCCGAATCATCTAGCATGAGCACCCTCTCAGTCCAGACGTTCCCGGTTCGTAACCTTCGCCGGCTCATGCGCGCCTGCGGTACGATGCTTCTCACGCTTCGGCGTGAGCATCGCAGCGATCCGGCATTGCGTCAGTCCATCGTCAACGACTGGCGCGCCGCGCATCAGGCCATCCGCCGGTTGCGCGGGGATCGAAACTGATCCGCGCGTTTCTCCGGCACGGTTCCCCGTTACTGCGTCCGGCCAAAGCGCCCGCCAATCGCGATGCACTGGCGATGTCTGCCCCCATTTCCCGCACACCCACGCCCCGTGATGATGCCCGCGCCCCGAAGACCGTCGAGGAGCTCACCGCGCAGAATGTAAAATCCATCGCCGCGCTCGAGCGGGAGGCGCAGGACAGCGGTAAGACCAGTGACCTCATCGCCGCCGCGATCACGCGCTTCTGCGGATCCATGGCATTCGTGTGGGTGCATGTGATCTTTTTCACCACATGGATTTTGGGTAACACGCTCCTGCCCATGAAGCCTCTCGATGAATTCCCGTTCAGCTTTCTCACCTTGGTGGTTTCCCTCGAGGCCATCTTTCTCTCCACCTTCATCATGATCAGCGAGAACCGGCAGGAGCGGATCGACGAGCGCCGCAGCCATCTCGACCTGCAGATCAACCTCCTCGCCGAGCAGGAGAACACGAAGATGCTCGAGCTCCTCGGCAAGATCGCGACCAAGCTCGGCATCAACGCCGGAGATGATCCCTCCATCTCGGTCCTCGAGCAAGCCACCCGCCCCGAGCGTCTCGTGGAGCAAATCGACGAGAGCATCAAGGAAGCCGATGAAGTCGAGACTGAGGCACGCAAATCCTAACGCGGTAAGCCGTGGGAATCGGCGCGGACGGCGCGGCTGGTAGCGGCGACGATGTGGTGATCGGCTCGGCCACAGGCGGCTACGTTTATGCCTCGAGCGGTGAGTGCTCCTGTCTGGTGGCTGCGGCATTACTCGCTGTTCATTTTCACCACGGGAAGCGCCCTGAACTTTGCACCCGCGCACACCACCGGCACTGCGGTGCGCTGGAGCCTCGTCGCGGATCTATACGGCTGCGTTACCTCGAAAACTCCCCGCCGCCGCCGCGTCAGCGCGTCATCCATCACCATCACCTGGCCTGCCACGCATCTCGGCTGGATTCTCGAATCCCAAACCAACGGCCTGTCCGCAAACAACTGGATTTCCGTACCAACTCCGACACGGTGACCTCCATCTCATGGCCCGTCACCCCAGCCTCGTCGAGAACCTTCTTCCGACTGCGGCGGCCTTGAGCCAGTCATTCGTCCATCCTCATTTCATGAATCAACAAGCCCTGACTCTCCTCGCCGCGATGCTCACGAGCCTAGCCACTGTGGCAGCCGACGATTTGGCGGAACTCCAGCGCAAAGCCCAAGGTGGCGATGCGAAAGCTCAGATCGATCTGGCCATTCGCCATCGAGATGCCAAAGGGGTGACCAAGAACGATGCCGAAGCCATGAAGTGGGCACATCTCGCAGCGGATGCCGGCAATGCCGACGCCATGGATTTCATCGGCTTCGCTTACCTGCGTGGTGCCGTGGTAAAGCGCAATCCTGCCATCGCCATCGCCTATTTCAAAGCAGCGGCGGATGAATGCCCGCAGGCAGCCTTCAATCTCGGCCAGTGCTACTTCGGAGCACAGGGCACGGAGCAGGACTTTTCGAAGGCTCTGGATTGGTGGAAAAAGGCGGCGGATGCCGGCCACGGCCGCGCTGCCTCGTGCGCGGCGATGGCTTATCGGTCGGGCGAAGGCGTCGCAGCGGATGCCGTGCAGGCGCGCCGCCTCGCGGAGAGGGCGGCTGAACTGAACGATCCCTCAGGCCTCGTGCTGCTCGGTGAGATGCACTTTCAAGCCGGCGACCTCGACGCGGCCAAAGCGAACTGGACCCAGGCCTCGAAGCTCCTGCCCACCAGCGCCACGGGACATCCCGCGCAGCCCTCCGGCAATGCGTCCGCGCAGCAGGCCGCTGATCTTTTGAAGCTCATGGACCACCGACGGCGCAAAGGCGAGCCGGGAAAGTTCGCCTTTTTGCAGATGCCGCACATTCAGCAGGGCTACAACAACTGCGGCTCCACGGCCTGCGCCATCTTCGCCCGCTTTCAGGGCAGTCAGATCGGCGGCTGGGACTTCAAGAAACTGTGCCCGTCACCACTCGGGACCGGCACCGATTGGGGCCACCTCTTGGATGCCTCGAAGAAGATCGGGCAGACGTGGAAGCTCATCACCTTCACGCCGGACGACACAGGCTTTGACCACGCCACCGCCATGCTGAAAAGCGAGCTTGATGCCGGGCGGCCCGTGGTCATCGATTTCAAATACATCGGCCCGCAATACGCAGGGGGCAGTGCCGGCCACACGCTCAATGTCTGCGGCTACATCGCGGCGGAGAACCTCTACATCCTCTGCAATCCCGCCGTCGCCACCCCCGGCCTCCAACTCATTACCGCCGACGATCTCAAGAACTTCTGGCGCTCCGATCACTACGGCGAGCTGTCGAAAGGCGTGCTCTCGCGCCCGGCTTTCGTCATGGGAAAGCCGTGATCGCGCTTCTTGAGCAAGACCGGATTCCAAGACTTCATCCGCAGCACTGGCGATGAGACAACGGCACGCCCTGGGTCACCTCACGGCTTGATGCCTAACAGGCGCAGGCACCGCAGCTTTTGCGTTTCGCGCCGGCCAGGCGTTTTTCGATCTCGAGGGAGGCGGGTGTGATGGCCAGTCCGCCGAGGGAGGTGCAGCGGTGCTCGCGCGGCATCATGGCGGCGACGTTCTTCGCGGCGTCGATGACTTCATCGAGCGGGATGAGCGGATCGAAGTCGGCAAGGGCCATGTTTGCGCACGAGAGCGCGTTGCTGGCGGCCATGACGTTCTTGCCCAAGCAGGGTGCCTCGACACGATTGGCGATGGGGTCACAGATGAGGCCGAGCATGGATTGAAAGGCCATTGAAGCTGCGGCGATGGATTGCTTCAACGTGCCGCCCGCCAGTGTGACGAGCGCGGCCGCCGCCATGCTCGCCGCAGATCCACCCTCGGCCTGACACCCGCCGACCTCGGCGGCAAAGGTCCAGCGCGTGGCGATGAAGACGCCGATGAGTCCGCTGGCCAGCATCGCCGCGGCCATGTCTTCCTCGGACTTGCCCATCGCCTCCGCCATGCCGATCACGGCGCCAGGCAGCGCGGCGCAGGCTCCGGCAGTGGGCGCGGCGACGATGACGCCCATGGAGCTTTTCACTTCCATCAGCGCGGTGACATAGAGCACGATGCGGTTCAGCGCGCCGCCATCGAGCAGCCGGCCCGCGTGCATGAGCACATTGAATTTGCCGCTCTGATGGCCGAGCACGCGGTCCTCGTAGCTCGTGCCCTCGATGCCGCTGGCGATGGATTTCCGCAGGATGCGCACGATGGCGATCATCTTGTCGATGACTTCGCGCTCAGTGAAATTTCCGCGTGCCCTCTCATACTCGATGGCCAACCGCCAGAGCGGCGTATCTCGATCTCCATCGCGCGCGAGCATTTCCGCGCAGCTCGTGAAGGGCACGCGCATGGCCTTGCGCGATGGCACGGGGAGGACGGGAGAGAGCTTTTTGACGGCGATGGCATTCAATGGCGTGGATGCGACGAACGCGTCGCCTTTGACCTGAATGAGCTGAGTCCCGCCGGCATCATGCACGATGACTTCCTTGGCATCGAAAGGGGCGGCCGCTCCTTTAGGCAGCCAGATCAGCGTCTCGTGATAGCCGCCATCCATATGCATCGGCACGCCATCAATGCTGAGCACCTCCATCATGCCACCGCCGGTCGAGATGGCGATGAGTGAGCGCTTCTCGCGCTCGTTTCGCAGGGTGAGCCTATAGGTGTTTGGGTGCGGATCGCCGGCATCCACAGTCTCGATCCGGATCGTGACACCGGCATCTGCAAGCGCCTGTGCTGAATGTGGCAGACGCTCGTCATCAGCCTCCCAGCCCATGAAACCGCCGAACAAGCCCATGTCCGAACCCTGGCTCTCGTGCGTCAATGGGAGCGCGCCCTCGCGATCAAACTCGACGAGCACTTCGGAAATCTCGCCATCCATCAGGTCGCGCGCCAGCCGCCCGATGCGCAATGCCGCCGCGCAATGCGAGCTGGACGGCCCGCGCATCACGGGACCGATGACGTCGTTGAAGATGGAGACGGCGGTCATGGCATTGGGGTGAGTTGTTGGCCCGCAGGGAGCTGCGGAATGAAGGAGCGGGTGATCCTATCTGAGGAACGGATGGAGCTAGCCGAAAAAAGCGAAAGAAGGAAAAGAGGGCAGCGCGGAGCGGCTTCAGTTACAGGTCGCGAGATTTTCAGCCACCCATGTTTCTGCCATCCATTCAGTCCTCCAGCTCCTGCCGCGTGGCGATGGGCACATAGCCGGCCTCCATGCCTGCCGGTGGCGTGAGAATCAGAGCGGGATCAATGTGGGCGAGCGTGCCGGTGGCCGGCGGCGTGAGGTAGTTTCGATCCCGGGTCCATGCGCGGTGCAGCTTTTCCACACGCGCCTGCACTTGCTCACGCTCCTTCGCGGTGAGGTCGGCGTTCAGCATCGCGGGCTGGTCAGCAAAGCGATACCAGTAATACCTGACGACGCTGCCATCGCCGAGCTTCGCTTTGAAAGGACCGGCTTTCGGGCCGGGCTTCTTCCAGCAGCTGGCGGCGTCATCCGGGGTCGTGCGTGGCTGCTGAGGCTCTTCTTTGGCGCGCTCAAATCGGACTTGCGCGAGGCCGGTGTCGGTCGGCACGTCCTTCGGCGCTGCCACATTCCAACGCGGCTTTTTCCCATCTGATCCGAGCGCGTAGTACTCAGGCAGGGTGACCAGCGATCCCTGCGTGCGCGTCAGCTGGGCGTTCCATCGGTAGCCGAAGGTGACGGGGTCCGGCGTGAAGGATGTGGCGAACGATCTCCAGTCGAGCGGCACTTTTTGCTCACGCTTCGTCCCCGGCGGATAGATGCTCCAGTTCGATCCGCCGCCTTCACGGAAGGTGTGCACGGCGGACGCGGCTGCCTTGATCGAACCATCGGCAGGAGCACCGCCGTCGAACCACTTTTGCACGTCATCCCACAGCGCCGCTTTCTTGTACGCGGTGAGGCGATGCAGCACGGTGGATGTACCGTCGGGCCCGACGGGAAAGGAGGTCGGTGCCACACGCGCAAATTCTTTGCCGGCGGCGTCCTTGGTGAGGACGGCCGGGACGTGCTGCGTCTCCATCTGGATGGCTTTGTTCGGGCCGGCGGGGCGTGAGTCCAGCAACATGCCCGCCCACTCGGGATGCTCGAGGGTGGCCTGCGACCAAAAGAACGGCGTGAAGAAAGTCGCTGGCCCTTTGAAGTTCGCGGTGTTCAGAAACAGGGTCCAGCAGTGGTTGCCCGTGGGCACGTTCTTGCCAGCGGTGGTGGCCTTCACATTCGTCAGTGGCAAAGGCAGGTAGCCGTAGCCAAAAAGCTCGCCGCTGGTGCCTTGCTTGAGGTTCAGGCCATCGAGTGGAAACAAGAGCCACGGGCTGAGCTGCGCAACGCCGTACTGACCGCGCGGCTTTTCCCAAGTGCCCGCGCCGTAGCCCGGACCATTCGCGATGAATGAAAAATTCGGACCCACGCCGCCCATGATGAACTTCGGCGTCGTGGTGGGGAAATGGGTGTCGCGCCACCAGCCGAGTCCGCCCTCAATGTCCGTGTAGCATTTGCCCTCAGGCTTCCGGTCCGCGTCGTACTGCGGGTGCATCCAAGTGCCGCACAGGCCGGTTTGAAACTTGTGTCCAGGATAAGTCTCCACCAGCGGCCAAGCGGCGGCGTAGAGCGAGAAGCCGCCATTGAAGTCTTCCGGCACCTTCTCCGCAGGACCAAATAGATAGCCCGCCATCTCGCCGGGGTCGATCTCGGCGGATGACAAACCTAGTGCGCAGGCGAGCAGGCAGAGGCAGCAGAGCGGTAGTTTCATGGAGCGAATGGATTCTCTGGGTGAATTCGGATCATGCGTGTTGCCGCAGCGGCAAACGATTCGCGGCTGACCTTGGCGGGTGTGGCGACCGGGATCAAGTCATCCGCCGCATTCGGCGATGCGTCGAGTGATGAAATCGCGTTCGGCGGGCAGGGCGGCGAGGTTTCCCGCTTGGCGGAAATGCGCGAGCGCAGCGGAGGTATCGCCAAGTTCGGCAGAGAAGGTGCCGCGGATGACGTGGAAGAGATGATACGCCTCGAGCTTGCTGCGGTCGGTGATGGCGTCGAGCGCTTCCATCCCGGCCTGCGGTCCATGCACACGGGCGACGGCCACCGCGCGATTCATGGCGGTGATCGGCGATGGGGCGAGGGTGAGGAGCTGATCGTAAAGCGCGAGGATGAGAGGCCAGTTTGTGCCGCCTTCATCCTCCGCGGTGCTGTGGCAGGCGGCGATGCCGGCCTCGAGATGATACTCGCTGACGGCATCACCGTGCGCCGCGAGGCCGAGACACTGGATGCCACGTTCGATCATCGGTTGGTCCCACTCCGCACGGTTCTGCTCGTGAAGACGGAGGAGATTGCCAGCGTCGTCGGTGCGCGCGCGGAGTCGCGCGGCATTGAGGAGCATGAGCGCGAGCAGCGCGAAGATGCGTGGTGCCCGCGTGGATGGATGCTCGGCGAGCAGCGTGACGAGGCGGATGGCCTCGTGGCACAAGTCCTCACGCACGAGCCGGTCGCCGCTGCTGGCCTTGTAGCCTTCATTGAAGAGCAGATAGAGCGTGCCGAGCACGCCATCGAGCCGTGCGGGCAGATCCATGGGTTCTGGCACGACGAAGGGCAGCTCGAGATCGCGGATGAGCTGACGTGCGCGCACGAGGCGCTTCGCGATGGCGGCCTCGCTGGTGAGGAAGGCGGCGGCGATCTCCGCGGCGCTGAGTCCGCAAAGCGTGCGCAATGCGAGCGCGGTCTGCGCCTCGATGGAAAGCTGCGGATGACAGCACACAAACATCAGGCGCAGCGTGTGGTCGGCAAAAGTGTCGTGCGTCTCATCCACAGACGTGGAGAGCCAGCGCTCATGCTCCGCAGCGATGCTGTCTTGTTTGGCGTTCCAGCGTTGCTCACGGCGGAGCTGGTCGAGCGCGAGGTTCTTCGCGGTCTGTGTGAGCCACGCCGCTGGATTGTCCGGCACGCCGCGATAGGGCCAGGTTTGCAGCGCGCGCACCAGCGCCTCCTGCACGACGTCTTCGGCGAGCTGCAATTGATGCGTGCCGAGATGCGCGGTGAGCGTGGCGACAAGACGCGCGCCTTCCTGACGGAAGAAATGCTCGGCGACCTGGCTGGCACGGGGCGTGCTCGATGGTGAAGACTCTTTCATGCGCGGGTCAGTGGAGTTTCTCACCGCGCTTCATCATCTCCAAGAGCAGCACGAAGCGCCGCGCGCGCGTCTCCGGCTTCTTCGCGGTCGTGAGCCGGAAGTAGATGGCGTAGCGGTTGGCGCTGTTGAGCGTGGCGAAGAAGGCTTTGGCCTTCGCGTGTGCGCCGACTGCTTCGAGAAAATCAGCGGGCAGCTCATGCGTCTTCGGTGAATGATACGCCTGCTCCCAGCGGCCGTCGGCCCTGGCCGCATCCGCAGCGGCCAGACCTGCGGGCTGCATCCGGCCTTCGCGTGTGAGGCGCTCGATATGGCCGATGTTGATCTTCGACCACACGCTGCGCGCGCCGCGCTTGGTGAACTTTTGCAGCCAATACTGCGCGTCGAAGCTCTTCTTCTGTCCGTCGATCCAGCCGTGACAGAGCGCTTCATCCAGCGCCTCGGGGTAAGTGATGCTGGTGATGCCGCTGTCCTTCTTCGCGAGCTGCATCCAGATGCCGCCGTGCTTGGCGTGATTCGTTTTCAACCAACGCCGAAACGACGCGGCATTGGCGAAAGGGATGATGGGTTGTTCGGCGGCGGGCATGAAGATGGGCGGAGGAGTCGGAATAAAGGAACGGATGCGATGCCGTCCATCGCCGCCATTCATTCATTTGCCCCCATTCCGTCGCCATTGCTGGCTACTCCTTGATCTCAGCCTCGACCAGTTTGCCGAGCAGGATCAGGGACTCCTGCCAGCCCATGTAGCAGGCTTCGGCCGGGATGACGCCGGGCACGCCTTCCTGCGTGACGTTCACTTCCGTGCCGCATGACACTTCTTTGAGCAGAATGGTCACGGTGATGACGCCGGGGAGATTTGGGTCGTCAAACTTATCTGTGTAGATGAGCTTCTCGTTCGGGATGAGTTCCAGATACTCGCCGCCGAACGACATCGCCTTCTGTGTGCTGAAGTTGGTGAAGGACATTTTGAAGGTGCCTCCGACCTTCGCATCCAAGTGGTGAAGGGTCGCCGTGAAGCCGTTTGGCGGCATCCATTTGCAAAGGGCGGCTGGGTCGAGCAAGGCGCGATAGATGCGCTCTGGAGGTGCACGAAGGACGCGGTGGAGGCGGATGGTGTGGGTGGTCATGACGTGGGTGTTTGAATATTGGAGTGATCGGACAGATGAGGCTGCCGGTGTTGGTCTTTTGGTTCGTGGCAGCAAAGTTGATGGAAGGCGCGCCGAACGTGGTCAGGGCTTCCAGCCCTGACAGATTGAGCGGACGAGGGCTGGAAGCCCTTGCTACGAACCCATCTGCTTCGCTGGATCGCAGCACTAACCTTGCGCTTTGAGGTCTGCCATCGGGCGGCAAAGGTCAGCGACGGGCCGCACCTCGATCTGCGCGCCGTGCGCGAGGATGGGACAGGCCTTGGCGATCTCCAACGCGGCGGCGATGGTATCCACAGCGAGAAGGAAATAACCAGCGATGGCTTCCTTCGATTCGGCGAAGACACCGTCAGTCACCGCGCCGCCTTTCGCTCCAGAGACAAGCTTGCCTTCCTCCATGAGCGGCTGCGCACCGCGCAGGATGCCGCGCGTGTTGAGGTCTTCGACCCAGGCGTAGAAGTTGGTCATCGTGCGCTGGAGCTCGCCCGGCGACATGCCGTGATTCCAGTGCGTGCCGCGGATGAAAAGGAGATGCTCGTTGGTGGGTTGTTGTGGATTGGCGCTCATGGAGTGGGTGTGGGTTGATGGCGGCGATGTCTTTCCTCGCGGCATAGACGTTTCAGAGATCGTGGGATATGACGATGACGCCAAGGGTGCGCCGTTGCTCACGGTTCATCCTTCGCGCCGGGGCAGCCAGCGCCCGAAGCAAGCATGGCGGCCCAGCGCTTCTGCATTTCGTCGGGCGCGATTTTTTCGATCTCATGCTGGATCATCCATTGATGGCCGAACGGATCCCGAATGGATGCGGAGCGGAAACCATAGAACATGTCCGTCGGCGGCATCTCGATGGTCGCACCTGCGGCGCGGGCGCGCTCCGCGGCGGCGTCGGTGTCCGCGACCATGAGGCAAAGTTTCACGGGTGTGCCGGTCAGAGTTTGTGGTGACTTGTTTCCCCAGGCGAGGTTCTCATCCGAGAGCATGAGGTGGCTGCCATTGAGCATGATCTCCGCGTGGCCGACGTTGCCCGTGGCCGGATCACTGAGACGATAGATCTCGGTGGCTCCAAATGCGGCCTTGTAGAAATCGATGGCCTTGCTCGCGCCCTTCACGGTGAGGTAAGGGCTCATGGGTGGATAGGTTGCAGGTGTGTTCATGATGTTGGGGTGGATCGTTGTTTTACTTTGCGGATGTGGTGGCGACAACAGTGGCGAGATCGGCGAGGCCTTTCTCAAATTCAGGCCCGCACATCTTTTCGCAATCCATGAA
>JANOBO010000116.1:0-2895 GCA_031411695.1 Verrucomicrobiaceae bacterium
AAGCATTGGGCCTTCCAGCCGGTGAAGAAGTCCTCGCTCCCGCAGGTGAAGAACGCCGCGTGGCCGCGCGAACGCGTGGATCATTTCATCCTCGCGCGGATGGAGTCGAAGGGACTCACGCCGGCGCGGGAAGCGGATGCGCGGACGCTGATTCGGCGGCTCACCTTTGATCTCACCGGACTCCCGCCGACGCCCGAGGAGGTGACGGCTTTTGTGAACGACACGCGCCCCGACGCTTACTCGCGGCTTGTGGACGGATTACTGGGCCGGCGGGCGTTTGGCGAACGGATGGCGAGCGTCTGGCTGACGCTTGCTCGCTACGCGGAGGATCAGGCGCATCAGGTGGGCGCCGACAGTTCGCTGAACTACCCGAATGCATGGCGCTATCGCGACTGGGTCCTCACGGCCTTCAATGACGATCTGCCGTACGACGCGTTCATCCGGAAGCAGCTTGCCGCGGATTTGATCGAGCCGGAGAACCGCACCGACCTCGCGGCGCTCGGCTTCCTCGGCCTCGGGCACAAGCTGTATGCACGTGGACGGCTCGATGTGCAGGCGGAGGAATGGTCGGAGAAAGTGGACACCGTTTCGCAGACATTCCTCGGCCTCACCGTGGCGTGCGCGCGCTGCCACGATCACAAATTCGATCCCATCACGATGCGCGATTACTACGCGATGGCCGGTGTCTTCGCGAGCGTGCAGATGGTGAACCTGCGGCCCGACGGGAAGCCCGAGGACGGCAAGGTGAAGGCGGACAAAATGGACTCCGGCACGCTGCACATCGTGCAGGACGCTTCGCCGCGCGACCTGCCCATCTACGAGCGCGGGGATGTCGAGTCGCCCGGTGCCGCGGCGCCACGCGGCTGGCTGCAGGTGCTCAGCAAGGGCGAGCCCGTCGCCTTTCACGAGGGCAGCGGCCGCGCGGAACTGGCGCGTCTCATCGCGGATCCTACGAACCCGCTCACCGCGCGCGTGCTGGTGAATCGCGTGTGGGACCTGGTCTTCGGCAAGCCGCTCGCGCGCACGACCAGCAACTTCGGCGCGACGGGCGAAAAGCCCACGCATCCCGAGCTGATGGACGATCTCGCCACGCGTTTCATGCAGAATGGCTGGTCGGTGAAGCGCCTCATGCGCGAGCTCGTGATGTCCGCGACCTATCGTCAGGACAGTTCCGGCAATGCCGCAAATGCGCGGATCGATGAAGCGAACGAAAACCTCTGGCACATGGAACGCCGCCGCCTCGGCATCGAAGCGTGGCGGGATGCGGTGCTGTCCGTCTCCGGCACGCTCACGGAGGAAGGCGGCGCATCGCAGAACCTCGACGCCCCGGCGAACCACAAGCGCACGCTTTACTCCCAAATCAGCCGCCGCGAACTGAACAAGACGCTGATGCTTTTCGACTACCCCGACGCGAACGTCCACGCCGCCCGCCGCTCGGTCAGCACGACGCCCACGCAGAAGCTCTTTGTGATGAACAGCGCCTTCATCATCGGCCAATCGCGCAAACTGGCGGAGCGTCTCCAGCAGGGCGACGGCGATGACACGGCGCGCATCCGCCACGCCTACGAATTGCTCTTTGCCCGCGAACCGCAGCCCGGGGAGCTCGCCATCGCGCAGGAATTTTTGAAACAACCCGCCACCAAATCCGGCATGACGGCGTGGGAGGAATTCGCCCAGGCGCTGCTGGCTACCAATGAAATGCTCTATGTGGACTGACACCGCTTTCAAGCCGGCTCCCATCACGCGACGCGACGCCATCAGCCGGCTCTCGGCGGGCTTTGGCGCGATCGGGCTTGCCGGCCTGCTGGGCTCCGGTGCGAGCGCGGCGATGACACGGCAGATCGCGCCGCGGGCGAAGCGGGTGATCTTCCTTTTCATGAACGGCGGGCCGTCGCACGTGGACACGTTCGACCCGAAGCCTGCGCTCGCGCGGCACGAGGGACAGCAACCTTCCGGCAAACTCTACAGGGCGCCGAAGACCGCGGGCTTCATGCCGTCGCCGCTGAAGTTCCAGCCGTGCGGACAGAGCGGCATCGAGGTCAGCGAGAGTCTGCCGCGGCTCGGGAGCATCATCGACGACTGCTGCGTCATCCGCTCGATGCACACGGACGTGCCGAATCACGAGCCGGCGTTGCTCATGATGAACACGGGCAACATTCAGCCCATCCGCCCTTCGCTCGGCTCGTGGGTGTTGTATGGCCTGGGCAGCGAAAATGAAAACCTGCCCGGCTTCGTCGTGCTACGTCCGACGCCGAACATCGTCGTGGGACCGGCGCTGTGGAGCAACAGCTTCCTCCCCGCCGAGTATCAGGCCACGGGCGTCATCACTTCCGACATGGCCGTGGATAAGCTCGTGGCGAATGTGCACAACCCGCAGCTCGCGCCCGCGCAGCAGCGGCGGCAGATCGACCTCGTCCAGCGGCTGAACCGGATGCACGCCGATCGCCGCGAGCACGACTCCGCGCTCGAAGGGCAAATCAAGGCGATGGAAACCGCTTACCGGATGCAGAGTGCCGCGAGCGGCGCCTTCGACATCAGCGGGGAACCCGCGTCGGTGCGCGAGATGTACGGCGACACGCCATTTGGCCGCTCGTGCCTCCTCGCGCGGCGGATGGCCGAGTCCGGCGTGCGTTTCACCAGCGTCTATTACACGAGCAACAACAACCAGCCTTGGGACACGCACAGCGATCACTACAAGCGCCACCCCGAGCTCTGCGCCGACAGCGACCGCGCATCCGCCGCGCTCATCAGCGACCTCAAGCAGCGCGGCATGCTGGAGGACACGCTCGTCGTCTGGACCGGCGAGTTTGGCCGCACGCCGTATTCGCAGGAAAATCAGAATAAGGACAAGAAGACCGATCCCGCCAAGCGCGGCCGCGATCACCATCACACCGC
>JANOBO010000117.1:0-10700 GCA_031411695.1 Verrucomicrobiaceae bacterium
AAAGCTGGCGGACGATTACGAGAAGATCCTCAAGGCGACGGGCGTCACCGGCTATCCCTTCGTGAAGGCGAAGATGCAGGGCAAGCCGGGTGAACTCGCGAACATCGTGGGCCGTCGCGTGGACGAAAAGAAGCTGCTCGATATGAATGCGTATCTCGACGCGCTCCCCGCGCCGGCGGGCGCGAGGGTCGAGGCGAAGCTCGTCGCGCAGGGGAAGAAGCTGTTCGAGAGCAACTGCACGGCGTGCCACAATTCCGACCAGAGCAAATTCGTCCCGCCGAATCTCGTGGAGCTGAAAAAAATCTGGCCCGACTACAAACCGGTCGTCGTCGCGCAACGCCCGCCGCTCAGCCCGATCCAGGATTCGCCAGGGATCTTCGATGATAAGATGATCATCGTTGATGCGAGCGACCGCGGGGACATTCGCGGCGTCGCCCTACCGCTGTTGCTCGATCTCGCGCGACGCACCGTCTTCCTGCACGACGCGAGCGTCACCGGCGGTCTCGACGACCTGCTCGATCCAAAACGCGGCGGGAACTCCCCCCACCCGTTTTACCTCAAAGACAAAACTGAGCGGGCTGCGGTGATCGCTTTTCTGCGCAGTCTAGATACCGACTCCAAGAGTAGTGCCGAGGTGAAGCGGTAATTTGGGTGGAGGCATATGGACTCGGCCGTCCTCTAGTTCCGAGCCGCTGGTTTCATCGCATTGGATGCGGCTTCCCGGTCGTCAGGAGACGAGCCGGGCGATCTTCATGAGGAAGTGCCAGTTATGCCAGGCTTGGCCGGTGATGAGCACGGCCATGAGGACGACGAGTGCTTTTGCAAAGGCGGGCCGGCGCTCGAGATGCAGCTCCCATCCGATGGCGATTAGGAACACGCTGGTCGGCGTCCACAGCGCGGAATAGAGAAAGCGGTCGTGCCCGAAGACGAGGAAGAAGCAGGAGTAGAAAGCCAGGATGGCGAGGGAGGCGAGGATGAGCGGGGAGTGCATGCTGCGGCGGGTGAAAAGGCCGGCCGCCGCGCCGGCGAGCACGACGCACCACGCGGCAAAGAGCGGCCACGCGGGGGCAAACATGTCCCACGTGCCGGCTTCGACCGAGGCGGTGGGCCAGGTGGGGCGGAATGCGTTCATGATCTTCACGGGCTCTGGCGCGATGACGTTGGTGAGCCACTGGTGCTGCAGCAGGATGCGGATGTGGTCCACCGGCGCCAGCAGGCGGTCCCACGCCACCCAGTGCGTTTGCCGTGCGATTGACTGCGGGAGGAAGAACAGATCTGATTTCGGATAGATGAGCGTCTGCGCCAGATTCAGGGCGATCATCAGCGCGGTGGACACGCCGATGGTGAGGGCACCGCGCCTCACCCATACACGCCACGGCCCGCACCCCTGCCCTGCCATCGCGAGGATGCCGAGCTGCACGATGTTCGTCGTCAGCGCGGACCATGCGTAAACGGCCGCCACGTGCCACCACACACCGCCCACTCTCCGCCGCGCCGCGAGCCAGGCGGCCGCAGTGAGGCCGAGCGCGGAAAAAATGTACGTTTCCGGTATCGCGCAATAAACCATCTGCACAGTCGAGAACCCCAGCACGCAGGAAAAAAGAACGGCCCGATGACGCGGCAAAGGATGCGTGAGGAGCAACTGATAAAACAAGACGACGACGCCTGCCGCGCCAGCCGAGGTCATCAACTGTGCGGCTGTCTTGTCAGCCTCGGCCTTCTTCACCTCCAGCCCCCATTCCTTCAACAGACGGGAGAGACTCCAGCCGACGGGCTGGTGCAGGATGACGAAGTTCGGATGGCCGGAGCTGTGGGAGTGGTTTCCCAGCCGCTCCCCCACCATGTCCTTCCACACGCGGCGTGAGTCGGACTCGAAGAAGACATCGAGCCGGTCAAAGACCGGAGTGGTGCGCAGCGTCTGGGCGGCGAGGAGGTAGAAGGTGAAGAACCCCAGGAACAAAACCGCAGGGATGACCCGCCGATGCTGGAGGCAGCGGACGGCCAGAGGGATGAACGGCAGGCGTGTCAAACGGGCCGCCAGTGTGTGACGACGGGCGCGGCTTGCAAGCGGGTGTTTGGCGTGCCGATGCAAAGCGGTGCGATCTCATCAGGACGGCTGCCATGGGACGCCGGCGGTCCGGCTGCCCTTGTCGCGCGAGTGGTGAAGCGTGAGCCTCCGTCAGATCACGCTGTTCCTGGCGTGCCCCATGGATTCGAGGATTCCCTGTGCGTGCGGCAGCAGACGCATGCCGGCCTCGGAGAGGGCCAGGGCTTTGCGTTTGCGCATGTACAACACGCAGCCCATCTCAGCTTCGAGGGCCTTCAACGCATGACTCACGGCTGAGCGCGTGAGGTGCAGCCGCGCTGCTCCCGTGATCGAAACGCCAGAAAAACTCCTCCGCACCGAGGACAAGATGAGCATCCTGCTCGTCGAGCAGCACCTCGATTTCTGCCGCGAGCTTGCCGACGTGTTTTACATCATGGATCGCGGCGTGGTCGTCGCGCACGGTGAAGGAAAAGACCTCCCCGATGAAGTGGTGAAGGAGCATCTCACAGTTTAATCATTCAACAGTCATGTCTCAAACACTCGCGCAACTGCGCCAGATGAGGCGGGCTGATCCAGATGGCGGCGTCGTCAGTCGCGGCGCGCTGCCAGGCCTCAATGATGATTTGTTCAGGCGTCGCCGTGCCTTCGCGGTAGGCGCGCAGCAGCGAGGCAATCGAGAGATCGGGGATCATGCTTTCACAGTGAGAAGTGTCTGGCCGGGCATGACGGACTGGCCTTCCTTCACATGCAATGCAGCCACCGTGCCAGACATCGTGCTCGCGACTTGAATCTCCATTTTCATTGCCTCGACGATGAGCACGGCTTGTCCATCCGCGATCACATCGCCCGCTTTCACGAGGAGTTTCCACAGGCTGCCGCTCACCGGACTGACCACGGCCTCGTGTCCGTCGGGAATTGAAACATCGGCATCGCTGGTTGCGGCACTCGTAGCGGACTCGGTGACATCAAGGCCCCCGACACGCCAGCGCTCGCGCTCAGCGGTGAAGGCCTCGCGTTGCATCGTGCGGAAGGCGGAGATGCCCGGGGCTTCAGCCTCGAGGAAGCCGAGGTAGTCGCTGAGCTTGAAGGTGGCGTGCTCGATCTTCGGTGTGAAACGCCCGGCCGGGAAGTCACGGCGCAGCTCCATCAACTCATCGGCACTGACGGGATAGAACCGCACCTGATCAAAAAAGCGCAGCAGCCAGGGCTTGCCCTCCACAAACACATCCGTCACACGGTCACGGTTCCACATTTGAATCGTGCGCCCGACAAACTGATAACCGCCCGGCCCTTCCATCCCGTAGATGCACATGTAGGCCCCGCCGATGCCGACGGCGTTCTCAGGCGTCCATGTGCGTGCCGGATTGTATTTCGTCGTCACGAGGCGATGCCGCAGATCGAGCGGCGTGGCCACGGGTGCGCCGAGGTACACGTCTCCGAGACCCATGACGAGGTAGCTCGCGTCGAACACGATGCGCTTCACGTCCTCGATGCTATCCAACCCGTTGATGCGGCGGATGAATTCGATGTTGCTCGGACACCACGGCGCGTCGGGACGCACAGACTGCATGTACTTCTCGATGGCCAGCCGCGTCTGCGGATCATCCCACGACAGTGGCAGATGCACGATGCGCGAGGGCACCTCGAGATGCTCCACGTCGTCGATGCCCTCGATCAAGTGCGCGATCATTTCCTCCGCTTCGCAGAATTTCAACTTCACGCCGTCGATGTGAACTTGTAGCGAGCGGATGCCCGGAGTGAGATCGACCACCCCCGGATGCGCCATCTCTTGCAGCTTCAAATAGACCGCGTGAACCCAGAAGCGCAGCGCGATGTCCAGCACCAAGGGTCCGAACTCAATGAGGAGGTAACGATCACCGCACGGCCGAAACACCACCTCGGGCCGCGTCTTCGTCGGCGCAATGGTGTGACGCACCGCACGGAGTTCAGACGTCCCGCCTGACAGTTGGCGGGTGGTCATCTTGCCCGCGAGCGCATCTTCGATCAGCCCATCCAGCGCCTCCGCCTCTTCAAACGAGATCGCCACAAACTTCACTCGATCCCCCGGCTTCAATTGCCCCACTTTCCAAAGCTCCGCGTGCGCCACGACCGCCGGGCAGACAAACCCGCCGAGGCTCGGCCCGTCCGGACCGAGAATGATCGGCATGTCACCCGTGAAGTCGATGGCACCGATGGCATAGGCGTTGTCGTGAATGTTTGAAGGATGCAGCCCGGCCTCGCCGCCGTCAGCGCGGGCCCACGCCGGCTTTGGGCCGATCAAGCGAACGCCGGTGCGCGCCGAGTTGTAATGCACCTCCCACTCCGTGCCGAAGAACATGTCGATGTCCTCCCGCGTGAAAAAATCGGGCGCGCCGTGCGGGCCGTAGATCACGCCGATGCTCCAAACCGATGTGCTCCGTGCGAAATGCTCAGTGCGAAGCGACTGCATGAATGGCGCGGGTAAGGACTGAGGACTGAGCCCTGAGCGCTGAGTGTTTTTCACATGCAGCACATCCCCCACACGCAACGCACGTCCCGCGTGGCCGCCGAAATTTCCCAGCGTAAAAGTGGATCGGCTGCCGAGATAGTGCGGCACATCGAGTCCGCCTCGGGCTGCGAGGTAAGCGCGACATCCGCGTGCCGTGGCGCTTCCTAACTTCAAAGTTTGTCCTGCCCGCACGTCAATCGCACGCCAGAAAGAGACCGGCACATGGTCGAGTTCCGCGCTCATCTCCGCGCCGGTTAGACAGATGGTCGTGTCGAAATTGAATCTCAGCGTCGGTCCTGCGAGCGTGATCTCCAGACCGGCCGCGCCGCCGTCATTGCTGATGAGACGATTCGCGATGCGCAGCGCAAGCGGGTCCATCGCGCCCGATGGCGGCACGCCGACCTCCCAGTAACCGACACGGCCCGGGTAATCCTGCACCGTTGTTTGCACGCCGGGCGCAACCACATCGATGGTATGGGGCCGATACGTGAACTTCGTCGCCAGAGCGCGCGTGGTGATCCTGCCTTCAATGAACAGAGGATCACGGATGATCTGCCGCAGATACGCGAGGTTTGTCTCGATGCCGCTGATGCGCGTGACATCGAGCGCCTGCCGCATCTTCGCGAGCGCCTCCTCACGATCAGCGCCGTGCACAATGATCTTTGTGAGCAGCGGATCGTAAAACGGCGTCACCTCCGTGCCCAGGGCCACCCAGCCATCGCAGCGCGCGTCGCTGGGAAGCTGCACTTCATTGAGCATGCCGCAGCTTGGCTGGAAGTCCTTGTTCGGATCTTCCGCATAGACACGCACCTGAATGGCGCTGCCTGTTGGCGCGAAGACGTACTTGGACAAGCCCACGTCTTCACCGGATGCGATGCGGATCATCCATTCGACGAGATCGAGGCCGGTGACGCATTCCGTGACCGTGTGCTCGACCTGCAAGCGCGTGTTCACTTCGAGGAAATAGAACTCATCCGTATCCGCATCATAGACGAACTCCACCGTGCCAGCGGAGCGATAGCTCACTGACCCTCCCAGCCGCACCGCGCACGCCCACAATGCATGTCTCGTATCGTCCGACAGGCTTGGAGCGGGCGTCTCCTCAATGATCTTTTGATTGCGGCGTTGCGTGGAACAGTCGCGCTCGCCGAGCGCGACAACCGTGCCCTTGCCATCGCCAAAGATCTGCACTTCCACGTGCCGCGCGTTGAGCACCAGCTTCTCCACGAAAACACCGCCATCACCAAAGCTCGACCTGCCCTGACGCACCACGGATTCAAACGCCGCCACGAGCGACGCCGCATCATCGCAGCGCCGCATCCCGATGCCGCCGCCGCCCGCCGTGCTCTTCAGCATCACGGGAAAACCGATGCGCGCCGCCTCACCCACTGCTTCGTCCGCATCCTTCAACAAGCCTGAGCCAGGAACCAGCGGCACGTTGCATTCGACCGCGCGCTGCCGGGCCGTGTGCTTCAGGCCAAACGAGCGCATCTGATCGGGTGTGGGTCCGATGAAGGCCATGCCCGCCTTCCCGCACGCCTCCGCAAAGCCCGGATTCTCGCTGAGCAATCCGTAGCCAGGATGCACGGCCTGCGCGCCACATTGGGAGGCGACTTCCAATAGCCTGGCCTGATTGATGTAGCTCTCCGCCACGGACGCAGGCCCGAGAAGAAATGCTTCATCTGCCATCGCCACATGCGGCGCGTTCCGGTCTGCTTCGGAGTAAACGGCGACGGCCTTGATGCCGAGCTTCTGAACGGTGCGGATGATGCGGCAGGCGATCTCGCCTCGGTTTGCCACCAAGATTTTGGAGAACATAGGCTAGTCCCAGATGAGCACGCGCACGGGCGTTGGGTTGTAAGCGTTGCAGGGGTTGTTGAGCTGCGGGCAGTTGGACATGAGGGCGATGACATCCATCGCCGCGCGAAGCTCGACATAGAAGCCGGGACCGGACACGCCGTCGGTGAAACGAAGCTGGCCGTCGGGCGTGACGGGCACGTTCATGAAGAAGTTGATGTTGCAGGTGATATCGCGCTTGCCGAGGCCGTGGCTCCAGCACTGCACGCCGCGGATGAAGCTGTCGCGACACGCGTGCATGGGCTCCGTGTCGAAGGCGTAGCGCATCACATTGCTCTCGCGTGAGCAGGCCCCGCCGAGCGTGTCGTGATTCCCGCAGGTGTCGGCGGTGATCGTGAGCAGCTCGTTGCCGCGGGTGGACATCAGCTTCGTGCCGGTCGTCAAATACAGCGCGGCCTGATGCTGGATCGTGTCGCAGGCGCTGTAGCGGTCGAGCGGGTCGTGCGCGTTGTAGAAGAGCGTGTCGGCGGCTTGATTGCCTTCCACATCGACGATCCGCAGAACCTGGCCCTTTTTGATCTCATAAACCCAGTGGTCGCCAGCGAGCACGGTGTGATCGTAAATCGCCGTCGCAGGATCGAGCGTGGAAATGGTGGGGATGAAAGCACTCATCGGGCGAGCAAGTAAAAATCCTCTGTGTTGCGATGCGCGCGCGCGTTCTCGGGGCGCACGGTGAAGCTGGGATCATCAATCGCTGGCGGTTCGGATGTAAAAACCTCCAGCTTCACGCGGCGCGGGTGGTGCTGCGGATCGGGATCGAGGGGATGCTGGCAGGTGTTCAGCACGACGAGCGTGTCCATGTCGAACCGCAGTTCGATGTGATCGCCCGCCTTTGAGTTCCCGCTGACGAAGCTGAGCTTGCCCGCGTCATCGGAGACCACCTTGCTGAACCAGTTCAAGTTCGGCACCAGATCACGTTCGCCGAGCCCCCACTTCGCCAGCTCGATGAGGAAGCAGTCGCGACCGTTGCGGTGGAACTCATTGCGCGCGGCCTGGAAGGTCCGCTCTCCGTATTTCTCCAGCACCCGCTTCGCATCGCTCGCGCCACAAACGGTGTCATGCCAGCCGACGGTGTCGGCCGTGATCGAGGCGAACAGCCGCCCCATGTCCGAGTGCACGCAGTAAGGCGCGCGCAGGTAGAAGATGTGCTGCCCCTTGAGCGTGTCCGGCATGTTGTAGCGCTCATGGCGCTCGCTCGCGTGGTAGAGCAGCATGCCGACGTTCGCGCCGCCTTCGAGATCCGTGAGCCGGAGCGTCTTGTGCCGTCCGATGATCCGCGACCACATCCCCGCGCCGCTGAGTTCAGTTGTGTAAATTGGATTCGTCATTCGTCAGTCTGCATTCGTCATTCCTCACTCCACCTCATCGCCGGCCTGCGTCAATCGGGTCATCGGCAGTTTGTCGAACTGCGGTCGGGCGTGGTTGTCCTCGGGTTGAATGATAGTTTCAAGATGACGCCTCGTGGCAATGAATTCAGGGAACGTTGATCGTGGCGAACACGGGCGACCGGCCGATTCAAGTCGGGAGCCACTTCCATTTTTATGAGGTGAACACCTCGCTGCATTTCACACGCGAGACGGCGCTTGGCTTCAGGCTGAACATTCCGGCGGGCACGGCGGTGCGCTTTGAACCGGGCGACACGCGCGAGGTGAGGATCGTGGCCTTCGCGGGCAAGCGCGAGGTTTACGGGCTGAACAATCTCGTCAACGGACCGCTGTGAGATCAGCGGGCGGGCGCTTCAAGGACTGATGAGACCCGCAGCGGACAACTGCTGCGAGAGCGCTTTCAAATCCCAGCGCGCAACGCTGCCGAGCGCGGTGTGGAGGATGAGCGCGCTGGCGTCGGCATTGAAGACGAGATGTCCGTGCCCGATCCAGCCGACATGCGCGGGGAGCGTGAGGCGCATGACCTCGGTGAAGTCATCCGCGCGGCGGAGGAGGATGTGGTCATCACCCACGGTGGCGAGGTGGCGGCCATCGGGGCTGAAGGTCATGCTTTCGAGGCTGATCTCGGCGTCGGGCAGTTTTTCCTCGGCCCAATCGGCAGTTCGCATGAGGCGGCCGCGTTTGCCTGTGTTCAGGAGGAGACGCCCGCCATCGGGTGAGAGGATGGCCTGGATGAGGGTGTCCTCGGTGCAGATCTCGCGCAGGAGTTTGCCTGCGGGCAGGCTCCAGATGCGTGCTCCGTTACTCTGGTAGCTACTGGTGAGCAGCCACGTTTGATCATGGCTGAGGAGTGTGGCGAGATTGCCGGGATGCGCGAGGCGCAGCATTTTTTTGGTCTCGGGCCAGAAGACGATGAACTGGCCGAGGCGGTTGTTGCTCAACACGAGCACGCGGCCATCGGGGCTGATGCAGCGAAGGATTTTTCCGTGGTCCGGCGTGTGAATCACGGGCGTACCGGGCATGAGATCACCATGCTCGTCGCGGGCGAGGGCGCGGCTGGTGAGCAGCTCGTCCCAGCCGCAGATCCAGAGCTGTGCGCCGCCGTTGGAAAACTGCGCGCTGCGCCACTGGCTGGGATTGCCGGTGAACTCCGCCGCGAGCCGCCCTTGGCGAAAATCCCACACGCGCAGGCTGGCCTCGTCGGCGACAGCGGCCACCTCGCCCGTGGCATCGAGCGCTGCGGAGCCGAAGTTTTCCGTGTGCGGCTCTTCGTCGGGCGGCGCGAGCAGTTGCATCACGGTGGAGGAAAGCACGGGGTAAACCTCCGCGCCGCCTTTGCCGGTCGCAGCGATGAACTGCGCGCCATCCTCGCTCCACCAGAGAGCGCTGTGCGGCTGGTGCGGCATGTCGAGGCGCGCGATCTCCGCGCCGCGCGCGGCGTGCCAGAGCCGCACATGCACGTCGCGCGAGGTGCTCATCAGCTCCTGGCTGCGCGGACGGAAGCTGACGCGGATGGGAATGGCTTCGTGGCCGCTGAGGCGGTGGTGCATTTTTCCCGCGGTGTCCCAGATGTAGATGAAGCGGTTGTCGCAGCCCGTGGCAATGAGGTTTCCGCTCCAGTCCACGCTGGTGATGGCGTCCATGTGCTTGCAGGCGGCGATCCGTCTGCCATCGGCGAGATTGAAAAGCAGCAGATCGCGGCTTTGCGGCGCGACGATGGCGACGCGCACTCCGCGATCGTCGAGCTTCACGAGCGAGCCGGGCGTCTGCGAGACGAGGCGGGCGGTTTCTTTTCCACTGGCGACATCGCGGACGATGAGATCATTGCCATCAAAGACAGCGACGCGCCTGCCGTCCGCGCTGCGGGTGGGATCGGGCGCGGTGATTTTATCCATCTGATGAGGCTCGCCAAGCTCCGGCAGCGCGAGGCAGGCGATGGTTTCATTTCGGATGTCATCCGAGGGCGCGATGGCCCATGCCTCGCGCAGCGCGTGGAGCGCGCCCGTGCGGCTGCCGGCGACGCGGCGCTGACGCAGCGAGCGCGCCTCGGAAACGAGCGAAGTGCGTTTCTCGAGCTGCTGCTGATGCCGTGCAAAGGCGAGCGAGCCCACGATGAGCGTGAGGACGAGCAGTGCGGTGAGCGCGATCATGGAGGCGAGCGCGGGATAGCGCCGCGCCCAGCGCCACGATTTGCCCAGTGCTCCTAGCGGCCGCGCGGCGATGGGTTTGCCATCGAGAAAGCGCGAGAGATCATCGGCGGCATCGCGCGCGGTGCCGTAGCGACCCTCGGGTTGTTTGCACAGGCATTTGAGGCAGATCGTCTCGAGATCCCGCGGCACGGTGGGATTCAATCTGCGTGGCGAGAGCGGATCATTGTCGCGCAACTGCACGAGGATGGCGTCGAGCGTCGGACCTTGGAACGGCGGACGGCCCGTGAGCAGATGATAAAGCAGCGCGCCGAGGCCATAGACATCGGTGCACTCATCGGCGCGACCATGCAGCACCTGCTCGGGCGCGGCGTAACCGGGAGAACCGAGAGACTGTCCGGTGCGCGTCAGCTCGGAGGCGGCGCGGCGGCTTGTGGTGGTGCCGCCCGTGGCGATGCGCGCGATGCCAAAGTCCGTGATGCGCGGCTCTCCATCGGCATCGAGCAAAATATTCGAAGGCTTCAGGTCACGGTGCAGCACGCCGCGCTCATGCGCGTGCTGGAGCGCGGTGGCGACGCGCTCCACACAACGCGCGGCCTCGCGCGCCTCCATCGGATGCTCGCGCACGAGCTGCTCCAGATTCTTCCCCGCGATGAACTCCATGCTGAACCACGGCAGCCCCTCGTCCTCACCCACATCGAGCACGCTGACGATGCCCGGATGCTTCAGCCGCGCCGCCGCCTGCGCCTCGCGGTGAAAGCGCTCCCGCTCCTCCG
>JANOBO010000118.1:0-14578 GCA_031411695.1 Verrucomicrobiaceae bacterium
TTCAACGCCATCCGGTTTCTCATCCGCGTGACCTGCATCGACGTGCATGACGAGCAGCGGAAGGCGTGGGCGGCCATGATCGACGCTGGCATGCCGGACCGCGCGAGCACGGTGTTCCATGACACAAAGCTCATCAGCTACGAGACCACGAAGAACTCGATCAACACCATCCTCAACTCCCGTGACAAGGTGCAGGAGGTGCGGCTGGCGCGGACGAAGAGTGATCAGTTCCGCGTGCAATACGGAAAGGCGTGGGACTTCGCCCGCGCCGGAAACTGAAGACGCACAGCCATGAGCAACACACTCAGCCGCATTGTTTTCGGGGTGATGATCGTCTTCTTCGCGTGCTTTTTCGTGTTCCCGATCTGGAGCACGGTGAAGACCGCGTTCGTCAGCGCGGACGGTGCTTTCACATTCGACTACATTCAGGAGGTCTTCCGAAACGAGCTGTACCGCGAGGGGCTCATGAACTCGTTTACCATCGCGTTTTGGACCACGCTCGGCTGCCTGCTCGTCGCCATCCCGCTGGCGGTCTGTTATGTGCGGTTTGAGTTTCCGGGAAAGATGATCCTGAACTCGCTGGTGCTCACGCCCATGATTCTGCCGCCTTTCGTCGGCGCCATCGGCATCAAGGCAATGCTGGGACAGTCCGGCGCGGTGAACAGTTTCCTGGGCGCCATCGGCCTGATGGATCCCGCGCATCCATACGACTGGCTGGGGAGCGGGCAGATGTTCGGCATCGTGATCATGGAGGTGCTGCATCTCTACCCGATCATCTATTTGAACGCCGCCGCCGCGCTGGCCAATTTGGATCCCGCGCTTGAGGAGGCAGCCGCCAGTGTCGGGTGCGATCCCGCGCGGCGCTTCTGGCGCATCACACTGCCGCTCATTATGCCGGGCGTGTTTGCCGGCGGCACCATCGTGTTCATCTGGGCCTTCACCGAGCTGGGCGTCCCGCTGGTGTTCGACTTCACGCGCGTGACATCGGTACAAATTTTCGCATCCATCAAAGACCTGAGCGGGAATCCTTTCCCATACGCTCTCGTGGTGGTGATGCTCGTGCTCAGCACCCTGATCTATGCCGCAGGGAAGAGCCTTTTCGGCAGCAGCACATCGGGCGGCGGCGGTCGCGCCACCACCGCGCGCGAGACCATCGTGCTGCCTCGCAAATGGGGCATCGCATGCACGGCCGTGTTTTCACTCGTCACATTCCTGGCGGTCATCCCGCATATCGGCGTGGTGTTGCTTTCGGTGGCAAAGGACTGGTACGGCTCTGTGCTGCCGAACGCCTTCACCTCGCAGCACTACCATGATGCGCTCGGGCACGAACTCACGCTCAGCTCCATCTCGAACAGCCTGAAGTACTCATCCATAGCCACAGTCCTCGATCTCATCCTCGGCGTGGGCATCGCATACGTCGTCGTGCGCACCCGGATCAGGGGGCGGCAGATTCTCGATGCCATGGCCATGCTGCCGCTCGCCGTGCCGGGCATCGTCATGGCCTTCGGTTATCTCGCCATGACGCGTGAGGGACAGCCCTTTCATTGGCTCATGATCGGGGAGGACCCGCTCATCATTCTCGTGATCGCCTACTCGGTGCGGCGCCTGCCGTATGTGGTGCGGTCCGCTTCCGCCGGATTTCAGCAGGTCAGTCCGGCGCTGGAGGAAGCCGCGCAAAATCTCGGCGCCACGCCCGAGCGCGCCCTGTGGCGCATCACGCTTCCACTCGTCGCGCCGAACCTCATCGCGGGCGGCCTGCTCGCGTTTTCGTTTGCGATGCTCGAGGTTAGCGATTCGATGATCCTCGCCGCGCAGGCCGCCCATTACCCGATCACGAAGGCCATCTACTCCCTCATCTCCGCGCTCGGAAACGGCCCTGGCCTCGCCGCCGCGCTCGGCGTGTGGGCCATGATCTTCCTCGCTGTCACGATCATCGGCGCGGGCATCATTCTCGGGAAGAAACTTGGCGCGCTTTTCAAAGCGTGAGCGTTTCATCGCCGGCCGGGATCGGGTGGTTATCTCGTCTCTCGAGTCGCAGCCCCAGCGTTTGCGCAGTGATCGCGGAGAGTTTCCGTCGCGCCGTCCTGAATAAGATTGATTAAGCCTGCTTCACTCTTTATTTTGGAAGCTTAAATATCTCGGTTTTCCCACGGCACATGCCTTATTTGGCTTTTAATCTCAATGACGGCAATGAGTTCGTCTTCGATCTGCTGGAGGAGCGGCTCTCGATTGGGCGTGAGGCAAAGAACGACATCGTCATCGACAACGGTTTCATCTCGGGCTTCCACGCCGAGTTCCTGCGTCAGGCCGACGGTGGCTACGAGGTGGTGGACCTAAAGTCATCAAACGGCACCTTCATCAATGGGAAGCGCGTCTCCCGCGCCATCGTGAAGGGTGGTGACAAGGTGAGCTTCGGCCAGCTCGATGCGCGGTATCGTGCGGGCGCGCCCAAGGGGGGCGCGCCTGCTGAGAGCGCGAGATTTCCAACGCCACAGAGCCCGGCGTCATCTTCACCTCCGCGCAAAGACGGACGTCGTGGCGACACCGAATCCGTGCCCGTGCAGGGGCCGCTGACGATCACGCCGAACTCGCACGGCAGCACCTCTCACGGGCCGTCTCCCGAGACGTCCAAAGTCGCGCCGACCAAGCCGCCTCTCGCACGTCCGGGCGGCGCCACCCCTTTGCCGCCGCCGTCCCTGGCACTCGCGCCGAAGCCATCCATCGCTCCACCGTCTCCCGCGCTGCCTGTCGTTGACGAATCAGCGCAGCGTGAGGCAAAGGCTTTGCGCGAGGAGATCGAGAGGCTGAAACGCGAGCGCGAGTCCGCCAGTGCGATGGCGGCCGAAGACAAATCACGTCGGGAAAAGGAAGCTGCGGATGCGGTGTCGACACTCGCGGCCCTCAGGGCGGAGACGGATTCGGTGGGCAAGGCAAAGCCTGAGTTGGAAGCGGCGCTGGCGGGTGTCACGTCGGCGAAGAAGGAGCTCTCGGCGTTGCAGCACAGCATTGAATCCGCAAAGAAGACCCTCGCCGCCTCGCAGCAGGAAGCTGCGTCAGCGCGCACGAAGACGGACGAAGAACTGCTGGCGGCGGAGGCGCGCAAGACGCACGCCGCGGAAGTCGAGCAGCGTGCCGCGCGACGTGCCGATGAGTTGAGAAACGAGATCGCCGAACAGGAGGCCAAGCTCGCGTCTCTTCACGAGCAGGCCGCCGGACAGGAGGCAAAAGTCGCCGCGCTCAGCGGCGACCACGCGAAGCTGGGTCACGTCGTGTCATCGCTTTCGGAGCTGGAGACGAAGCATGGCGCGCTCGACGCAGCAGTTTCCACGTTGCTTGCGAAGCAACTTGCGGGTGAGACAGCCCTCCACGAATCGCAGCAGAGAAGGGAAGCGCTGATCGGCGAGGTGAGCGCGGCGGAGTCGAAGATCGCGGGATTGGCAAAGGATATCGCGGATCGCGAACGGAGGGCTGCGGAACTCGCGGCCGTAAACGAGCAGCTCGTCGCCGCAAGCGATGCGTTGGCTGCGGCGTCGTCGAGAAAGAGCGCGCTCGACGCGGAACTCGCAACGCTTGCCGAGGCGCGATCCGCGCGGGAAGCCGAGTCCGACGGAGTGCAAAAGCGCCTCGCTGAACTGAAGAGCGAAGTCGCCGGTGCTGAATCGCGCCTGACCGGATTGCGCGCCGAAACGGCGGCGCACGAGCATCAGATATCCGAGCTATCCGGCACGCACGAGAAGCTCGATGGCGTGACGCGTTCGTTGGCCGAGCTCGAGTCGAAGAAGAGCGCTCTTCAGGCTGCGGTCGCCGAATTGGAATCGCGTGGGGAGGCAAAGCGAGGTGAGCTTGGTGGAATTGAGAGCCGGATCACCGCGGTGGAGAAAGACAGCGGTGCCGCGGATGCGCGGCTGGCTTCCTTGCGCGAGGAGGCGGCTGCGGCTGAGAAGCAAATCAGCGATGCGCAGAAAGTGATCTCGCGGAATGAGGCGCGCGTTGCGGAACTGTCGCACGCGGAGGAATCGCTGGCCGTGCTCGCCACATCCATCCGCACCGCCGAATCCGCAAAAGCCGCGCTCGATTCCAAGCTCGCGGAACTTGAGTCGGAGAAACTGTCGGGCCTCAAGACTGCGGAGGACGCTGCCAGGAAGCTCGCCGCCTTAAAGGCAGACAGCGATGCGGCACAGGCGCATTTGCTCGCGCTCGAGAACGAAGCGTTGAAGGCAGGCGAGAGAACGGCAAGGGCCGGATCCGAAGCTCAGGCAGCGGAAGATCGATTGAAGGCCGTGCAGGTCGAGATCGCAGCGCACGAGTCTCGCGTCGCGCAGCTTTCCGGCGTGCAGCAGCAGCTCGGCGGCGTGGTGCAATCTTTGTCAGAGATGGAGACTCGAAAGGCCGCGCTGGAGATGGCCTTGTCAGCGCTCGCTGCGCAGCGCGTCTCGGCGGAGTCTGCCTCATCCGCGCTGGAAAAGGAGCTGGCAGACAAGCGCGTGGCGCTGGCCGCCGTGAACGAGGAACGCATGACGCAGGAGGCGCGCACGAAGCAGATGAACAGCGAGCGCGAGCTTGCCGACCATCAGCTCGTGTCGGCGCGCAAAAGCATCGCCGCGCTGGACGCGCAGATTGCGGACCTGAACACACAGGCTGAGGCGGCCGGACAAAAGGCGCGCGAGGCAGATGAGCAAAGCGGCAAGCTCGCGCAAGTCACGGCCCGGCTGGCGGAAGCGCAGGCCGCGCTTTCGAAAGCTCAGGAGGACGCGACGGCGCAGACCGCAAGGCTGGAGGAACTTCGCAGCGCGGCTGCCGATGCTGAGAAGTCGATGAAGCTGCGCGTTGAAGATGCGGAGAAGACGTTCACCGCACGCACGATGGAGGTGACGGATGTCGAGCGTCGCCTGGAGGCGCTCAAGGTCAGGGAGAGCGAGCTGACGGCGAAGCTGGGCGAGCTTGCCGCGACTGACAGTCGTCTCGGAGATGCCGGCAACGCGCTGAAGGCGTTGGAGGAAAAGCGCGCTGAGGTAGCCGGTGTGATTGCCGGTTTGTCGAGCGAGCGGGAAGCGAAGGCTGCCGAGCTGCAAAAGTTGTCCGAGCAAAGCGCGGCGCAGCACGCCCTCGGGCTCACGCTGGGCCGACGGCACGCGGCGGCGCAGACCGCGCTCGATGAGACGGAGGCGCGGCAGAAGGAATCAGCGGCCAAGCTTGCGACCGTTGAGGCATCGCTCGGAGCGCTCGCGCCTGAGCTTGTCGCGAAGCACGAGCTTGCGTCGCAGACGGAGCAGCGTGTGCAGAGCTTAAAATCGGATGCGGAAGGCCTCGGGAAAACGCGGGCGGCCGCGGAGGAGCAGCTCAAGCAAACGACGGCAAAACTTTCGCAGGCGAGGAGCGATCTGGAGCACACGGTGTCGCAGATGGATGGAAAGACGGAGGCGCTCGCGGCCGCCGAGGCGAGGACGCGCGAGGCCGCCGAAAAATCAACGGCGGCACAGGTGAAGCTGGATGAGATCGAGGCTCGTCTCGGCACGCATCAGCAAACGCTGAAGGAAATCGAAGCCCGTTTGCAGGCTGTTTCCGCCGAGGAGAAACAATCCGTCGAGGCAAAGTCGCGCGCCGATGCGGAACTGGAGTCTGTGCGCGCGGAGCTGACGAAAACGCGCGATGCGCTCGACGAGGCGACGAAGATCGCCGCTGATCGGAGAAAAGCCGCCAGCGAAGCCGGGGCCTTGTTTGCCACCCATGAATCCGGCTGGAAGGCCATGCAGGAAAAAGCGTCGGCGCTGGAGGCCGTGGTTTCGCAGCTGGCCGCCGCCGAGGCAAGGCATCATGAGCAGATCGCCGCAGGAGCTGCCGATCTGACGAAGAGACAATCTGAAGCCGCCGACCTTGATGCGAAGGCCTCGGCCGCGCGGGCCGCTCTTCACAAGACAGAGGACGAACGCGCAAAATTGGAGGAACTGATCGGGGCTCTCGCGCGACAGAAGGATGAGAAGGGCGGAGAGCTGCAGCAATTGGAAGAGCGCGGCGCGGCACAGCGCGCTCTGCTCAGGACACTGGAGAACAAATGCGTGTCCGCCGAGGCGACGGTGAAGGAACTCGATGCGAGGCAGGCGGAGCAGACTCGAATGCTGGACGAAGCGGCCGCGCGACAAGCCGCGCTCCTTGTCACCGTGGCGGAAGCCGAGGGCCGCGCGCAATCGTTGTCTGTAGAAACTGCAAAGCTTGGGGCGACACGAGGAGAACTCGCCGCCGAAGTGGAAAGCCTCAACGCAAGCGCGGCGAAGGCGAAGAATGAAATGGAACGCGCGGCGGAGCTGGCGTCGCAAAATCAAAAAACCGCAGCCGAGGCGGAAGCGATGTTTGCGCGGCATGAGGCCGGCTCGAAGGAACTCCAGAACAAAAGCGCCGCGTTGGAACTGGTGGTGCGCCGGCTCACGGAGCGCGAGTCGGAGCATCAGCAGAAGATCAGCGCGTCTGCGGCGGAATTGTCCGGGATCGTCAAGCAACTCGACGCACGTCGCGCGGAGAACGAGGATCTCGAGCACGCCGCCGAAGACCTGGCGCGGCGGAACGCGGAGATGGAGGGGAAGCTCAAGACGCTGGCGGACACAGACGGCAGGCTCAGGAATCTACACGCGGAGTTTGAGAAGCTGACGGGCGAGACGAACACGCTTCAGCCATTGGCCCAAACGCTCAAGAATGAGAAGGCAGAGTTGGAGGCGTCGGTCAGCCGCCTCAACGGTGATGCCGGGCGGCTGCGGGATGAGCTTGCTGCTTTGCAGAAATCCAAGGACGACGCGGAAGTGATGTTGGGTAAGACGCGCTCTGATCACGAGACGATGTCGAAGCAATTGGAGAGGCTCCGCGCGGAGTCTGCGAAGCTCGATGCGCAGGTCGCGGAGCGCACGCAGACGCTTGATGCGGAGAGCGCGGAGAGAATGCGCGCGCTGAAGGATGCGGAATCCAGGCTGGCAGACCTCGCAGGGCGCATTGCAGCGGCGGAGGAGCGCGCGGCCGAGCTTGCTTCCGTGGACGCCAAGTTGGCGACAGCGACAACGTCCTTGCAGGCCGCGGAGACGAAGCGTGATGCGGAAGAGAAGGCTCTCGCCGAGATCAGCAAACAACACACGAAGCTCAGCGCGGAGGTGATGGCGCTGCAACAAAAGGCGGCCGAGGAGAAGGAGCGCGGAGACGACTTGGCGAAGCGTGCGAAGGCTGAGGAGGTCCGGCATGGCGATGTCGAGAAGCGACTCGAGAAGGTGACGGCAGCGCTTGAGCAAACCGAGGCGAAGCGCGTCGTGTCGGAGCAGGCGCTCGAGGCCGCAAGGGCCGAGGAGAAGAAGCTCCGCAAGGAGATCCCCGGCTTGAACAAGGAGCTCGCGTCGCTGACAGCGGCTGTAGGCGCGCTGGTCACAAAGCGAGAGGAGACCGCGCAGTATGTGACGAGGATGAACGTGGACACCGACAGCTCGAAGAAGCGGCTGGCGGAACTGCAGGGGAACATTTCAACGCTCGAGGAGGCGCACCGGATCCGCGAGGAGCGCGTGATGAAGACCCAGCAGGAGGTGGACGCGACGCACGCGAAACTGAAAGCGGTGCACGAGGAGTATGATGCAGCCGCCACGGTGCTGGCGGATTTGAAGAAGCAGACCGACGAGCATCGCCGCATGTTGGAGGCGGCTCGGAAGCAGGCCTCGGGTATCGACGATGAGATGCGCGCGCGGCTGGATCGTGTGCAGAGCCTGAAGTCGGATGAGGAACGTCTCTTGAAGACGATCGACACGCAGCGCGAGAAACTGCGCGCGCTGGAGGCCGACCACGAGAACACGCTGGCCAAGGTGAGGGCGGTGGAGGCGCAGTTTGCCGAGGTGACGCAGACGGGCGGAAGATTGATGTCGTTGAACGAGGCGCTGTCGATGGTGGAGGTGCGCCAGCTGGAGACATCGAAGTCATTGAAGGATGCGGCCGAGCAGGAGCTGGCCTTGCAGGTGAAGCTGAGCACACTGCAGGAGACCTTCAATCGCGAGGCGGCGCGGATGGAGCAGATCAAGAAGGAGCGCGCGGCGGCGGAGCAGGAGTTCAATCAGTACGCCGAAGAGCTGCAAAAGCAGGCCGATGTGCTGGAGAAGGCGGATCAGGACAGGCGTGCGCAGGTGACCGCGCTGGAGAAGCGCGTGCAGGACCTGGTGGCGGTGGAGCAGCGTGGAGGCGCGGAGGTGGACGTGCTGCGCAGGGATCTGGCGGCGATGGAGCAGAGGAAGGCGGATTTTGCGCAGGCGGAAATGCAGATGAGGCAGTGGCAGGAGATCGAGAAGCGTCTGCGCGGACAGCTGGTGGAGCTGGAGGAAAAGCACGAGATGCTGCGGCGCGGGCTGGCGACGGATGAGGCCACGGTGCTGATTTTTTCAAACGACCTCATCAAGCGCATCGATCTGATCGACGTGCTGATCCAGAGATACGCAGGAACCAACGGCGGCGGCATCGACCAGCAACTGCGCACGTTGCGCGCTTCGTTTGAGGACATCCTGCACCAGCACGGGGTCACGGAGTTCGAGGTGGCGCCCGGCACGGAGGTGGATGTTGCCATGCGGCACCGCATCTCCATCATGGACAGCGTCCCTGGCAAGTCGAAGCCGAAGGTCATTGAGAGTTACCGTCCAGGCTTTATCTATTCGCCCCCTGACGGCCGGGAAGTCATCCTCCGCAAAGTCGAAGTGAAGACCTCAAGTCAGTGACCCTATTTTCATAACGCAATCACCCGCTCCCAATCGCCATGGCTGAACATGTAGGAATCGATCTCGGCACCACGCTCTCGGGCCTGGCCTATCTCAAATCGGACGGCAATCCGGAAATCGTGCCGAACGCCGACGGGGAGCGGCTGACACCGTCGGTGGTGTATTTCGACGCGCACGAGGATGTGAAGCTGGTGGGCAGCGCGGCGCGCGATGGCGGAGACCCGGACCGTACGATCTTCCAAATCAAGCGGCACATGGACGACCCCGAGCACATGGTGGAGATCGACGGCAAAAAATGGGCGCCGTCGGAGATCTCAGCGCTCATCCTGTCGAAGCTGAAGCGAGACTGCTCACGCATCATCGGCGAGATCAACGAGGTGGTGATCACAGTGCCGGCAAACTTCAACGAGCTGGCGCGCAAGAGCACCATTGCCGCCGCTGAAATGGCCGGGATGACGGTGAAGCGCCTGGTGAACGAGCCGACAGCGGCTGCGGTGTATTATGCGCACAATCAGGGCATCAAGGGACGCATGCTGGTGTATGACCTCGGCGGCGGCACGCTTGACGTCACGATCCTCGAGGTCGGCGCGGACGACATCCGCATCCTCACCTCGGAAGGCGCGCGGCATCTCGGAGGGAGCAATTTTGACGAGCTGCTGCTCGCCGCGTATGCCGAGCAGTATCAAAAGCAGACCGGCGCCGATCTTTACTCCGATGAGCGCCACCGCCGCCGCGTGCTGCAGGCCGCGGAGGATGCGAAGAAGATGCTCTCGAAGCTCCAGCGCGTGAACGACACCATCGCGAATGACAAGGACGGGGGCATCGCACGGATCGACCTGACCCGCGATGGATTTGAGAAGCTGGTCCGCAGGATGCTCACGCGCACGATCATGCTGGTGGAGCAGGCGCTCGATGATGTGAAGCTGAAGCCTGCCGACATCGACCACGTGCTGCTGGTTGGCGGCAGCACGCGCCTGCCGAAAGTGAAGGCAATGCTGGAAAAGTACTTCGGCAAGCCGCCGAGAACGTGCGGCAACGTGGACGAATGTGTGGCGCTGGGCGCGGCGCTTTTTGCCAAGAAGTCGGCGCGCATCCAGGAGGTGTGCAATGCGAGCTACGGAACGCTGGCGATGATCTACAACGCGACCACAGGCGAGGAGAAGCTGCAAAACTCCGTGGTCATCCCGAAGAACACGCCGATCCCTTGCTCGCGCACGCAGATGTACCTCACGTCGGAGGATAATGAAAAACTCATCGAGGTGGACATCACGCAGGGGGAGGACCAAGACCCGCGTTTTGTGGACGTGATCGGCAGGCTCTCGCTCGAGGTTCCGCCAAATCGTCCGCAGGGCTGCGAGATCGCCGTCACGTTCAGCTACGACGAGAACCAGCGCGTGCGCGCGCTGGTGGTGGACAAGCAGTCGGGCCGCTCGCGTGAGGTGGCGGTCAATTACACCGGCGCCGGCATTCTGTCGGATGAGGATCTGAAACGCCGCACCCACCACCTACGCGCGATGAGGATCGAGTGACAAGGCTTTGCCCCATTTCAAACAAACCCATTTCATCACGGCCATGTTCAAACGAGTTCTCGCTTCCCTTTCCAAGTCTCTCGGCGGCTCGAAGCCGACGCCCGCGCCACAGCCCGCCTCTGCGGCGAAGCCGGCCACACCAGCCCCGCCGCCGCAGCCACCCGCCGCAAAGCAAAATGCGGCCATCCAAAAGGCTGCCGCACAAGCGAAGGCCGCCGTGCAGGAGAAGGTGCCCGCCAGCCCGGAGGAAATGTGCGGCGTGACGGCGAAGATGACGAAGGATCAGATTGGCACCCAGTTGAAAATGCTCTACCGCAGATACAATCGCGGAGCCTCCAGCCTCGACGCAAAAGTGCGCGCGGAGGCGGATCAGATGCTCGATGCCATCGTAGCCATGCGGGAGAAGACGTTTGGCGAACTTTGAACGCGGGACATGGCGACGCCCCCGGTGAAGAGCCCAAGCCGTGAGTCATCGCAAAGATGGAACCGCGCCCTTCTTATCTGATCGTCGATGGTCACAGCGTCATTCATGCGTGGCCGGAGTTGAGGAAGCTGCACGTCGCCTCCGCGAAACGTCATCTTGCGCGGGAGGAACTGCTCAAGCGGATGCGACGGTTGCAGGACGTGACGGGCGAGCGGGTGGTCGTTGTGTTGGATGGCACTGGCAGCCACGTTTCCGAAGAGCGCGAGGCCGCAGGTGTGCAGATCTTTTACGCTGATCCCGGCACGACGGCGGACACCGTGGTGGAGCGGCTGGCGGCGCGCCATGCCGCCACCCATCGAATCCGCGTGGCGTCGGCCGATGGCATGGTGCGGGATTCGGTGATGGCATCCGGTGCGGAGTGGATGAGCCCGGATGGACTGCGCAGTGAGTGCGAGCGGTCAGACGGCGAACTGCGGACGTGGATCAAGCGGTCGGGCGCATCCTGATCGCTACACGCCGCACAGGAAGGGATGCGGCAGACGGATCGCGCTGACATGCCCGATCTACCTGCCGCGAATTGTGCGTCACGGCGCAACGATGATCGGGGCGGTGTAGATGTATGAGTTGCTCTGCCACGCACCGGCGATCAAGGAGTAAAGTGTGACGTAAACAGGACTACCCGCCTCCACCAATAGCGTCACGCTCTTGGATGTGGAGAGTCCTTCATCGCCTAGATACAGATCATATGCGCCCGGGGTGCGGCCGATCCATAGGGCGTAGCGAGTGGCCGCATTGCTGGGGCTCCAAGTGAGGAGCGGACTATTCGTGCCGAACGTCGTGCCAGGTGTCGGCGCGGTCATGACGGCCTTTGTGACAGCGATGTTGGCCGCGTTGTATTGATAGGTACTGCTTTGGTAAGCGCCGTTGATGAGCGAATGCAGTGTGACATAGATCTTGCGGCCGTCGGTTGGCAAACCGGATGCCGGATACGATGTCGCGCTGGCAGATGTGAACGGCACCTGCAGATCGTAGGCTCCAGGACTGCTGCCGATCCACAACGCGCGGTTCGTCACATTGCTTCCTGAATCCCAGGTGAAGAGGGCAGTGCCGTCCGCAAACGTGCTGCCGTTTACGGGGCTGGTGAGGATGGAGCGTCTGTTTACACTCAATGTGTTGGCCGCTTTGAAGAAGTAGCTGTTGCTCTGATACACGCCGTTGATGAGCGAGTAGAGCGTGACGTAGATCGGCCGTCCATCCGTCGGCACCGGCACGCTGCGAGTGAGCGCAGCGCCTTGATCGGCTGCGTAGAGATCCAATCCCGATGGAGCGCTGCCAACGCGGAGGTAATAGCTCGTGGTGCCGGCGGTGCCTGCGCCCCAAGTGAGATCCAGCGTGGCACCAGCCAGCGTGCTGCCGTTCGCAGGACTTGTGACCTGGGCCGCGCCACTATTCAGCAGGGCAGGGCAGATGAAGTAATACGAGTTGCTCTGGTACACGCCGCTGATGAGGGAATGCAGCGTGACATAGACGCGACGCCCATCGCCCGGCAGGGTCACTGATCTCGAGAGGCCGGTCGCTTCATTCCCGGCGTAGATGTCGTAGCCATCTGGATTGTTGCCCACCCAGAGGGCGTACTGAGTGGCGCCTGCGCCGCCGTCCCATGTGAGTGTGATCGAATTGGAAGGGAGCGTGCTTGTGTTTGCGTGACTCGTCAGTCGCGCAGGCCGGTTTCCCGAGAAGGGCAAGGCGGTGGTGAACCAGTAGTTGTTGCTCTGATACGACCCGTTGATGAGGGACCAGAGGGTCACATAGATGGGACCTCCGTCACGCGGCACCGTGATGGTGCGGTTCGTGGCCGTCCCCGCATCGACTGCGGCGAGGTCGGAGCCGCCGTAGGCAGAGCCGACCCAGACCACACACTTTGTCACGCCGGTTCCCGCGCTCCAGGTGAGGGCGAGATTCTCGTCGGTCAGGGTTGTGCCGTTGGCCGGCGTGGCCAGAGCGCACTTCACCGCAGGCACCGTGGTGTAAACGTACGTGCTGCCGCGATACACGCCGCTGATGAGCGAGTAGAGCGTGGCATATACTTTGCTGCCACCTGTCGGCACGGTCACAGTCTTTGATGTCGCGGTCCCCTGGTCACCCGCGTAGATGTCGTAGCCTCCTGGCGTGGTGCCCACAAACAAATAGTAGCTTGCGCAAGCCACGCCCACATTCCATTGCAGCGCCAGCGATGCATCGGAAAGAGTAGAGCCATTGACCGGCGTGGTCACCTGCGCCTTCACCGCCGTCACCGACTTGTAAGTGTACGCATTGTTCACGTAAGAGCCGCCGACCAGCGAGTGCAGCGTCACATAGATTGTGCGACCGTCGCTTGGCAGCGTCGTCACGAGCTTGGAGAGACTGACTCCCACATTGCCGGAATAAATGTCATATGCTCCCGCGCTGCTTCCGATCCACAGCGCGTAGCTGCTCGCTGAAGTGCCGGCCGCCCAGGTAAACGTGGCGCTTGTCCCCGCCAAGGTGCTGCCAGCCACGGGCGCCGTCATCTCCGCTTTCGGACTCGTCGCTGTCGCCGTGAGGCCGATGTCAAAGGAGGGCTCGTCACTGTCATTGCTAGCGATGTGGATCGCTGCGGTCTTCGATCCCGACACCGAGGGAGCGAATGTCACCGTGAACGTGAGCACTCCGGAGCCCGAGGCCAGGCTGGTCGCGGACGGGCCACTGATCGTGAATTCGGACTGATTGGCCCCATCCTTCGTCACGGCGATTCCGGTCAGGTCAGCCGCACCGAGATTGCGGATCGTGAAAGTCAGCGGGGACTGCGCGCCGACATTGACCGATCCAAACGAGATCGATGAAACGCCGTCAGTGAGCACGGTGCCCGCGGGCTGATCGATGGAAATCTCCGACAGGGTGGGCTGCCGGGTCACCGCGATGGAGTAGCTCTTCGTCGCCCCGCTTTGCGCTGTGACCACGACCGGGATGTTGTTGACGCCAACGGCGAGATTGACCGCGCCACTTGCCGCGCCCGATGCGACGGCGGTGCCGTTCACTGTGACGGTCGCGGTGGTGTCGGCGACGGTCGGCGTCACGGTCACGGAGGCCGTGACGTTAGGCACGCTGGCGGTGTAACTCAGGGTGCCTGAGGCGAAGACTGGATCAAGCGTGCCGGCGCTGAGGGCCAGTGCCGACAAGTCGTTGTTCGTGTTCGGCGCCGCGACGGTGACAGTGAAGGATTGCGTCGTGTTGTTGCCATCGAGGTCGGTGGCCCGCACGGTCAATGTGGAAGAGCCGAGCGCGACCGGTGTGAGTACCAGATTGCTACCTGAGACGGAATGGGTGACGGCGCCGGGATTGGTGTTTCCGGTGACGGTATAGAGCAACACTGGGATCGGGATGGCTGCGGTGATCTTCACGATGCTCGCGATGTTCATCGAGCTCGGCGCGGTGGCCGCATTCATCGGCCAGTCTGGGAAAGCTGGGCCGGTGGACTGGCCGTTGATGTTGATGGCGTAGGACCGGATGGTCGGCAGCTCAGTCGCCGGCGTCGTCTCTCCGTATGTGGGAAGATTGGTGATCGCACTGACCACCGAGGTGCTGCCACCCGCGATGCGGCCGAAGACGCTGAAGCCGCCGTTGTTGTTGTCTAGCGCGCTGGCGTTGTTCTTCACGTTGAAGAAAAACTCGCTCGTCGCGCTGTCGGGGAAACCACCCACCTTCGCCATCGCGATGGTGTTGGTCACGTTGGAGATACCTGCCTCATTCACCAGCGGAGGGAACTTCGTCACGTTCAAAAAGTTATTCGGAGCAGAGGCTGCCTTGTAGCCGCCGCCTTGAAGGATGTCGCGGTTCGCCGCTGTCGCGCCGCCGCCACTGAGGCTGGCCGCGCGGTGGAAGGC
>JANOBO010000119.1:0-21712 GCA_031411695.1 Verrucomicrobiaceae bacterium
CTTCGAAAACTCCATCCAAAACAACTAACCCAACTTTCTGTGTCCACGTTTTCGACGAAAGATCACCCGGAGCGTAACCGGGGTGCTCGACCATTTCCCCAAAACCTGCCCGCAAGGTGTAACGGATCTCTTTGCATGCGCCGCTTCTAACGGCCGCGGTTCCAGGTTCGAATCCTGGTGCGGGCGCCATTCACCACGTGATGCGACCTTGCGGGTTGGTCGATCGCAAGCTGGGAGCTTGCACCACTTTTGAGGAGCACGTCCGGCATAGACGAGGAAGCGGCCCTGAAAACCGCTGCGCTTTTCGAGGCGTCCAGAGTGCGATTCTCTGGTGCTCCGCCAGTTTCGGTAAGTCTGTAAGTCAGTGGGACAGTAGAACGGTTTCACTGATTCACCGTCCTACTTTTTCACTGATCCCATCCCTCCGTAGCTCAACAGCAGAGCACCCGGCAGATAACCGGAAGACCGTGGAGCGTCACCACGCGGAGGGACCAATTTCACGCTGTATGGCTTAGACAGATGAGCGGCGGGTTGAAGATCCGCATAGGTTGGCGCGACACCAACTCCAGCGACCATTTTTGCGTCATTGATGTAAAAGCAGCATTCCTGTGTTGCGCCCCCGCGCTCTTGCACAGCCACTGCTCCGCACCTCATTTGATGCGCTATCGCGCCGCATAACCAAACAGAGAGCTCCGGGGCAGAACCGGCATGGCGCACCAATTCTAAAAGTGGTGCAATCGGTTCGATTGCATTCTCCATTTACGGGCAAGCCAGCGGCTTGCCCCACTTTCACGCCTCCGTGGCCGACCTAGAAAGGCACCTGCCTTGTAAACAGGCCGATGTGGGCGCGGGCGCCTGCGCGACAGCGCAAAGTCATGTGGTGCGGAGCAGCAGATGCACAGCCGCAGGAGTGGCAATCCCACCGGAGGCCCCATTTCAATTCGATGCTTTCCATGGTGTAACAGCAGCACTTCTCTTTGTGAAAGAGACGGAGCCGGGGCGGAACCGGCTGGGAAGCCCAATTTCAAAACAGCGGACTAACTTGTCTGCTCGATCGTGCGCAAGGCGAAGAAGCCGAGCCAGTGGTTCGCAAGTCCACCTTACCCGGTGCGAGTCCGGGGCGCACGTCCACTTTGCTTCCGAGGTGTAAGAGTCATGCACACTGCCGTGCGAAGGCAAAAGATCGAGGTGCATTCCAGCCGGACCAGCTATTTCCCAAGGAGCAAGGACATTCCTGTCCCGATTCCTTGCACAGCCTCGTAGCTCAATCAGCAGAGCATGCGCCTTTGAAGCGCAGGGTTGGTGGTGCGAATCCACCCGAGGCCGCCACTTACTCGCCCAAGTAGTCCAACAGCAGAGACAACCGCCTCAGAAGCGGTCGAGTGCGGGTGCAACTCCCGCCTTGGGCACCAATTACAATGCTCCCGTAGCTCAATCATCAGAGCACCGCGCTTCGAACGCGGAGGTTGAGGGTGAGATTCCTTCCGGGAGTGCCATTTCCCAGTGTGGTGCAATCGGCTCGATTGCACTTTCGGGTTCGGGCAAGCCAGCGGCTTGCACCACCATCTAGGAACGCGAACCGGACCAGCGCGCCGGGATTCGTTGCTAACGAGATCGTGCCGCCCTCACGCGGCATGGGGAGCATGCCCTCCGCGTTCCGCCATTTTCAAAAGCCCACGAATGCAAAGCAGACGAGCGACAGGTCCTTCAAACCTGGTCTAGCGGGTGCGAGTCCCGCCGTGGGTGCCATTTCACTTAGCTCATGTAGCCCAACAGCAGAGGCACGACGTCGAGAGCGTCGCCAGTGCAGGGGCGATTGGCTGCCATGCAGCCTACGCGGTTAGGCTTCGCATCCAGTTGCGCTATCGCGCTTTGCGTTCCCCCCGTGAGCACCATTTTCTCGGCCCAAAGCTTAGACATTGAAGCAGCCGGCTTTTAACCGGCATAGCAGGGTGCATGTCCCTGTGGGCCGACCATTTCAAGCATGGAGCTCCGAGCTCCTCATGCGTCATTAGCCCGTTGGCGAAACAGCATCGCGCCTGGTTTACATCCAGGAGTCGAGGGGGCGGCACCTTCACGGGCTACCAACATCTATTGCGGCAGTGAGGCCGGAGTTACTTCGTAGCTCACGAGTAGAGCACTTGTTAAACCCAAGTTGCAGCGGGTGCGACTCCCGCCGACGCGCCGGGCAACCGGCATGTCATTTCTCCGGCCACGTTTCTCCGCAATTCAGTTCACACACTTCCCGAGGCAGCGATGCGAGGGTTACTTCGTGGTCATCATGGGTTCGAATCCCATCGTCCGCTTTGCGGATGATTCCCTTGCGGTTTTCCTCCTCGGTTCACACGGGCAAGCCAGCGGCTTGCCCCACATTTTGGGGCAGTGAGATTGGAGTTACTTCGCTGTTAACGAAACGGTCGCAGGTTCGAATCCTGCTCGCTGCAATTCATGCAGCGATAGCTCAGTGGTAGAGCGTTCTGGCGGCGGGCGGGTATGTCCGTCGCTGGATTTCTCCGGTCACTTTTCTCCCCAATTCATTGCCGAAACCGACAACACTCATGCGGCAGCAATGCCGGGGTTACTTCGGGACCTGACACGCTCGCAAGATCATCAGGCGGTCCTCCACGGGCCGGTTCCCTGACAGACTCCGCATTTCTCGCCGACGCGATCTGTCGGCTTCCAGTCGTCGGCAAGACACGGGCAAGCCAGCGGCTTGCCCCACCTTCATCCACCCACAACACAACAACATGAAATTCAACATCCTCAAGAAACGCCCTCGCGCCGACACGCTCAACCTCGCGGGTGGCGAGGCATTTGCCGAAACACCCAAGCTCGAGCTGGCTTCCATCATGCTCACCTCGACGCTGCAGAATGATTTTTACCGCAGCGCCGATGCGACAGCCACGCGGCTGAAGCAGCTCATCGCGCAGATGAGCGATAAGCGCTTCGTGGCAAAGGCTGGGATCTACGCGCGCAAAGAAGCTGGAATGAGAAGCATCACGCATCTCACCGCCGCCGAGCTGGCGAAGAGCGTGAAGGGCGAGGCGTGGACGGCGCGATTCTATGATCGTGTCGTGCATCGCCCGGACGATGCGATCGAAATTCTCGCGTGCTATCGCGGCACGCACGGCAAGGTCATTCCGAACTCGCTGAAGAAAGGCCTCGGTCGTGCACTCGCGCGTTTCGATGAGCATCAGCTCGCGAAGTATCGCAAAGCGCGTGCCGATCTCTCGCTCGTGGACGTGGTGAACCTCGTTCACCCACCTGCGACCGAAGCTCTCGGCAAGCTGATGAAAGGCACGCTCTCGCCTGCTGAAACGTGGGAAACCAAACTCACGCAGGCTGGCGCCGCAGCGCAGAGCGATGACGAACTGACCGGCCTCAAACGCGAGGCTTGGTCGGAGCTGATCCGCACGCGCAAGCTCGGCTACTTCGCCCTTCTGCGTAATCTGCGCAACGTGCTCGAATCCGCGCCCGAGGCAGTCGATGCCGCGCTGGCGATGCTGCGTGATGAAAGACTCATCCGCCGCTCCCTCGTGCTGCCATTCCGCTTCCTCACCGCGCTCGATGCCGTGCAGCAAACGAACCTGCCTCGCGCAGGCGACGCGCTCGCAGCACTCAGCGGGGCCGTGGAGAAGTCGCTCGAGAACGTGCCTTCTTTCCCAGGTCGAACGCTCATCGCGCTGGATGGTTCCGGCTCGATGATCGGTCGTCCGCTGCAGGTCGGTTCACTCTTTGCTGCCACACTGGCAAAGGCCGGCGTGTGCGATGTCATGCTATTCAGTGACGGCGCGAAATACGTCACGCTGAACAAGTACGACTCCACGCTCTCGCTTGCGAAATGGCTGCAAGGCCAGGCACAATCAGCGGGCACGGATTTCCACTCTATCTTCCGCACGGCCAGCCGTGCGTATGATCGCGTGATCATCCTGTCCGACATGCAGGGCTGGATCGGCACACACGCGCCGGTCTCCACCTTCCAGCAATGGAAGGCGCAGCACGGTTGCGATCCGAAAGTGTTCAGCTTCGACCTCAAAGGCTACGGCACGCTTCAGTTTCCAGAGCGCCAGGTTTACTGCCTGGCCGGTTTCTCCGACAAAACTCTGGAGACGCTGAAGCAGCTCGACGCCGACCCAGGTGCGCTGATCCGCCAGATCGAGGCCGTGCCGCTGTGACGAATCGTTCACGCGCGCAAGCTTGTTACCCACACCACCACGGCGCAGTCAGGTTCTCCGGAATCTGGCTGCGCCTTCTTCTTTTCAATTAAACACCCTCTCATTTTCCAACATGAATTCTCTCCACCCCCTTCCAACTCGCGCCCACCGCACACGCAGCGTCAGCACTTCAATGCCACACAGCGTCTTGAACTCATGCGGCATCCTCCCCGTGCGCCGGCCACACGCCGCGTTGCTCGCACGGGCACAGGCGCATGTGAAGCGCTCGCGCTATAGCCGCCGGAGTGCCACTGCGAGTCCGCCCGCATTCGCGCTCGATTATTAAGCCGTGACAAGCCTGTTGTGACACACGGCTTGTCGCGGCATAATCGCCGCCATGCGCGAAGTTTTCGATCATCACTTTCGTGTGCAACGCCGCGCCGGTCTGCGCTCACGCTCGCAGCCGGTGGATGCCATGTTCGAGCTGCCGTGATGCTCTACGCACAGAGTAACATGAGCGCGCCGCACTCAGCGCGGCATCAGCGGCTTGACTCATCATTCGAGTGAATTACCCTCGCACCATGATTGCAGAACGACTTCCAGCGCTCATGAGCTTTTCCAAGGAGGAGAAGTGGCAGGTTTTTGGCGAGCTTCAGGAGGAATTGCTGGCGGACGATTCCACCATGCATGAGCCGTTGAAAAGCGAGATCGTGGCCGAGCTTGAGCGGCGCTGGCAGCACTATCTGACGCATCCCGAAAGCGCGATGACGCTTGATGAAGCCAGGAGGCGGATGCTGGAGTCTCGCGGCAAATGAACGAGATGGTCGTTCTTGCTGGAACCGACGGCGATCTCATCGAGCTGTACAACTGGTTTGAAGATCGCTCTCCTGGCACGGGCGGGGATTTCGACACGGCCTTCGTCAAGGCATGTGATTTGCTGGCGCGACATCCTGAGATCGGCAGACGATACGGCGGCGCATTCCGCCGCCTGCTCATGCTCGAGTGGCATCTCGGGATATTTTACACCGTGACAGGACGGCGTGTTTTCATTCACGCGATCTTGGATGTGCGGCAGGATCCGCAGCACATCGCGAGACGGCTGGGCTTGCAGTGACCCGCAGTCCATCTTCCCGCTTGGCAAAACGCGCGCTTCTAGTACTAGTGCGTCCCGTCATCAGAGAACGAACACCGCTGTCGCGCACCACCTCCGTGTTGCCGCAGTTTTTCGAAGGAGACTTATCTTATGAGCGACGTGCTGAACAAGGCGACCGTTCTGGTTTTGAACCGGAATTGGCAAGCCATCGACGTGAAGACCCCTGCCGATGCCTTCAGCATGATGGCCACGGGAGCGGCGACCGCGCTCGACATCCTGGGCAATGACGACATGAATCCCGTGCGGTGGGATGACTGGCTGGCGCTGCCCGTCCGTGATGGCGATAACTCCATCGGCGTCGTGCATGGTCGCGTCCGTGTACCGACCGTGCTCGTGCTGGCCCGCTTTGACCGCGTGCCAAAGCGTCGCCCGAAGTTTTGCGCGAAGGCGATCTGGGAGCGTGACGGCGGCGTGTGCCAATACACGGGCCGCAAGCTGCGGCCGAGCGAGGGGAACATCGACCACATCGTGCCGCTCTCGCGCGGCGGAAAGACGAACTGGGAGAACTGCGTGCTCGCCGATAAGCGCATCAACAGCCGCAAGGGCAACAAGATGCCTGACGAAGCTGGGCTCAAGCTGCTGCGCCCGCCAAAAGCGCCGCGCGAGATGCCAGTGAGCCAGCTCATCAAGAACCAGCACGCCGTGCGTGAGTGGGACATGTTCCTCGCGGGCGGCGGCGGGGTCGTGGAGTTTTGACAAGTTGCCGGGTCACTCCGTGACTCGGTTCCTTTTTAGATCGGTACAGCGCACTTCGGCAGAACGACGCCAGTCACGGAGTGACTGGACTACTTTAGGCGTGGTGGCTCGTCCATAGATAGACAGCGAAGCCCGCAAACAGGGCGGCGAAGAAAGCCATCATTGAACCGCGCATCCAGTTGTATTTTCGCCTCATGACCTTCGAGGCGAGGTAGTTCTGCACACAGTATTGCTCGTCAATGAACCCGCCGTTGAGCACGCGCTGAAAATCCTCGAGGTAAGTCTTGAAGTCGGGCCGCGCGGCGATGTCGCCCCAGAAGATGATGTTGTTCCCGGCGGGGGGCCGGCGCGGCATGATCACGCCGCCCGCGACGAAGGTGGATATGCCAAAGAGAGACATGGACACAATGTATGCCCCTTTGCCGAACGCATCCGCCGGCATGTCCTTCAGCAGAAAGGAGGCGGCGGCGACATTGCCGGCCAGCAGCACGCTGGCCTTGGTGTCCATCACGGTGATGTAATGATTGATGTAATCGTTGATCGACTTGGCGACCGCCGCCTTTTGCAGATCATCGGGAATGTCGAGAGGCATGGGGTGGGAGCGTGGGAGTTGCGATGTGAGACCGTGCTCCGCACATCATGGCGGAGAAAAGCACAGGTTGTCGAGTTTGGAGCTTGGAATCAGACGAGGATTCCGCTTTGCTCTCGGACACATGAGCCAGGAAAAAGAAATCACGAGTCTGCGCGAGCTGTCCCCCCACCAATGGAAGTCGGGCATCGCGGCGTGGCTGGGCTGGCTCTTCGACGGGCTGGACATGCACATCTACACGCTGGTGTGGACGGTGTTTGTGGCGCAGCTCATGGGGCTGGCGGAAGACAATCCCGAGGTGGGGACAAAGGGGGCGATCATCCAGGCCTCCTTCCTCGTGGGCTGGGCGCTGGGCGGCGCATTCTTTGGCCGCATCGGCGATCTGCTCGGGCGCAGCAAGGCGCTCATGCTCACCATCCTGACGTATGCGTTTTTCACCGGGTTGTCTTACTTCGCTCAGAACTGGTGGCAGCTCATGGCGTGCCGGTTTCTGTCCGCGCTCGGCATCGGCGGGGAGTGGGCAGTGGGCGCGTCCTTGCTGGCGGAGACATGGCCGAAGAACTGGCGGCCCTGGATCGCGGCGGTGCTACAAAGTGCGGTGAACCTCGGCGTCTTGCTGGCGTGTTTGGCCGGCTGGCTGCTCTCAGGGCAGGAGCCGCGGTACCTCTTCCTCGTCGGCATCCTGCCAGCCTTGCTCACGCTATGGATTCGCAAGGCGGTGCCCGAAACAGAGGCATGGGAGAAAGCGCGCGAAGGCCAGCAGGTGCCGCGTGTCAGCGAGCTGTTCGGACCGAAAGTGCGCGGCACCACCTGGCGTGTGCTCATCATCTGCGGCGTGGCGCTTACCGCGCACTGGGCCTTTTTGTTCTGGCAGGCAAAGGTCGTGAAGGGCCTGCCGGAGATCGCGGCACTCGACAAGCCGGGTCAGGCAAACGCGCTGGTCGCGGCGCTCATGTGGATCATGTTCGGCTCGTTGCTGGGCAATTTCATCGCTGGTGGCCTGGCCAAGCTCGTGGGCTATCGCAAAACGATCTCCGCCATGCTGCTGGCCTATTTCGTGTGCATGTTCACGCTCTTCAATTCAACGTGGAGCCTCAATGCGACAATGGTGTGGTTCTTCATCATCGGTGCCTGCCAGGGCGTCTTCGGCCTTTTCACCATGTGCCTGCCGCCGCTGTTCCCCGTCTTGCTGCGCACGACGGGCGCGGGGTTCTGCTACAATTTCGGTCGCATCATCGCCGCAGCAGGCACGGTGTTCTTCGGCGTCTATCAGAAGGTGCCAGATGTGCGCGAGGCGATGCTCTACGCCAGCTATCTTTTCATTCCGGCCGCACTCATCGCGCTGCTCCTGCCCTCTGAGCAACCTGAGGCCGGCCGCGTGGCGGAGCCGGTCGAATGAATGCGGGTGCCGCATCAAGCCAGAGCGGTCCCTCATGCCGACCGCAGCTGGCCTCACGCGTCAGTCGAACTTCTTCACGTCATGCATCTCCCAGGTCATCGAGTCACGGCGTTGGCCGTTCTCCCGCCAGACACGTCCGGTGAGGTTCTCGAGCGGCGCGATCCAGCGCGTGGCCGCCTGCGCACCGCCGGCCGTATCGGGTGTTTTTGAAAGGGCGCCGGAGATCTTGATGATCTCGCGGACGTTTCCGAAGCTCACCTTCCAGCGAAGTCCGGTGTCTGCGGCGTTCGCCTTGGCCGCCGCGAGCCGGCCTGCGATGGATTCGTTGTACGACTTTGAGGAGCCGAAGACGAACAGATTGTCATTCACGGACGCGCACGGAAGCAAGTCCTCGGTGGCGAATGGTATTGGGTAAAAATAAGTGGTGATCCCGTTCTTCTCCGTGGAGAGCGGTGCAGGAATGGGGATCGGCGCAGGCGATGGCACGGCGGCGATCATGCGCTTTAAGGCGGCCTCCATGCCTGGCCACGTCGCCCCGAGCAGCGCGCGGTCCGTGACAGGATGGACGCCGGCCATGCGCACGATTTTTTTCTCCGCCATCTCCGGCGCGACGCCTGGGATGGCGCCGATCTTCCCGCCGAGGTCCACTACCAGCGCCTGCTCGGTGCCCAGCGCCTTCTCGTCAATGGTCTTTGAGCCGCGATAGAACGCAACCAGTTCGGGGATGACTGACTTGTCGATCATCTCAAACATCGGTCCGCCCTGCGGGCCGCCGAGGCCGGTCTTGATGAGCTCGCCGGCGACGTGGTGAAGGAGCTCGATCCAGCTCTCAAAATAAGCGCGGCTCGTGGCGGCAGCCTCGGGCGTCACATGATAATTGAGGCCGAAAACCAGCGCGGGATCGTCCAGGAGTGAGGCAAACTGAAGCGTCTTTGTCTGTTCGAGCATTTCAGCCTCGGGGCCGCCGTAGCTTTCCATGTGGAAGCCCTGATCCCACCAGCCGATGCCGACGCTGGGGGCAACGGTGTGCTTGTTCAGCTTCCGCTCGAGGAGAGCCATCTCAGCGATGCGCGGCTCCAGCCCTGTGGCGAGACCGCGGAGGAGATCGCTGCTTTTCAGGCCCGCCACCAGACCACGCAGGATTGGCTGGAAAGGCTGTTCGGTGCTCAGCGCCTGAAACACGGACGCGTCGGCCGATGCTAGCATGAGCACATTCTTGCCGGCAAAGGGGGCGACCTTTTCGAAGCCAGGTTTCGCAAGAAGGGATGCCTCTGGTTTCTCGACGAATTCGAGATGTGCCAAATCGGAGCCGATGGCAAAGATCACGCACCCGCCTGCTGTGCCGAACGCGAGCGAGACTGTCTTCGCCTGCGCATCATCGATGGCCTTGGCTATCACCGGCTTCGGGTCGTCAGCACCGGACTTCTCAGGCACGCTGTCCAGCAGCTTCTTTTCCACCTCATCGGTGAGCATGGTGTTCAGCGGAAACTCCAGACACTTGAACTTGCCGCCCAGCGCCGTGGTCTTTTCAGTCACCTTTGCCTTCTTCTCCATCTCGGCGAGCTGCGCTGCGGGGATGAGTTCCTTGAGCATCTCCTCGGGCTTCTCGACCTTCACGCCGAAGATGAGCGGCGGGAGCTTATACGCGCTGATCACATCTGCGGCGCGCTTGAGCAGCTTGGGGTCATTGATCATGCCCTTGATCATCACTTCCGGCCCAGATCCTGCGGCCGCAGGCACGCCACCGGCCAGGGGGCCGCCGGCCATCATCGCACGGTAGGTGATCTCTGTGTACAGATCGGACAGCTCGCGCAGACTGGTGAGCGATGGAGTCGCTCCCTTCCCCAACGCGATGAAGAAATCATCGCCCCACAGTTTTTTCGCAGCTTCCGCAGACGGGTTGGCGGTCTTGCTCGGCGCGGGTGTTTTGTCATCGATGAAGGCGCTCAAGTCTTTCCAGAAGGCGGTCTTCTTCGCGGCATCCAGATGCACCTTGAGGTTCACGCTGCCGAAGTAGAACTCCGACTCCTTCGGCAGATGCGCCGCAAAGCCAAGCTTCGCCGCGTGCGGGATCATCGATGCTATCTGCGGTGCCTTCTCAGCAGTGATCGGCGCGCCTGATTGCGCAGGTGGGGCATCGCCAGCCTTCGTCGCGGCGTCCGGCTTTTTCCCACACCCCGAAAGGCCAAGTGAGAAAGTGCAAAACCCAATGGCTGCCAGCGTGGAGAGATTTTTGCGCGTCATAAGTTCGGTATTTGTCGGAGAGTGGGGGTGGTTCGTCAATCAGTTGTCAGGCGCGTCCGCAGTAATTGTGCGGAACATCGCCGCGCGAAATGCAGCACGGTGCTGAAGCAGGATGGATGATGGCGTCCCCGCGTCAGATCCAAGTGCCCGCCGGGATCACCGTGTCTTTTGGAATGACCAGGATGCCATCGCGGATGCAGAAGAGCTTCTCGTCCATGTTTGACGGCTTCCCGATGGGCGTGATGATGACGTTGTCGCCGATGTGCACGTTCTTATCGATGATCGTGCGCTCGATGCGGCAGTTCCGCCCGATGCCCGGCGGCGGGCTGGATGGGTCCCGATGCGCGGCCCCCGCGTAATAGTCGGCGCCCATGATGATGCTCTCGCGGATGGTGGTGCCCGTCTCCACGATGGATCGCACGCCGAGCACGGCTGTCTCGATGTGCGCGTCTGTGAGGATACAGCCGTCGGAGATGAGCGCCTGATGGATGGTGGCGCCATTGATCTTCGTGGCGGGCAGAAAGCGCGCGTGCGTGTAGATCGGCGAGAGGGAATCGAAGAAGTCGTACTGTGGCACCACGCGACAGAGGTCGAGATTGGCCTCGAAGAACGAGGCGATGGTGCCGATGTCCTCCCAGTAGCCCTGGAAGTTGTAAGACATCACGCGGTGCTTCTGGATCATCGCCGGGATGATGTCCTTGCCGAAGTCGTTGAATGAATTGTCCAGCGCGTCCTGAAGTGCGGAGCGATTGAAGACATAGATGCCCATCGACGCCTGGAAATGCGGCTCTGACTCCGGCAGGCCGAGGGATGACACCGTCTCCAGCGGCATGCGGAAGCGCTCTAGCACGGCCGGATCCTTCGGCTTTTCCACGAATTGATGGATGCGGCCCTCCGCGTCGGATTGCATGATGCCAAATGACTTCGCGCGCGCCTCATCACACGGGAGCGTGGCGATGGTGATGTCCGCCTTGCTCGCCAAGTGCTGCGTCATGACCTTGCGGAAGTCCATGCGGTAAAGCTGATCGCCGCTCAGGATCAAAAAGTAGTCCCAGCTCCCTTGCAGGAAGGTTTTGATATTCTGCCGCACCGCATCTGCCGTGCCTTGATACCACTCGTCACCTTCCGGTGTCTGTTGCGCCGCGAGGATCTCCACGAAGCTCCTGCCGAAAAGATCGAACTTGTACGCACGCGAAATGTGCCGGTTCAGCGACGCGCTATTGTACTGCGTGAGCACATAGACTTGGCGCACGCCGGAGTTGATGCAGTTGCTGATGGGGATGTCCACCAGGCGGTACTTCCCCGCGAGCGGCACGGCGGGCTTTGCGCGGTCCTTCGTCAGCGGGAAGAGCCGCGTGCCCGCGCCCCCTCCCATGATGATGCCTAGCGTGTGCCGGCTCAAGATGGCCTCAGTCTCGAAGCGGTTCACAGGCAGGACGGATTCAGCGGTGGGCATGGTGGAGTTTTAGGGCTCGGGGTGGCAATTCGCAGCGCGTATCCTAGCCGGCTGCATCACAAGGACGACGCCAAGATTTCCATGAAACAACGAAGGGAGGCAAGCGTTTCCTTTGCCCTCGCGCGGTCTTCCGCAACCTCAAAATCCTCGACTCTTCCATGAACCGCTCCGCTTTCCTCGCCCCCAAAGTTCTTCCGGCCCTCGCGCTTGCCACCCTCTTTGTCATACCCGCAGAGGCGAAAGTCGATTTTGAAAAGCAAGTGCTTCCCTTCATTCAGAAGCGCTGCATCGAGTGCCATCAGGCGCCGAAGGAAGAGAATGGAAAAATGAAAAAGCCCAAGGCCGAGCTTCAGCTCGACACGCCCGCCGGCTTCATGAAAGGCAGCGAGAACGGCCCCGTGCTGAAGCCGAAGGAATCTGCCAAGAGTTCCCTCTATGAAGTCGTCACGCTCCCGAAGGACGACGACATGCACATGCCGCCGAAGGGTGATCCCCTCACCTCCGCGGAGATCGCCCTGCTGAAGACGTGGATCGATGAAGGCGCCGACTTTGGAAACTGGGGCAAGGCACCCGGCGCTGCCACCGACGCCTTTGCCGCCGCCAAGCCCGTCGATAAAGTCCGCGAGCACAATATCTTCTACGCAAAGCTTTCCGAAGGCGTGAAGCCCCTCTCCGAGGACGCCATCAAGACCGCCCTCAAAGGCGGCGCGCAGGTGTTTCAGTTGAAGGCCGACAGCGGCCTCGTCCGCGCCGATTTTCTCACCGGCGTCTCTGCCTGCACCGATGAAAAACTTCAGGTCCTCATTCCCATCAAAGACAACATCGCCCAGCTCGACCTCGGTCGCACCGCTATCACCGACGCCGGCATCAAAACGCTCGCGCAGCTTCCGCGCCTCGCGCAGCTCGACCTCCGGCAGACGAAGATCACTGATGCCGGGCTCGAGCCGCTCACCGCATTGAAGAACCTCCAGATGCTGAATCTCGTGAACACCGCCATCACCGATGCCGGCGTCAAACAGCTCGCCGTCATCAAGAGTCTCAAGACCGTTTATCTTTGGAACAGCAAAGTCACCGAGGCCGGAGCCAAGCAACTCACGGCATCGATCAAGGGTTTAAAAGTCGTCTTGAAGTAAGAGCAATTTAGAAGTCCCTGAATAAGGTACTGCCAAACACGTCCGTAGATGCGAATAGCTCACCATGAAACATCGCATACCATCCCTGATCCTCATCATCTGCCTCGGTGTCTCCTTCGCCGCCCTCGGGCAGGCGCCTGAGAGACCGCAGAAACCAAAACCCGCACCCGGGGGCGATGGCACACCACCGCCGAAGCCGCAGCCCGCAACACCTCCGGCCGCACCGGCCCCGACTCCGCCGCCAGCGCCCACGCCTGACCCCACTCCGCCGAAGTCGTCCTCCAACAAGTCCAAGTCGGACAAGAAGGACAAGAAGAGCAAGCCAAAGAACGACCGCGACGAGCCTGATCGGAATGGCCCGTCTGTCATCATCAGACCGCCATCAATTGTCATACCGCCCACCTCTGTCACGCCACCGATCCGCGTCACCCCGGGCGGGCCCGCGCGCCCGAGGCCCGGCCCGAGCCCTCTCGCCGCACGTAGTTGCGGCATGGACCGGCCTCACGCTGCGCACCAGTTTCGTGGTCCCGGCGGTGCTCTGCTGCGCTGCCCAGGAGCAGTCGGCCGCCCCGGCCCCCTCCGCAGACCCTGATTTGAGTTCACAATTTTAACGCCTTCAATCAAGGGCGGCCCCGTTCTCGGAACGGAGCCGCCCTTTTTCGTGGGCCTCCCCGCGAAACCTCGGGGAAGAACGATCTCCATGTGTGCGACCGACATTCGAGGAGGCAACCGCCGAATGACCGCCGCGCGATCTTACTTTTGGAGGGAAACCGCATGAAAAAACGAGCCTGGATGAGGCGGTCAGGAATGGTCCTTTCTGCATTTGTATCAATGGCGGCTCCGGCGAAAGCCGAAGGCCCCGTATTCTCAAAGAAACCAAAACCAAAGGCGGGCCCGCCTTCACATCAGATCGCACGAGACAAGGAGGCGGGCGACTCGCGCCCACCGCCGCAGAAGGCACCACCCCACAAATCTCTCTCGCAGGAGATAGCGGATTCTCGACGCCGTGTGGGCGACCTGAAGAGCCAGACATTCAAAATACCCACCGCGCAAATCAGCCGGTTCCCGTGGAAGACGGAGATCGCCACGACGGTGTTTTGGATCGGAGAGCAGCCGACGGAAAAGAATCCGGTGCCGAACCACATGAGCAGTTGGGACATGCAGTGGGCCACGAGCTACGGAGGCTTCGATGACCCGGACCCCTCCGCGCGCGCGGGTTACCTGCCAGCCAAGTTCACGCCGCAGCAAAATCCATTTTATGTGGCGCTACCCTATAACGACATCAACGCGCAAGGTCACAAAGCGGAAGCGCGCGAGGTGATCCCGTGGTTCAAGGACGCCTACACGGGGCGGTACCAATCCGTATGCAAAGGCCGTTGGATTGCCATTCGCAAGGGTAACCGGGTCTGTTTCGCCCAATGGGAGGACGTAGGACCCTTCCGCACGGACGACGCCGCGTATGTTTTCGGAACCGAGCGTCCAAAGCCAAACAACAACAAGGACGCGGGGCTCGACGTGTCTCCCGCAGTCCGCGATTTCCTCGGCCTCAGCGGCCTGGATAAGACGGACTGGCGCTTCGTGGATTTCGATGAGGTTCCTCCCGGGCCCTGGGCCGAGCATGGCGAGAATAATCACTTTGTCCTCAACCGGCGGAAGGCCGAGAAGAAGGACGTGGCGATGTCACGCATGGGAGCTGTGCGCGGAGGCTCCTGAAAAAACTACATCCGCCATGCGTGAAGCAATGAACCTATGACCGGGCTCGACAGTCAGATACCAACATGAACACACTGGGACTGATAATGGGGTTTGTGGCCTTCCTCGTGTTTGTCGGTATGGCAGCCATCAATGAAAGCTGGGCGGGTCCGCACGAGCGTGGGGACGACTTGGAAAAGTGGCCGGGCCGCAAGAAGAAGCATCCTCCGCTACCGCGCGGGTGAGCGAGTGCGGCAAAAAACACGGCACACCCTCAGGTGTGACGATCCTCCGTCATCAAACGGGATGACCGAATTCCGGATTGGCATGTTCGAAGCCGTGGCGGACGAGCGTTTTTGACTCCAGTTTTCCGCATGAAACTTCGCCGCGCGCTCGCACTTCTGTTCCTCTCCACATTTCCGCTGTGTGCCGCTGAATCCACCAAGACACCACCGCCTACGAAAAGCGGGAAGAGCAATCGCGGCCCGGAGAACCCCCACTTGAGATTTAAGCTGCCGCCGCCGCCAGTTCTGAGTCCGGAGCAGGAGCTGAAGACCCTGAAAGTGGCAAAGGGGTATCGCGCGGAACTCGTGGCCTGCGAGCCAATGATCGAGACGCCAGTGGCGATAAGCTGGGACGACCAAGGCCGCCTTTATGTGTGCGAAATGCGTGGCTACATGAATGACATGAATGCGGCTGGAGAAGACAAGCCGATAGGCCGCATCAGCCGGCTGGAGGATTTGGATGGCGACGGCCGGATGGACAAGGCAACGGTGTTTCTCGACAAGCTGACGATGCCGCGCGCGGTGATGGCGCTGGGAGACGGGGCGCTCGTGGCAGAGCCGCCGAACCTCACGTTCCACCACGACACGGATGGTGACGGCGTGTCCGATAAGAGCGAGATCATCGCGACGAACTACGCGCGCGCCGGCGGCCAGCCGGAGCACATGGCCAATGGCCTGCTTTGGTGTCTGGACAACTGGATCTGGTCGGCCGGGCACACCGAGCGGTATCGATACAGCGGTGGAAAATTTATCAGCGAGCCCACGCGCAGCGGCGGTCAGTGGGGCCTGACGCAGGACGACTGGGGGCGGCGGTTCTTCAACTACAACAGCGACCTCCTGCGCTGCGATCTGCTTCCGCCGCAGATGTATCTGCGGAACCCGAATGTGAAGGATCTCCCCGCGCTGAACCACCGCGTGATGAGGGATCAAAGCGTGTGGCCTGCCGCGCCCACGCCGGGCGTGAACCGTGGCTACAACAAAGGGCAGCTGCGCGAGGACGGCAGGCTGGCGACGGTGACAGGCACGTGCGGCCCGTGCATTTATCGCGGGGACCTGATGCAGGAGTTTCGCGGTGACGCCTTCGTCGCGGAGCCATGCGGACAACTGGTGAAGCGGCTGATCTTGAAGGAGAGCGGCGGCGTGGTGACTGCGGCCAACGCATACGCAGGGAGTGAGTTTGTCACGTCAACGGACGAGCGCTTCCGTCCGGTGAACGTGAGCAACGGTCCCGACGGCGCGCTGTACATCACCGACATCGCGCGAGGCATCGTGCAGCACAAATCGTTCATCACCCATTACCTCGCGGCGAACATCAAGGCGCGAAAGCTGGAGCAACCGGTGAACCTCGGGCGCATATGGCGCATCGTGCCGGACAAGCGCAAGCTTGTGGCGGTGAAGCTGCCGCGCGCGGCTGCGGAGATCGTCCCTTTCCTCGATCACGCCAACGGTCACCTTCGCGACACCGCGCAACGCGTGCTGGTTGAGCGCGCTGATGCGGGCGCGCTGCCTGCGATCTTGGCGCTCACATCGTCGGCGAAAACCGCGCAAGGCCGCGTGCATGCGCTGGCGGCTCTCGACGGACTCGGCGCGCTGGCTACTGCGCCGGACGTGCTCTCCGCCGCGCTGAAGGACGGCAGCGAAAAGGTGCGCGCCGCAGCGGTGCGGATGGCCAACATCGCCTTTGTCCCCCAGCTGCTGACGATGACGAATGACCCGAGCGCGGAGGTGCGCGTGCATTTGGCGGCGCAGCTCAGCGCGCAACCAAGCGCCGAAGCGCAGGCAGCCGTGCTGGCCCTGCTGGGTGGAGGAGGCAGCACGCTTTTAAACGATGCCATCTCCACTGGCGCGCGTGGGCGGGAGCTGGAAATGCTGGAGCAACTCACCCTCGGACCCGCCGGGACATCGGACGCCCTCGCGGGCAGCGGTCTGCTCCAGATGATGGCAAACTGTGTGATGAACGAGCGCCGCGGCGCGCGGGTGATTCGCCTGCTGGACCTTTGCGCGAGCCAACAGGCTGGGAGCGCGCGCCAGCTCGCGTTGCTAAACGGCATGGCGGGCACGCCGCTCGATCCGAAAGCCAAGGCTGTGCCGCGAAAGTTGCTCTACCTCGATGCGCGGCCTGCAGCGCTGACAACGCTGTTGTCAGCCGGGGACAAGAGGCAGAAGAAGCTCGCATCGGTCATCGACGCCGCAGTCGCGTGGCCCGGCAAGCCAGGAGTGCCGCCCCCGCCGAAAATCACACCGCTGAGCGAGGCTGAGCAGGCGCGGTTTGAGAAAGGGAAAGTGATCTACGCGGGCCTGTGTGCCGCTTGCCATCAGCCTACGGGCACCGGCCTCGAAGGCCTGGCCCCGCCTCTGGTGGACAGCGAATGGGTGGTCGGCCCAGCGGACACGCCGATCAAGATTGTCTTGCACGGCGTGGGCGGCCCCATGGTCGTAGGCGGCAGGACTTGGCGGCTGGAAATGCCCCCACTGCCCATGCTTGATGACGAGCAAGTGGCCTCGATCCTCACCTATCTGCGGCGTGAGTGGGAGCACAATGGATCTCCCATATCCCCGGCAGATGTGGCAAAGGTTCGGGCGGCGAACGCTGGCAGGACGAAGTCCTGGACGGCCGATGAACTGATGCCGTCCAAAAAGCGAAAATGATGCGCCGCGCCCCGTCAACGCGCGCTTTGATAGCGCTCGACGGTGTGGCCCTTTACTTTTAGCAGCGCGATGAGCCCCTGCGGCCCGGTCAAATGCGCCGCTCCGACGAGCAGCATGATGCGCTCACCTTTGATCAAGTGCTGATCGAGGCGTTCGAGCCACGCCTTGTTTCGGCTGATGAGAAACAAATCCATGAGATCTGGATACTGCTCAGCTTCGCGATAAAGCAGATCGTGCAATACGGCGAGATCGCCGCTCTTCCACGCGACGATGAGCTTCTCGAAGTCGCCGGCCATGGTCTTCACCTCCGCAAGCGTTTGCTGCAGCAGTTCCTTTTGCTGCGCGGCGGTGAGCGCGGAGAAGAGATTGATCTGAAGCTCGACGGTTTCGAGCCCTTGAGCCGGCTTCTTGTCGCGCAGGGCGCGTGCCTCGAAGTGGTTGTCCACACCCTTGTCAGGTTGCGCGCCGAGTTCCGCATACTCAACCGCAGCGATCATCAGCGCGATGTACCAGGGTTGAAACTTCTCGAAGCCCGACGCCGGATAGCCGTGTGCCGCCGCCCATTTGAAAACGGTGGTGGCCATCTCATCGCCGACGGTGGAGGCGAGCGTCTCGCCTTCAGGCAATGCGGCAAGCTTTTGCATCCGCGCGTTCATGCTCGCGCCACTTCCGGAGTCCGGAGGCAGCTCGAACACGAGCTTCTGCGCGTCGGCATAAGCTGCCTCATAAGCAGGCGCGAGCGGATAATCCGCCTCACGAAGAATGTGAATCGTTCCGCAGAGATAAAGCTTCCCGCCATTCGGCGAGGTGGCCACCCAGACGCATCCCGATGCCTTTTGCTCCGGTGTTGGAGAATTTGCCTGCGGCTGTTGCGCCGGCAGGCATTGCGCGAGGAGAAGGGTCACTGCCGCAGCTTGAATCACACCGAAATAGATTTGCACCTGGCGATTAGACCATCTTCGCGCTGGATGCTCAAGTGTGAACTCCATCACGCTCACTGCACTGAGTTGCAGCCTACAAACAGAAAACCTCCGCCATTGCTGGAGGAGGTTTCTGCGGGCTTGGAAAGGATGCGGCAATCGCTCAAAAGTACTTCTTCGCGAACAGCTTGCGCTGGCTTTCGGCGAGGCGGGTGTTAGCAGCCTTGAGTTGCGCCTCGTGCTGGGCCAGCTCCACGCTGCTGCCCGGATTCGACTGCATCAGCCCGCCGATCTGGCCGCTCATGTGAGTGATCGCCGTGCGCAGTTCGGTGATCTGCTTACCGGTTTCAGGGGTGGCGATTCCTTCGTCAACCGACTTGGCCAGCTTCTCGGACTCAAGCTTGAGGAACTCCACTGACTGCGGTACCGCCGCCGCGCCCCCGAGCAATGCGCCGGTCGAGGCGTCGATCTTCGGCTTCTGCGATGCCAATCCTGGGCGCTGCGGGACCACCGTCTGTGGCTGCTCCGGCAGGCCGCCATCCTTCGAGTCGATGAGATAAGGCGTGATGAAGAGCATGAGGTTTTTGTGATTGCGCTCCTTGCTCTTGTACTTAAAGGCCCAGCCAAGAATCGGGATCCGGCTAAGCACCGGCACGCCAGTCTCGCCCTCTCTCTCCCGCGCTTCGTTCAATCCACCCACGGCGACGGTGTAGCCGGAATTCACCTCGACAGGCGCGCTGTAAACCCTCGAACTGGCGATGGGGTATGGGTTTCCTTGGAGAACTTGGTTTCCAATGATGCTCGAGAGAGTGACCGCGATGTTCAGCAGCACCTTGTCGGTGCCCATCTTCTTGGGAAGGATGCTCAGGACGGTGCCGATGGGAAGGTATGAAACCGAAGCCGTGTTCGTGGCACCGCCGCCTCCCGATGTTGAACTGCTGGCGGCAAGCACTGGCTGATTCACGACGCTGCGCATCGCGACCTCGCGGTTATTCATCGTGACCATGCGCGGATAGGAGACGGTCTTGGTTTCTTCATCGCTTAGAAGCGCGCGAAGCTTAATGCTGAGATCTGTGGCGCTGAGGATGCCCAACTGCGGTGCCAACATGTTCTTCCCCGTCTCTGTGAGATTTTCGAAGGTCTGCAGGTTGGAGAGGTCCATTCGAAAGCCGCCCCCGCTGTTGGTTTGTGCTTCCGTTGTGATCGTTGGATACTTCGTGTATTCGCCGGTCACAGGGTCTTGGGTGCTCGTGAGATCGTATTCACTGACCTTTCGGAAGGTTCCGGTTTCTCCAAGAGTTCCGGACCAATCAATTCCCATTTCTCGCTTCGGATCCGTGCTGGTTTCGATGAATTTCACCTCGATGGCAATCATCGCCTGGGTTTTGTCTGCTGCTTCCAGGTATCCTTCGACCCACATGTGCTGGAGGCGTGTCGCCACCACATAAAGTGTGTTTGAGTCTGACTTCCAAAGGATCTTTGGCTTGTGCGCAGCGCTCAGTTCATTGGAATTCGAGGCATCTACAGAAGAACTAGGGTCGGGAGCCTGGCCCGCCGCAGCCTGTCCGGCTCCGCCAGCACCACCGGCACTGACTTCGGGTGGTAAGTCCAAGATGGCCCGGATGTCGTTGATCATGGCACTGGCGTGGGTGGCGAAAGTTTCGCGAGTGCCTTGAAGATCCAACCCAGGCGTGCCGGTGCTTGTGCCGGAACTACCCGCGCCGAGGTTAACTTTCTCCACCAGCTCTAGAGCGTTGTTGCGAATTTCATAGGACTTGCCGAGGAGTTCCTTGTCGTCGGCCGGGCGGATGTACCAGATTCCGTTATCTGGGATCAGCACCAACTCGTTGGCCTTGCAGAGGGTTTCCAGAACTTGGAAGGCGCTGGCCTTGATCGAGAACGTGATGAGCCTTGAGGCGGAGGGGCTGTCGTCTGGCAGGGAGAAGAATGAGATGCCTGCGTCTGTGGCCAGAAACCGCAGGACGTCCGAGAGCATCGCTTTCGAGAAGTCATACTGTTGCGGGCTGGCCGACCGCAGACGCGAGGCTTCCTCCTCATACTGCGCGGCAATCACCTTGAACTGAGGGTTGCCGAATGACTGGGCCCGGACTGTGGCTGTGGGTCCACAGACGAGCCATCCGAGGGAGAGGAAGCTGAAAACAAGTTTTGCGCGCATTTGATTTATTCTGGAAATTAATGATAATTATAATCCAAGCGAGAAAGCGTGACAAACAGTTTTTATGAATCTTTTCTCTTTTATTATTTTTAACTTGTCCTGATCCTCACCGGACCAGCCGAAGCCCCATCTCCAAAGGTGAATTGATGATCACACCAGAAAGTTAATGCAAATTATCTAATTTTATTGTAATTTGCTGTTTTTATTGTAATTTTCATATAAATGCGAGCCTTTGTCACCAGCCCTTATCCCCTTCTCCGTCGGCCACGGGGCTCGCGGCGCGGCTTCTCGCTGTTGGAACTGATCATCACGATTGCGGTCGTGGGCGTCATGGCGGCAGTCGTGGTGAACATTTCGGGTGGTGCTCCAGTTGCGATCCGGAACACCAAGCTCGAGTCGGACGTGAATCTCCTGAACCAGATGGTTGGTCTATACTTGTCGGACGGCGGCTCCCTCGCGGGTGCCACCACACCACAAGCGGTGTTGGATCGCATGAAGAAGACCCGCTCAGTCACCGACTCACGCCAACACGTCGGTCCGGTTTCCGGCCGGCTCGTGGACATCAGACTGCGTGCGAGGATGGGGACCGGGGCCTTGAGTGGAGGAACGAAGGCGCGGGCGGTGTGGAATTCTGGAAAGACCCGGTTTGATCTATCGTCGAACGGCGCCGCCGGCGCGGATGAGTTTTACCTCGACGACTCGCTGGCCGGCACAGACTACGGCACCGAGACGCGGAAGACCGGTGTGGTGAGGTACAATTCGTCCGCGACATCGACAAACGGCTGGATTTGGGGAAGCGCAACCAACGTGCCCTTCACCGCCAAATCTCCGTCCTATGTTGATCCCGCAGGCTCAGGGACATATTTCCTCCCGACCGACCCCGCCTCGTCCTCGGCGAGCGCGTCTGGATCAGGATCGGCGAGCGGGAGTGGGAGCGGCAGCGGATCAGGCAGCGGCAGCGCGAGCGGGTCTGGAAGCGGCAGCGGCGGCGGCTCGCCACTTGTGCTGCCAAGTCCAATCATCACACCTTCAGGAGGCACCTTTGCAAACAGCAGCTTTCCGACATCGGTCTCCATCAACAATAATGGAGCGCCGGGAGCGGACTCGAAACTCGAGTACCAGCTCAATGGAGGCGGCTGGCAGGATTATCTTGGCTTGATCCCCATC
>JANOBO010000120.1:0-24490 GCA_031411695.1 Verrucomicrobiaceae bacterium
CCGGCTTGCGGCTTGTTTTCGCCCCCGAACGTGTGCAACATTCGCGACCTATGAAACTCAACCACGTTTTTCTCATCGGCCTCATCTCCCTCGGTCTCGCGGCCTGTGGGGAGAGAAAAGACGAAACCAAGGCAAAGCTCAAGGAAGCCGGCGACAAAGCGGTCGAAGCTGGCAAGGCGGTCGGTGAGGCGGCAAAAGCTGCCGGCTCTGATGTGGCCCATAGCGCGAAGGAAGCAGCGGGCAAGGCGGGCGATGCGATCGAGAACGCCGCTGCGAAAGCCGGCGATGCGCTGAAGGACGCTGCGGTGAAAGTGGAGGACGCTGCTGGCAAGGCAAAGGATGAAGCCGCCGAAGCTGCGAAGAAGGCATCCGAAGCACTCAAGCGCGGGCAGCCAGCCGCAGTCCCTAACACGCCACCTGATCCAGCGCCTGCGCCTGTGAAACAACCTTAAGCTTGTGTTGAAAAGCGGTCGGAGCCGTTCCCATCACTAGCTGCCGCCACACCCGCGTCTCGATATCCGGATGCGGCACGAAGTCCGGCGGTGCCAGATGCGTACCCGCCGTGGAAGCCTCCCCATGTTGTCCCACAAGATCGTCCTCATCGCTGCGTTCGCCGTTTTCTGCGGCGTGTCGTTGAAGGTGAAGGAGAATTTCCCGTTCTCGAATTATCCGATGTACGGCGATCCCGATCCGGTCAGCGAGTTCTACCACCTCGCTGATTCGGAAGGGCAGCCGCTCGCGGTGCGCACGCTCACCGGAGTGACGTGTCCGCAGCTTGGGAAGATTCTGCGCAAGCGCGGCGATGACCGTGGCAAACAGCTCAACATGAAACGCAAGAAGATGCCCGCCTCGGAATGGGAGGTGATTTGCGGGAAGACGCTGCAGGAACTGCGCGACAATGCCAGGCTGCGCAAAAACAACCTGCCCGACAAATTGCGCATCATGCACACCACCATCGAGTTCAAAGACGGCCGCATCGTGGAGACACCCACCATCTTCTTTGCGGAATGAAAATGATGCTCGCACGATTTTGGGACGGCCTTTTTCCGATCCCGGCGGTGTCAGCGCGGGAGGCGTTTCTTCTCCGCGCGCTGCTCGCCACGGCGCTGTATTGGTTTTTTCCCACCTCAATGCAGATCCACGCGCAGCCGGAGCCGGTGGGCCTGGCACATGGGTTTGATCTCACTTGGCTCAGCGCACCCGGCATCTTTCCAGTTTACCGCGCCGGCTTTCTGGGACTGCTGATTTTTTACAGCGCGGGCATGGCGTTGCCGCTCACGCTGCCGCTTCTCACGCTGGCGCACATCTTGCCTGCGACGCTGCATAATTCCCAAGGCTTCACCTACCACGGCAATCAAATCATGAGCCTCACCTTGATGGGCTTGTCAGTCATGACCGCGTGGTTCGCGCTTGCCGGAAAGCGAGAAAGCCGGGTGCGTGCTTCTGCATCGCGCTCGCTTCTCGTGCTCGCAGTGGCCATCGGTACGGCGTCCGTGATGTGGAAGCTTGAGAAAACTTTCTCCCTGAACCTTCTGGGCACTTATCTCTGGCCGTCCGGGCCGGCGCTTGCCGCAGGTTGGTGCAACGTGGGCCTCTTCATCGCCACGATGCTCTGCATCCTGTCCGGCCCGGCCGCGATCACCAAGGCGTGGACCGAGCGCGGCGCGCCATCGCCCATCGTCAGATCCTGGTCGCTCGTGACGGCGCAATTCGTGGTCGGCTCGGCCTACCTCATCTCCGTTTTCTCCAAGATGATCCGCTCCGACGGACAGTGGCTCGTGAACAGCTACTACGTCGCGCTCGACTTCGTGAAGACTCAGAGGCAGACCTATTACAGCGGGCTCGATCCGCAGTTCGCCGGTGATCCGCCGGGCTACATCGTCATGATGATGCAGCATCCATTCTTCACGGCCCTGTTCTTCGATGCCGGCGTCGCGCTGGAGGCGGGATTGATCTTTGCCGTCGGGAACCGGCGATGGGGCTTTGCGTTTGGCATCACGCTCATCTTCATGCACGTCACCATCGCGAAGATCATGAATCTTTTCTTCCCCACGCATGTCGCCATGCTGGCGATCTTCTGGGTCGCCCCGTTGTTACTGGGACGTCTCTGGCCGGAAACGATAGCTCCAGACCGACCGCACCGCCGCTGATCACGTCACAGGCACCGCGGCGATCAGCTTCCTTGCGATGTCGTGGAACGCCGCGCTCGCCGCGTGTTTCTTCGGATCGTCGAGTGAGATCGGGTGGCCTTCGTCGCCGGATTCTCTGACGGACATCTCGATGGGAATCTGGCCGAGCAGCGGGACGTTGAGGCGCCGCGCCTCGTGCTCTCCGCCACCTTTGCCGAAGATGTGATACACGTTCCCGTCGTTCGGGCAGACGAAGTGGCTCATGTTCTCGATGATGCCGAGGATCGGCACATTTAGCTTTTCGAACATCGAGACAGCCTTGCGCGCGTCGATCAGCGCGACTTCCTGCGGAGTGGTGACGATGACCGCACCGTCGAGCGCGACGGTTTGCATGATGGTGAGCTGGATGTCGCCGGTGCCGGGCGGCAGATCGAGGATGAGGTAGTCGAGGTGGTCCCACGCGACCTGCCGGAGAAACTGCTGCGTGTACTTGGTGGCCATCGGGCCGCGCACGATCACGGGAGAGGCGTCGTCCAGCAGGAAGCCCATCGACATCAGTTGCAGCCCGTGTTTCTCGATCGGCACGATTTCCTGCGCCTCGTTCTGGTAAGGCCGCTCGCTGGTTCCGAACATGTGCGCGATGCTCGGGCCGTAGAGATCGCAATCGCAGAGGCCGACCTTTGCGCCATTGCGTGAAAGCGCCACGGCGAGGTTCGATGCGACGGTGCTCTTGCCGACGCCGCCTTTGCCCGACGCGACGGCGATCACGCGCTTCACGCCTGGGATGCTGGACTTCGGCATCTTGTCCGCGCCCGACTGCGCGGCGGGCGGCTCTTTGATGTCGAAGTTCAATTTCACATCGGTGGCGCCCGGAAGCGCCTTGATCGCGGCGGTCGCGCTTTCGTGAATCTGGCGCGGCACATTGGGGTCGCGCGTGGCGATGGAGATGTCCACCACGACGCTGGTGCCGTCGATGTGGATGCCTTTGACGAGTCCGAAGGAAACGATGTCGCGATTGAACCCGGGATAGCGGACGGACGCCAGTGCGGCGCGGATGGAGTCTTCGGAAAGCATGGCTGTGCTATGCCTACGAATACGATTTCCGCAAGTGACTTGGCAGGATGTTCATGGCCTCGCGGTATTTCGCGACGGTGCGGCGCGCGACCTTGATGCCTTGTTTGTCGAGGAGCTTGGTCAGCTTGTCATCGCTGAGCGGCTTGGCCTTTGACTCCAGCTTCACGAGGTCGGCGATGGCGTTTTTCACGCTCGTGTTGCTCAGGTCTTCTCCGCTTTCGGTCTTCACGCCGTGGGAGAAAAAGAAGCGCAGCTCAAACACGCCATGCGGCGTGGCCATGTACTTCCCGGCGATGGCGCGGCTGACGGTGGTCTCGTGAACCTCCACCTCCTTGGCCACCTGCGCCATGTTCAGCGGCCGGAGATGTGACGTGCCTTTCTCGAGGAACCCGTGCTGATGCTTCAGGATCTCGATGGCGATGCGGTGGATGGTCTGCTGCCTCTGGTGGATGGAGCGGATGAGAAACTTGCCGCTGCGGATCTTGTCCCGGATGTAATTCCGCACCTCACCGCTGCTCTCGGGCTGCGCGAGCATGTCCTTGTACGCATTGCTCAGCCGTAGGTGGGGCAGTTCGTCGTTGTTCATCACCGGCAGCCATTCGCCGCCCTGCTTCTCGACGATGATGTCCGGCGTGATGTAGCTGTTATGCGACGGCGCAAAGCGGCGCGCGGGCCGGGGATCGAGCGTGCTGACAAAGTCGGCGGCGCGGGACACTTGATCCATCGCCACGCCGAGCTTCTTGGCTAGGTTGGGGAAACGTTTGTTCGCCAGATCGTCAAGGTGTGACTCGACGATTTTGTACGGCAGGCTGTTCTTCTTCCCCAGCCGGCTCATCTGGACGAGCAGGCATTCACGCAGATCCTGCGCGCCGATGCCCACGGGATCGAAGCGCTGGAGGATCTTCTTCGCGTTCTCCAGCTCCTCGATGGGGACGGCGTGGTTGAGGCTGAGTTCATCGAGCGATGAATTCAAAAAGCCGCTGTCGTCCAGGTTGCCGATGAGAAACTCGACGGCCTCGATGACCTTTGGGTCCTCCACCTCGGAGGTGCGGAGCTGCATCACCAGATGCTCCTGCAGCGTGGTCGGCGCGACGATGGAGTCCATGAGGTACTTCCACCGGTCGTCGTCATCCTGCCTCCGGTTCGCTGTCGCGCGGCTCTGCGCCCAATACTCGCGCCACTCCTCGTCCATCTGCGAGATGGTATCGAAATCGATGTCATCGGGATCCTCCTTCTGCGTGTCCTCGAGCGAGACATCGGGCGACTCGATCTCGAGCACTGGATTTACGTTGATCTCCTGCTGGATGATCTGCCTGAGTTCGAGCGCGGGCGCCTGCAGAATCTGCAGGCTCTGCTGCATCTGAGGCCCGATGACGAGCTTCTGGGTTTGTGTGTGGTAGAGTCCTTGATCGGCCATGCTGGCAGGGTCCTTGCTTGCATAAGCAATAGACGTTTCAGAGAGGCAAGCAACATGCCTGCCAACATCGCAGATTGTTTTTCCGACGCAGGTGTCGCGCTACCGCACGGGCTGCCCCGCGCCTTCGGCGGCAGGGGGCAGATTGGAGCGCTCGCAGTCGAGCAGGGCCGGCCGCATCTCACCACCGATCTCCATCCAGCACACGAGGACACGGCCGAAATAGAACCCTCCCCACTCGATGAGATTGGAGAAATGCCGCCCGAGCGCCGACTCCTTTGCAACGTAAGTGACGATGTGCCCGGTGCCGTCCGTGGAGCCATCGATGTCCATCGCATCGAACTGGTCCCGCGCCGAGGCGGGAAGCTCGAACGAATGCACGCGGCGCAGGCCGACGTGAAACCACTTCGGGTTTTGATCCTTTGCCTCGATGTGGCGCGTGAGCAGCCTTTCGTGAGTCTCATGAAGGAGGGGCCAGTTGATGAGCGGCACACCGGACGCTCCGGTGCTTAATGACACCAGAGCGCCCGCCCGGTTGCCGCTGGTGGTGACCTTGAACATCGGCATCCGCTGATGGGTGAGCAGGGAGATGGGCAGCGTGGAGATCGGCGTCAGGGCGATGAGCGCGGGCGGCTCTCCTCCGCCATCGAACACGGCCGCCACTTCATCCTGATGGCTCGCGGGATTGGCGATTGCCTTCAGGCGTCCGGCCGTTGTCGCGCTTTCAAACAAGACCTGGACGAGTTGGTTGGCACCAGCCATTGCGGCGCCGGTCATGATTTTCTGGTTCAGGCGATCCGCAGCGTCAGCCGTGGCGGATGGGGTGGAAAGCGTCACGCCGGTCGTCGGAGTTGCTCGGTTCGCGACGGCCTGACCGCCTCGCATGCGTTGCACACGCTCCTTCATCTTCTCCCTTGCGAGTAGGCCTGTGATGGCGAGCACGGCAGCGATCAAAGACACGGCTGCAATCCAAAATCCGATTCTGCTTTTCTTCGGTGGTTCAATGGCACGCTCGTGGGTTTGAGAAGAGTTTTGGGGATCTTCCGTGCTCATGCCGGTCCACGCGGGGGGCGTCACGCGCGGTGGCTGGCTCGGGCGCGAGGTGTGTGTGACTGCGGCAGGCGTCGTCGTCTGCGGGGCTGCCACGCCCTCTGGCGGGAGGATGGCCTGGGCCTCGTCGTGCGCGCGAGGCATTCGTTTCTGAAAACGAACCGGGTCGGCTGCTTGTGACTGCGCGAGCGCCCTGAATCCAGATCGATGAGCGGCAAAGGCGCAGTGCGGGCACGTTTCATTCCCATCGGACCGCGACTGCGCGGAAAGGAACGCATGACCGCAGGCCGGACATTGCAAATGGCAAGGGCCGCTCAGCATTGAGGAAGATTGTTCACGGAGTTGTTCAGCGCGTGAGGGTTGTTCAAACAGGTTGCACACGGTGCGCGTTCAGCGCGCGCAATCTCTCGGCCAAGGGAGGGTGCGAGTAGTGGAGCGATACGTAGAACGGATGGGGAGACGGATGCGAAAGCTGATCGTGGGAGAGCTTTTGCAACGCGCTGGTCAAGGTGCCTGATCGGCCGACGGCATCTGCGGCAAACGCATCGGCCTCAAACTCAAACCGTCGGCTCATCGAAAGCTGGAGCACATCGAGAAACGTGGACAGCGGGCGATAGACGATGCTGAAAAGCACGAGACCCATGCCAGCCGAAGGCGAGCTCACGCCGAACGCATGAAACAGGGAGGGTGAGCGCAAGGCGAAATGCAGCAGTGCGAACATTGCACCCATCTGCGCGAATCCGGCGATCATCTGGCGGATCACATGGCGTCGCTTGAAGTGGCCGATCTCGTGCGCGAGCACCGCCACGATCTCATCCTCGGAGTGACCGCTGAGCAGCGTGTCGAACAAGGCAATGCGTTTGTTGCGCCCGAAGCCGGCAAAGAACGCGTTGGCTTTCGTCGAGCGTCGGGAGCCATCCACCACGCTCACATCCGTGACGGGAAACGCCAGGCGCTTTGCCAGCGCGAGGATGGCATCGCGCAACGCGCCATCGGGGAGAGGCCTGAACTTCAGGAACAGCGGCATGATCAATCGCGGTGCGAGCCATGACATCACGAGGCCGATCAACACAACGCTGGCCCATGCGTAAAGCGCGGCCCATTCCTGCGTGGAGAAAAACCAAATCACCAGCCAGAGGATTGGCAATCCGATGGCTGCCGAGAGAATCCATCCTTTCAGATGATCGATGACGAAAGTGGCCGGTGTCGTGCGATTGAAACCAAAGCGCGCCTCGACGTTGAAGGTGTCCCACACCTCGAAAGGAAGTGAGAGGATGGACTGCGCCGCGCCGAGCACCGCGATCAGCAGCACGCCTGTGCGCGTGCCGTCCCAGCCGAACGAGCGCGTCCATTGATCCAGCCATCCAAATCCGCCAAGCGCCCAAAACGCCGCAAGCAATCCGAGGGAAACGCTGCTGCGGATGATGCCTGCCTGAGTTGCCGCAGTGTTGTATTCGAGGAGGCGTTTTGCGTCGTCGTCGTGTGGTGGCGGAAGGCGGGACAAGTTCAAAAAGTCAGCTATCAGCTCCAAATGAAACAGCCCGAGCACGCTGATCAAGGCAAGGATGAACCAAGGGTTATGCAGCTCCATCTGGATGTGTCTTCGTGTGTCAGGGAGATTTTTTTGCCAGCACGATCCGGAAGCCGATGGTGTTCCTGCGCGTCTCCGGCGGCACGGGCGTCCGCACGGAAGCGAGCAGTTCCTCAGGCGTCGCGCTGCGCCAGTTTCCGCCCCGCACGGTCCCCGGCGCGGACTTCGTCTCCGCGCCCGGAGCCATCCTGTTGAAATCCGTGTCCACCCATTCGGAGACGTTTCCCGCGAGACCGACGATGCCGCGGTCATTGGGCATCATGGACGTCACGTTGGCCGTGTAGGCCGCCTTGTCGTCGTAGCCTGGGATCACGTTGTCGAGTCCCGCGTGCTTCGCGCCGGCGGCGTCGGCAAAGTTGTCGATGTGGTCCGTCGGCGGCCAGTCGAAGCCCCACGGATAAATGCCGCGGATGCGCCCGTTGCGGTCAGCCGGATCCGTCCCGCGCTCAAGCGGCAAGCCCACCGCGCGGCTCCACTCCTCATCGGCCGGCAGGCGATACACGTCGTTCGCGGTGATCACTCCGGCCACGCGCTCCTTTTCATGAGCCATGCGCAGAAGGCGCGCGCCTCAGCGCGATCCACGCCAGTCACCGGCTGCGTCTGGCTTTTCCCGCCTTCATCCACAGGCGGCGGCCGCCTCACTCCCACCACCTTCGCGTACTCGATGTAATCCTTCCTGCGCGTTTCCCAAATCGCGATCAGGCTGTTGTCCCCCAAGGGCGCGAACCTCATGCCGAGGCTGTTCTTCCATTCGCCGCCGAAGATCACGCCCTTGCGCGTCTCCATGTTTGCGAAGAGGTCGAGGATCTCGCCGTCCTTCACATCACCTTCGAGCACCACGTCGGAGTAGCCTTCTCCGCGCAGCTCATACTCCGCGTCTCCGCTCTTCACCCGCTCGATAGTCAGCGGCGTCTCGCCGAGGAATTCGTCGTGCTGATAAACCTTCATGCCTTCCGGGATCGAGCGCACATTGACCGAGCCGTACGTCTGACGCGCCACGCGCAGATAAAACGCCTGCCAGTTTTTTTCCGCAGCCGTGCTCTCGGCATCGCGCCCATCGGGAATGTCCTCCGCTCCGGCATTCTGATGCTCGACGAAATAAAACGGCTCCAGCTCGTAGTGATGCTCCTGGCTGAGGAATCCGTCGCCGCGATCCTGGTCCGTCATCCAGTAGCGAAACGCATCCGCATCACCTGGCGGCACGACCACGATGTACACCGTCTGCTTGTCCTGGGTGTTGTCGAAGCGCACGACCTTGCCCTCGAATGTGCGCCCCGTGCCCTCGACAAACCGGCGGAAGAATTTCATCTCCACCGGTTGCGTGGAGATGTGCCCGCCTTGGCGTGGCGTGAAAAGCATGCCGACGCTGTTTGCCCAGCGCTCTCCAGCCTGCGGCAGCTTCGAGGCCTCGAGCTTCAGATCAAACTCCACAGGCTTGTTCGCGACGGTCGTGTGTTCCACCTCGACGTACTTGAATCCGGTCTTGCGCAACTGGTAGATCACCGGCACGCCCTCGGGTGGATCGAGCTTCAGCGGCGTCGTCCCGAGTTTGTCCTCGCCGGAAAACACGACCGCGCCTTCGGGCATGGATTTGATGGTGAGCAGCGAGAGCTTCTCCCGCACGGACACCAGATCCTCCATGCGCCGCTGTTGCGCGATCCACATGCCGAAGCCCATCGCGAGAATGATCGCCGTCAGTGCGGCCGCAGAGTAGTACCACACGCGCTGCCGGGAGGGCAGGGGCTTCCCACGCAGATCGAGGCTCATCTCCATCGCGCTGGTGTAGCGGTCCTTCGCCTGCGGCGCGCACGCCCGGCAGATCACGCGGTTCAGCCTGCGCCAGATCTCCAATTTCTCCCCTGTTTCACGCGATGACGGGATGTCGGGAAAATCGAGCCGGTCTTTTCCAGTCGCCGCCTCATACAAAACCATGCCAAGGCTGAACATGTCCGCCGCCGCCGTGCCCGGACCTTCAGGGGCGACGAAGCCTTCCGTGCCCACAAAACTGTGCTGGCCCAGCAGCGCCACGAGCCCGATGTCCGCGAGCTTGCACGCGCCGTCGGTGAAGATCAGGTTCGACGGCTTCACATCGCGGTGGATCAGCTTGTGCTTGTGCAGATGGTCGAGTCCCTCGGCGACATTTGCTCCGAAGGCGATGCACGCCTCCGCGCTCACGCGCCCGTCGCGCCGCATCTGCGCGTGGAGGGAGTGCGCGCGATACGTGGCCGGATCGATGTCGCGCCCGCGCTCGAGATCGTCGGCCAGCTCCATGATGTAATAGTAAAAGCCGCCGGCGTCATTGCGGCCCACCTGTAGCACCGGCACGAGGCCGTCATGCTTGCGGGACACCGGCTCGTACTTTTTGATGGCCTCGAACTCGCGCTCAAATGACTCCGGGTGATCGTAATCCTCGCGGCGCACAACCTTCACCGCGCGGAGCGCTCCGGTCACGCTGCGCGCCATCCACACTTCGCCGTAGGCGCCGCGGCCGATCATGCGGATCGTCTCGTGATCCCGGATGTCGGGAACATGGCGTTGGGGAGTGGGGTCGCTGGAGCTCAAGCGGGCGAATCATAGCGCAACGACTCTGGCTTGCACGCAGGGAAAGTAGTCCAGTCACTCCGTGACTGGAGTCATCGCGTCGATGTGATTCATGCGACCTGGGGGTGTTGATCAGGCGGAGAGACACCAGTCACAGAGTGACTGGACAACTTTTGCCGGACGACTTTGCCGCTTGTCCTTCCGCCTTCTCGCTGCCTATCTGTTCTTCATTCATGTCCACGCCAACACACACACTTGAGCAGCCCGCGCCGCGCTTCGACCTTTCCACCGTGGAGACGCCGGCCTTCGTCGTCGATCTCGGCCTGTTGAAGAACAATCTCGAAAAACTCGCCGCTGTGCAGCGGGAAAGCGGCGCAAAGGTTCTCCTGGCGCTGAAAGGTTTCTCCATGTTCTCCACCTTCCCGCTGGTGCGGCAGCATCTCAGCGGCTGCTGTGCCAGCGGGCTGCACGAGGCGCTGCTGGCGCATGAGGAGTTCGGCAAGGAGGTGCACGTCTATGCGCCAGCCTTCAAGGAGCATGAGATGCGGCAGATCATTCCCATCGCGGATCACATCAGCTTCAATTCGCTGCGGCAATGGCGCACGCACCGGCCGATGATCGAGGCCGCGCGCGCCGCCGGTGAACACGCCCCGAGCCCCGGCCTGCGCGTGAACCCGGAGCACTCAGAAGTAGCCGTCGCGCTGTACGATCCGTGCTCGCCTGGATGCCGGCTGGGCACGAGGTCTGACAGTCTCGATGGCGAAGATTTGTCCGGCCTGGAAGGCCTGCATTTCCACGCGCTGTGCGAGCAGAACTCCGACGTGCTGGAGCGGACGCTGGAGGCCGTCGAGAAGCGTTTCCCCAAATTTCTCGAGCAGGTGAAGTGGGTGAACATGGGCGGCGGCCATCACATCACGCGCAGTGACTACGACATGGAGCGACTGATCCGCGTGGTCAGTTCATTCAAGCGACGCTGGGGCAAGGAAATCTATCTCGAGCCCGGCGAGGCCGTGGCGCTGAACACGGGCTATCTGATAGTCACTGTGCTCGACATTGTTGAATCTGACATGCCCACCGCCATCCTCGACACTTCCGCGACGTGCCACATGCCGGACACGTTGGAGATGCCGTACCGCCCGCACATCGTGGGCAGCGGGTTTCCGGGCGAGTTCCCACACACCTATCGTCTCGGCGGCATGTCATGCCTCGCGGGGGATGTGATCAACGACTACTCGTTCCCTCAGCCGCTCGAGATCGGACAAAAGCTCGCCTTCACCGACATGGCGCACTACACGATGGTGAAGACCACCACCTTCAACGGCGTGCCGCACCCTGACATCGACACGTATCAGCCGGAGACGGGTGAGCTGCGCGTGGTGCGCAGGTTTGGCTACGAGGATTTCAAACGGAAGCTGTCCTGAGCGCGCAGCATCAGGTGATCACCGGAAGCTTGAACTCATTGCGATACTCCTCGCTGACGAGCTTGTTTGCCTCTTCGGCAAACTCGCCTGTGAAGATTTCCTTCTCGGCGTCGAACTGCACCCATGGGCCGACCGTCGCATTGTGCTTCCGGATGTCGATCTGATTCGCGGCCAGGTTTGCATTGAAGTCCGCCAGCGTCTCGAGCGCCGCCTTGTCTCCCTGAAGACGCTCGCGCACTTCATCCGGACTCATCGCGCCGCCGATACGCCACGAGATGTTCGCGAGATGTGCCAGCGATGATGAAAGGTGGCCGTTCAGGATCGAGAGATTCTCACTCGTCTGTTTTCCTGCGCGAATCGACCGGAGCCAGCTCTCGCGGTGCGCGCCGCCATCGAAGTCGAACTTCCGGATCGTCCTGCCATTGGAGTCGTAGGCCTTGGATTCCGCGATCACGCCGCCCTCGCAATGGATGATGTTTCCGATTCGCGGGCAACTAAACTCCCCGATCTTGAAGACGGGCTCCACGCGCCAGTCCATGTCCTTCATCGGCAGACCACGATTGTCGAAGAGCAGCGGCGCGCCGTCGGCATAATCGAAGAGCGCCATCTGGTTGTTCGGCGTCTGTCCGTCGTCATCATAGCCCCAGCGCGAGCCGAGGCTCATCACGCGGCGCGGCAGCTTCATCTGCTGCAGCGCCCAGCGCGCGACATCGAGCTGATGCGGCCCTTGATTGCCGATGTCGCCGTTCCCATACGGCCACTGCCAATGCCAGTCGTAGTGGATCTTTTCCCGCATGAGCGGCACCACGGGGCGCGGGCCGCACCAGAGATTGTAGTCGATGAACTTCGGCACACGGGTGGGGCCGCTGACCTTGCCGATGGATTCGCGCGCCTTAAAATTGATGCCGCGGGACAGCGTCACCTTGCCGATGTGCCCTTCCTTCAACCACGCCAACGCCTCAGCCCAGCCGCCGTCGGACCGCCGCTGCAGGCCGTGCTGCACGATGAGCTTTGGCCGCGCGGCCGCGGCCTCGACGAGCCGGCGGCTCTCCCAGAGATTATGCGAGACCGGCTTCTCCACATAGACGTGCTTGTCATTCGCGATGGCGGTGATCGCGATGAGCGCGTGGAGATGATTCGGCGTGGCGATGAGCACGGCGTCGATCTCCTTGTCCGCGCAGCACTTTCGATAGTCGGAGTATGTGCGTGCCACGAGGCCCTGCTTCTTGAGCTTCGCCACGCCCTCATCGATCACGCGCGAGTCCACATCGCACAGGGCGACGATGCGCACGCCATCCAGCTTCAGCAGTTCATCCAGATGATGACCGCCTTGGCCGTGAAAGCCGATGATGCCCACGCGGATGTCGTCGGCCGAGCGCTTCGGCCTGAAGCAACCGATGGGAAGCGCGTTGGCCGCGGTGATCGTTGCGGCCCGGTGGAGGAACCGGCGACGGGTGGAGGCCACGAGATTTGCTTCGTGAGTTCAGGCTGATCACTTCGCCGATGCATAAGCGGCGAACTTCTCCGCCAGCTTTGCCTGATCGGGATCGCCGCGCTCAATGAGCACACGGTAGCGCTGGGTCAGGGTCTGTCCCTTGGCCAGCACATGATCGCCTTTCTTCTTGTCGTCAGACTTTTCAAAATCATGCACGCCAAATGGATTCGCCGCGAAGAGGCCGTAGTCGCGCGCGTGCCACCACGTCGGGTGGCGCAGATTCTGCGGATGATCGAAGATCGTGACGCTCACCGCGCTGCCCTTTGGATCCGGGCCGTGAAACGTCACCCACTTCGCGCGGGTGCCCCATGCCTTCTTGTCCTTCGCGCCTTCGCTCGTGGTGATGCGCGCCTCCTTGTTTTCCTTGATGCTCAGCGACGGGCACAGCCGCAGTGCGAAGCTGCCTTCCTTGGTGTCGTTGAAGGTCACCTCGCCCGCGCTGGCGGTCATCTGGATCGTCCAGTCAACCATCGCGCCGCCATTCTCCAGAGCCTCGATGCGGATGAGCCGCTCATCCGTCATCACCGAGGCGCCGTCCGGCAGCACCCAGTTTGATTTTGCCACGAACGATCCGGCCGCTCCCTCGGCAGTGATCTGCGCAAAGGCCGTGTGCTTGATCGTGCCGTTTTTCTCGCCATTGCCCCAGAAGTCCACGCCGTTCACACCGCCGTGCGTGAACCACATCGAGCGATGGTGCGGATGATCCTCCGCGCCGCCTTTCTCCATCGGGTATGGCCGCGCGAGGTTTGTATCACCCGGTCCGGTGATGGGGAACATGTATGGCCGCTGCGCGTCCGTGGTGCGGTACTCGCTGAAAAGCTTGCCATCGATCTCGATGCGCAGGCCGAGATCGGATGGCTTCAGGGAAACGGACTGCGCCGGACAAACCAAAGGCACCACCAACAGCGCCGCCATCGTGAAGGGTCGGAGGGAAATCATGTGTTTCCGATACGGCGTCGATGGTCACGCACAAGACGTATTTCATCGCGCGCCCGGCACTGACACGTTCGCGTCAGCGCGCGCTACTTTGCACTCAGTGTCTTCGCGATCATCTCGTATGCCGCATGGCGCTGTGCATCCGGGAAATCGTGTTCCGTGTCAGGATGATCCACGCGGATGTCCTTCTCCGCTCCATGCAGCGCGTAGATCGGTGCCGCGGCCTTCACGATGCGGTCCACACTGTCGTGTTTGAAATTGGAGTCGCGCAGAGGTGCGTTGATGAAGAGCGGGCGGGGCGCGAGGCAGGCGATAAGCTCGTAGTGATCAAAGGGCACGTTCTGCGGATGGCCGAGGAAGGCCTCCATCCTCATCATGTAGCGCTGCTGCACCCAGCCCTTCAGATTGCCGTCCTTGTAATCGAGCACCGAATCGAAGCCGCAGCTCGTGACGATGCATTGAATGCGTGAATCGAAGACGGCGGTGAAAATGGAGTTATGCCCGCCGAGAGAATGCCCGATGGTGGCGAAGCGCCCCTTCCGTACGAACGGGAGCGATTCCAGAAGGTCCAGCGCGCGGATGTTATCCCAGATTGCCTTCATCGTACCGCTTTCATAGCCCAGCGCCGTCAGGTCGGGCTGATACTGCGCGAGCAACGGGTAACTCGGTGAGATCGTGACGAATCCGCGCTCGGCCAGCTCGCTGGCATACTGTCGGTTCGCCTTGCCGCCAAGCCCGACCACCACCTTGTACCCGATGGCATTCTCGGTCGGATGCAGGCAAAGCACGCCGCCTGTCGTCTCGCCCCCCAGCGCACTTTTCGGAATGCAAAGGTAAGCCGTGGTGCGCGAGCCAGGCTCGGATGCGTAAGTGATCGCGCGCCGGACATAAGTGCCGCAGTCCGTTTCCTCATCGATCTTCACATCGAGCGCGCATCGCTTCTCCGGTCCGGGAAGCGGCCCTGCGATCTTCTGAAAAGCGGCGAGCGCGTCTGCCCTGCGGATCTGCCACTCCGCAGGTGTGGATGCAATCTTTGTGATGCCGTCTGCGGCGCGGTACTCCAGCAGGTTCACACGGCTGAGCCCGCGGATGGGAGGGACGGTCGTCAGCGGCTCGGCAAAGGCACCCGCCAGACACACCCAACTCAAGGAGATAACCAACGGCAACTGAGTCATCCGCAGTGTACGCCGCTCCGAAGAGAGATCTCACTCCGCTGCCAGATCGAGAATCACCTTGCCACTCCTGCCGCCCTCCTGTGCGCGGGCAATGGCTCGGGCGAAATCTTTGAGCGGCACGATCTCGTCGATGGCGATGCTGAGATCTCCTTCCTTCATCATCTCGGCGAGAGGATGCAGCGCCTCATAGAGATCGGCGCTCCCCGCCTGTTCGATCCATTGGGTGATCCACAGCCCGCGGAGCTTCAGGTTTTTGAAGATGAGAAACTTGTTCGGCACCTTCAGGCTCTGGCGGCTCATCGCGCCATAAGTGACGAGCGTGCCTTCAGATGACAGCAGTTCCATGAGGCGGATGGCGGAGTCCCCACCGACAGCGTTCACGGCGATGCGCAGCGGTAATTTCTTCAGCAGCGCCTTCGCCTCCGCGAGGCCTTCATCCGTGTCGAGAAACACCGAGTCCGCGCCGAGCGCCTTCAATTCGGAGATAAGCTCGGGCCGCCGCACAAAGTTGATCGTATGCACACCGGCGTGCCTGGCGATCTGGATCAGCGCACGGCCCACGCCGGAGTTCGCCGCGTTCTGCGCGATGACGTCACCTTTCTCCAGGTCCGTGAAGCCCTTCAACAGACGCCACGCCGTGAGCGGATTGATGCGCAGCATGGATGCCTGCACCCTGTCCAGACGCTTCGGCAGTTTTGCAAAGTGATGCTCCGCCGCAGTCATGTGCTGCGCCCAACACGCGCCTCCTTCAATCGGGATGACGAGATCCCCTTTCTCCAGCGACTCCACCGAGGCGCCGATCTCCTCGACTTCCCCGCAGCCCTCGTGGCCGGGGATCACGGGCGGGATCGTCGGCCGCCCATAGGTGCCCTCGATGAAATTGAGGTCCGCAGGATTGATCGGAGCGTACCGCATCCGCACCCGCACCTCGTGCGGGCCCAGCGGCACGAGCGTTTGCGAAACAAGCTTCAGCACTTCGGCTGGCGGGCCGGTGCGTTCGAGTTGGAGTGCGAAGGATTGCATGACCACTCACCAGAGATGCCGCGATCCGATTCTGTCAAGCGCCGCAAGCCGCTGAGTGACACGTCGTGTCGTAGGCGAGCGCGTCCCGCTTGGCGACATGTCGCCAACCCGAGAATACATCCGAAACTCCCCAGCCCTTCCGGCCGGATCGGGCTCACCAACTCCAGCTCCATCCGAGGGTGCCGATGGTGACGGAGCCATTGGTGTTCGGGCCGGCGCCGCCGGTGTCGTATTCGAGGCGGGCGAGGAGTTCTGAACGCGGGGTCAGCTTCCATTTCAGCTCACCGATGATGGCGTACTCGGTCTTGTCGGCTTCCAGGCGGTGCGCGATTTCTGCGGTCATGCCAGCGGTGAGCTTTCGGGTGAGCGGAACCGATGTGTGCGCCTGAAGCGCGTGCCGGTTGATGCGTTCCGGCACGGCATCGTACACTTCGGGCATGAGCGGAGAGTGACCCACATCGAAGTAACGACGCACGAGGCAATCGAACTCGCGTGTGCGCGCGGCGAAGGATTTCTGCTCGACGGCATACGCGAGCCAGGTGTCTTCAGCGACGGTAAACGGGTGCCAGCGGAACTGCGCCTCGACGCCGACGGAGCGGCCGATGGTCTCGCCGTCGATCTCGATCTGGCGTCCGAGCAACGTGGCGTCAAAGGCGAAATGCCGTCCCAGTGGCGAGCATAGATTTGCTGAAAGGGAATGCTGTCGGCCGTTCATCGCTTCGAGCAGGAGTGTGTCGCGCGAAGGATCATTCAGCGCGAGCCGAACACTGGCGGCGAGATCGCGTGTCGTGGTGTATTCCGCAGCGGCGCTGGCCATGACGCCATCATTGTACCCGCCGAGCAGAAAGGTGGCGTTCCAGCGCGGACTGAGTTCCTGCCACATGCCGACGGAAGCGGCGGGCCGTTCGGCCACCCGGCCGAGGGGGAAGACGGTTTCGCTGAGTTCGATGCGGTCCCATGCGGCCTGCGCGAGGTAGCGCCTTTTTCCTGTGCGCATCGAGGTGAACTGCGAGTTAAGGCGCAAGATGGCTCCTTCATCAAAGGTCCCGGCGACAAGTTCCGACGATAGACGTGGAAAGAAATTGCTGTGCAGGTTCTCCAGTTCCTCCCGCGCCACCCGCACTTCGTCAGGGGTGTAGAACGAGGCCTGCGCGATGACTTCCTCATACTGGCTGGACGCCGCGTGGTAGTCGGACGCACCGGCGAGGGAGCTGGCATAGTCGAACTGTGAGTCGAAGCGACGCGCCCGCGGCGCTCCTTTTTTCAAGGACGCATAAATGGCGGCCGCCCCGGCATGGCTGCCGTTTGCGTGCAGAACGTCCGCGTGGAAAACCCTCACATCATCTGAGTCGTACTTTTCGCCGATGAGCAGCGCGCAAACTCGCGCCGCTTCCACGTTGTCGCCACGCTCGAGAGCGGCGGTGCCTTCTGCGAGCAGCGCGGTCTGGCGCTGCTCCGCGAGCACCCTGGCGGCGCTGGCACGATCTTTTGCGGGATACCGTTCGTCGTTCATCACGACGAGGAAGGCGGCGCGCGCCTCCGCGGTCAGGCGCGCGTCGTTCAGCGCGAACGCGAGATCCATCTGCCGCGGAAACGGTCCGGCCGACGCATCGTGCGAGGCTTTGAGCTTGCGATAAAGCGGGATGGACTCCGCAGGCCGTCCCGCCTCGCATAAGAACTCGGCGCGCAGCTCGATCGCCTCCACATCCTTCGGCCATTGCTTGAGCGCGCTGGCGGTGAGCGTGCCGGCCTCCCTGAGTTTTCCTTTTCTCAGCGCAGCACGGGCGGCGTCGAGGGCGGCGTCGTTCAATTCTTCCAGCCTGTCGGAGCGTGAGCCCCGACTTGCGGTGAGCGGATCCTCACGCGCCTCCTCGATTGAAGTGGCAGCCTGTGGCTGGATCAATCCCATCGTCTCCTCGCGGCGGATGACGTCGGAGGGGGCGAGGCCGGCGACCGAGCGGGCGGCATCGTCAATGCGCCCGATGGCCCTGAGTGCGGCGGCCTCCAGGGTCATCGCATCGGCATCGTCCGGTGAGATGGCGAGCGCAGTCGTGGCGGCGCGCAGAGAATCGGGGAAGCGATGGAGCCGCAGTTCCAGCCGCGCCAATAGAAGCAGGCCGTCGAGGTTGCGCCGGTCGGATTTGAAAAGTGCCTGAAGAGTGGCGCGGCAGTCATCCGTCTGGCCAAGCTTCAGATAAAGAGCCGCCAACCGCTCCAGCTTCGAAGGCGGTAGCTTTTCCATCATCGAAGTCGGCGAGGATTTTTTCTCCACCGCGGGGACGACGGTGGAGGCGAAGAAAACGCAGGCCGCCAGAATGAAGCGGGCGTTTGCGTGGCGAGGCGGAATCATGCGGCGGCTCTTGCGTGCTCGGCCTGCGCCTGCGGATGAGTGTGTCTCGAACACTGCCTGCCTCACCTCCCGCTGGTCTGGGTGATCTGCGGCTGCGGACGGCTGGCGGCGGGCGAAGACGGCAGCAGAATTTGGACAGCCTTCTGGTAAGCGCCAGCCGCCTCGTGGGCGCGGTCCTGAACCTTGTAGATGTCGCCGAGCATCTCCCACGCGCTGCTGTCATGCACACCCGTGGAGGAAAGCTGCAGCGCCTCGAAGGATTCCGCGCGCGCCGCATCACCTGCGTCGAGGCTGATGCGTGCGAGGTGGTGCCACACGGCGGTTTCGCGGTAGCGGCTCTCTTTTTGCAGAGAGGCCACGATCTTCTCGCTGTCCGACCGGCGGCCCCATTGGTCAAAAAGGAGCGCGAGCCGCAGTTGAAGCTGTGGCAAATCCTTCAAGCAATCCGGCATCGGGCCGTTGAACAGATCGCATCCTTCGGGCGCATCGTGCCAGTCCGCAGCTTCGGCGATGAGCAGTTCGACGGCGACTGGGTGGTTCCGCACGGAAGGGTCGGAGAGCAGTCGGATCGTCTCGTCCCCGACTCCAGAGAGCGATTCCGCCAGCGAGATACGCAGGAGCGTGCTGGAGGGAAACTGCGCGAAACCAGTCCGCAGCGCGGCGACCTCGCCTGAGGAATCCGCGCGCTGGTGAAACTGTGCGGCGAGATCGAGATGCTCTTCCGCAGCGGAAGCGCGGCCACGGCACGCGAGGAGTCGCTGTGTGGCCGCCAAGGCCTCCCCTGAGTACCCGAGGGAATCGCAAAGAGCGGCGCACGTCTCCTGCGCTTCGACATCGTCCACAGCCTGCCGTGAGATTGCGAGCCACGCTTGGCAGCCGTCTTCAAAACGCCGCAGCCGGACTAACGCGAAAGCCCGGCCTTTCTGCGATTCGATGTTCGTCGGATCATGCGCAAGCGCTGCGTCGAATGACGCGAGGGCCTTCGCCCATTCCCCCGACTGCTCGTGAATGCGGCCCAGCAGCAGTCTCATCGGAGCCGGTTCAGCCGCACGTGATGCGGCGGCTTCCAAATGCCGGATCGCGTCATGGGTACGCCCATCATCGATGAGGATCTCGGCGAGCAAGGGTTCCGCTTCAAGGTGTTTACCGTGGGCGATCCGATCCTCCAGCACGACGGCGAAGTCAGCCTTGCGCAGCAGTTCCTCGTGCAGGTCCAGCGCGCGGGCCCAGGCCTCCTCATCGCCGAGAACGGCGAGGCGGAGCCAGGTGTCAAACGCCACATCACCACGGCCGGCCCATTCCTGCCACCTGGCCATGGCGCTGGCGTATTGCTTGTAGTCGTTCTCCGCCGCTGCGTTCGGGAAGGCTGTTCCGCCGCCTACCATCGCGACGGCCTCTTCCAGCGACCTCGTTTGAAAAGGCATCGTTTTGAAATGCTCGCCGATGAGATGCGAAGCCTCTGTCGTGCGATCACCCGCTGTGGCCAGCTCCACGAGCCTTCGCAGCATCCCGGGCCTGTCGGCAGGAGCGGCGCTCTCGTAATTTCGGATGATGATATCAAAGGCTAGGTTCGGCTGGTTCGATTCAACCGCGAGCTTCACGCGAAGGTCGTCCACGTTCTCGGGACGCTGGGCAGCGTCGAGGTTGGAGGCGAGCGCGGTGTCCAGAGCTTTGAGCGCCTCGTCCGACCGCACGGCCCAGCGCCATGCCTGGATCTGACGACCGGCGATCTCCCACGAAGGATGAATGTGAAACCAGTCGGTGAGCAGCGCCGCCGCGCCGGCAGGATCGCCGAGGCCGAGCGCGCGCCTCACCAGAGCATCAGCCATGGCATCAAAAAGTTCGGGATCAATCCGCTCTGCGTGAGAGATCAATTCCGCGCCCATTTCCGCCGGAGTATTCGTCGTGGCGCAGAGGTTTTTGCGGTCAGCCTGAACAGCGGGATCCTCGAGCACGGCCGGGTCCTGAGAGGTCAGCCAAGCTCCGAGCTTCTCGCGATCCGTCTGCGGCGCGGCGAGCGTTAAGGCGGGGGCTTGCTCGGCGAGCCTTTCTTCAGCGAGCTGCTTCACCCGATCTTTGTGCCCATCGTGATCGAGCCGATGCACCAGCTCACGCTGGTTCGGCACGAACCAAGCTGCCAGCAGCAGGCATGAGAGGACCACCGTGACGAGGGTTTTCTGCGGGATGACGGAACTGGGATCGGTTGGAAACATGCGTAATACGTCGCTGCGGTTACTCGCTCGCTCTGGGGACCGACAGCGTGAACTGACATACGGGGGGCAACCTAAGCCGGGTTCCACCTTGCTTGTCAACCTGCACGGTTGTCTGGCGCGCTGCGCTGCCGGCAGATACGGTGAGCGTGGCCGAAATGCCTGCCGGCAAGCCCTGGACCTCCACGTCGTTTTCGCGGAGGTCGCGGATCGTCCCCGCCATCCTGCCACTGATCATTTGAGTCAGCTTTATCTCGCCGCTGCTGGACACCAGCCAGGGCCGCGTGGCTGCGGCGGGGTGAAAGTCCAGCACCACGCGCGGGCTGCCATCGCAATGCACATAGATTTGATCGCCCTCGATCTTGTGGCCGGTCACGCCCTCGCTCAGATCCAAATTGGGCGCGCCGAACGAGGAAGGCACGCGGAAAGTGCGGCATTCTCCCGAGTTCCTCACCACCCAGCGCCTAGGTCCGGCTGCGCTGATTTGCGTGCGGCGGCAGTCCTTTGCCAGCCGCACGAAATCCCGTGCCGTCATGCTGTGCAGAGGTTGGGTCATGCACCAGTCATATACGGATTTTAGCGCGGATTGGCTGTCTCCGTTTTGAACGCTGTAGAAATGGTAATAGGCGTTCACTGGCTTCAGCCGGCGTGGGGCGCCAGTGCGCTGAAAGGTATCGATCACCAGCCGGTAGCCGCCGTAGAGGGGGCCGGTGAAGCCGTTGGTGAACACATACTCGTTCTGGATCGGGGCATAGACCTGCACCTCGCCATCCATCAGCGTGTCGGTGGATGAGATGCCGGCGATGCCCTCGGCGCGCCGGTTGATGATCGTGTTTCCCCCGTTGAGCGACTCCAGACCCAAGCTTGCGGCAATTCGCAAGGCCTCGCCGGATGGACGGCAATTTCCGGACCACAGAAACACCTCCAGCTTCTTGCCCGGCGGCATCAGCGTGTCCTGGATGTAGCGCGCCGATCCCTCGATCTCGCGTGTGACGTCAAACGCGGGGTAGATTTTTGGATCGGCAAACTCCAGCCATTGCGCCGCATACCCGCGCCCGCCCTCGATGTCGAGGCCGGGCATCCACACGAACGGGTGCGAGAACGCATGTGAGGCACCCTGGACATTATCGAGCGCGAAGATGCTCCGCGCGATGTCCTCAAAGCGATTTCGATCCTCGGGGTTCTGCTCCTTCAGCAGCGCCTTCACCTCCGATTCAATGACCGACACCGTGACCGGAAATGGATATTTCTTGAGGAACTCGTCACGGATGATCTCCGCGCAGGTGACGTTCAGATGCTTCTTGCTCAAGGTCGTGAAGCCGTCGCCATCGATGTGCGTGAGGAACATCCGCAGACCATCGCGCGTCGTCGCATCCGGGACGGGGAACGCGTTCGCGGGCAGAAAGGTCGCGAGAAAAGTGAAGGGCTCCACCACCGCGCGGACATCTTCCGGCGAAGTGCGGAAATAAAGATACGGCTCCAGCAACGCGCCGCCCCAAGTCGCGGTATAGATCAAGTCGCAAGACATCTCGATGTCGCGCTTGTCCGTCGCCAGCACGGAGAGCCAGACTTTCGCATCTTCGGGCGCCTGTGCGGAGACGAGATTGTTTGTACGCGGCCGTGGCAGCAGTGCCTCATCAACCATGGATTTGTCCACCTTGCGGAACTTCGCCGACTTCACACCGATGATGTCCGCCGTGCTGCCACGGATGCCAAGGGCGTCGGCCATCTCCTGACGGTTCTCCTGGTTGTTGCCGGGATAGCCGCCGATGAAGAGGAGCTTCAGCCCGCGCTCCCGCTGCTTGACGATCCACTGCAAATAAAAAGCCTCGTCTGGAAAGGGAAGTTCCAGCGCTGAGTCCAGCACCACAGCGCAGACATCTGCCGGGAGCTTCTCCGGCGGCCGGCCTTTGCCCACATCGTGGAACTCCATTCTGTACCCCATCCACTCGAGCGCCATCTGCAGCATCTGCGCCGAGTATGTGTCAGGCGGCCACACGGGAGAGCGCGCCGGGTCGCCGGCGGCGAATCCGTAAAGGCACAGCACGGTGCGTGCGATTGGCGTCTCCTTTTCTTCCGCCCGGCATACAGCCGGTGCGCGGAGCAGGCAGAGAGCAAATAGAACTAAGAAGAGACGCGCGGGCATCGAATGGGGAGGGCGTCTAGCGGACGGCGCGCACCGCGGAGCCATGTCGCGCTGAATCGAGACATGCATCCATGATGGTTTGAGTTTGAAGCGACATGGCTGGCCAGGTGGAATCGACCCTACCAGACAGTACGAGAGCGGAGAACGTTCGAAACAAACACGCCTCCTGCGATCTCGGCGCGTTGTTCGGCGGCTCATGCACCGCGAAGTCGCGCCGCCCCTCCACCATGTCGAACTGACAGTCCTTCATCACGAAGTCTGAGTTTGTCACGCTAAAGCGCGTCTCGTCGCTCTTGTAGGGCAGCACGAAATCCGCCACGCGCAGCAGCCCTTTGTCACCGCTGACCACGGCCCACTGCTGATTCTCCGCGATGAATGAGCAGAAGAATGACGCGGAAACCCCGCCGTCGAAGAACAACTCCGCCGAAAACTCCGTCGGCACAGCGGCGGGGGCGCCTGCTTGCTTTGTCTCCGCGAGGACGCGACCCACGACATGCGTGGGCATCTGCCACTTCATCGCCCAAAGCGTGAAGCGGATGCAATACCAGCCGAGGTCGCCGAGACAACCGTGCGGCTCGAGATCGGAATGCGCGCGGATGTTCTCACGCATGAACTCGTCGTCCCCATGGAAACTGAACTGCGTCGTGATGCGCCTGATGCCGCCGACGCTGCCGCCGTCCTCGAGCGCCGCGCGCATCTGCCGCAGACGTTCATTGTGCATGAACATCACGCCGTCCATGAACTGGACCTTGTTTTTCTCACACGTCGCGATAATCTCCACCACATCGTCCGTCGCGCAGCCCACCGGTTTTTCCACCAGCACATGCTTGCCAGCGTTCGCCGCGCGGAGCACCCACTCCTTCCGGATACCCGTCGGAAGCGGGAAGTAGATCGCGTCCACCTCAGGGTGCGCGATCAGCTCCTCATAGCTGCCAAGCGGTAGCGGCGTGGACGGCTGCGGCACGCTGGCCTGGCATTCCGCGATGAATCGCGCGCTCTTTTTCATGTCACGGCTAGCCACCGCCACGAGTCGTGCGTTGCCTGCATCGAGAGCGGCCTGCCAGTTTTTCCGTGCGATGTTTGCCGTGCCGAGAATCCCCCAGCGACATTGATTTTGAGTCATCTCGCAGAGGTAGGCGAGCCCCTCCCGGCCCGCAACACGCACGACACCTTCCGCGCTCAGCCTCCAGAAAGGCGGCGCGGTTCTCAGCAACCAGCGGGCGAACCAAGACCTTGCGCTGACCCGCTGCCTGCCGCACTGCTGCGCCCTCCACCCGACCCATGAATACCGACGCGCATCTTTATGAGATCTTCCGCGATCATCCGGAGTGGATCGGCGATCTCATGAACGAGCCATTCCCCGAGCCGGGCAAGTTCCGGTCCGTCACCATGAAAAAGGTGGAGCGCCGGCTCGACGGCCTGCTTATCCCGGCGAACCGGCGCAAACCACTGCGAGTCATTGAATTCCAGTTTTTTCCAAGCACCGACATTTATCTCCGTGCCGCCGAGCAGCGGCTCGCCGTGCATCGCCTTCATCCGAGACGGGAAGTTGAGGCCATCATCTTTTTTGCCAGCCGTCGTCTCGACAAGCGACCCGCTCCGTGGACAAGCGTCGTGCATGCCGTGTACCTCGACGAGGAAATGGTCGTCCTCTCACAACGGCAGCCGGATCATCCTTTGCCAAAGCTCCTGGCCCCGGTGTTTGAGAAAGACGATGCGAAGCTTGAAGCCTCCGCAGCAAAAGTGTATAAAGACCTTGGTCGGCTGCGAGGCGTTTCCGGCCTCCAGCGCGAGACGCTCCAGCTCATCTATTCCAGCCTCCTCATCAGCCGCTTCAAACACAAAACCACACAGGAAATCATCGCCATGATCACCTCACTCGACATCACCAAGACCCGCGCCGGCAGAGAATTGATCGCCATTGGCAAGGCCGAG
>JANOBO010000121.1:0-5343 GCA_031411695.1 Verrucomicrobiaceae bacterium
AGGCTTCGAAAGAAGCAGCCCGCGATTCCAATGCGGCCAGCACACCACGCCTTTTTCAATCAACCGTGGCGCGCTTCCGACCTGCTCACGCAAGTCGGGCCGCAGCCATAAGGTCTGGCCTAACTCCGGGCGTACAATGAAATTCACATTACAGCTATGCCTTTTCGTGACCTTGCTCACGTCGTGTGCGGTTCAATATTTTGATTACACGATTAACGAAAGTGGCGGCCCTCCCTCTCACGGCAGCGGCGGTGCCATAGCCTCTTGGAACAGAACGGAGAGTTTTCATTCTGCGTCCGTCAGATTGAGCCAGCACTCCGTCTTTTGCGAAGTGTCTCCGGGACATGACCTTGTTGTCTATGCTTCGCAAGGATACGTCCTCCCGCTCACCGCCAATCTTATGCAGTATTGGGCTATGGTGGCTTGTCTTCCAGGCGATCTCGCAGTGGGTGCATCGATCCCCTTGAGGTGGGCCGACTACGATTCAGAGTCCAACCTCCAACCCGGAGAGGTCGCCGTGCGTGCCAAACAGACCTTGACGCGAGAGTCCGTGCCTCGTGTGGGCAAGCCCGCCGGAACCATCACTTTGCTTTCTCGATCCATCCCCACTCTGCGGCTACGAGTGGAACTGGCAATTGAGTTCAATCCGCTTTCAGAAGCAGATCGAGTGTTTGAACGGGGCTTGCTCAGAAGGGAGTTAACCATCGCTTGCCAGCGCACCGTCAACAGGGAAGTCCTCAGTGCATATCCGACCGGTGCTGCGGAGGAGGTTGAAGTTCCGCGTCTCGGACCACACCGGAGATCAATGGACTAGAACAATGAGTCCACGAAGGCGAACATCAACGGGTGCAGTGCTGCGAGGGACGAGCCACCAACTGCCCCTGGGGTTGGAACAAGCGGGGTGGTCGCTCTGAGGCTGCTTGCCTGATGCGCTTCGATCCGCGCAACGGCGCTGGGTCGCAGCGGTTTCAAGGCCCGATCTCCACCGGGCGGTACCCGCCGCGAGCGCGGAAGTAGAAGAACATGCCGAGGTAGCACACGAGCATGAAGGCGGGGAGCAGGGCGATCTTTGCGAAGGCGCCGCGTTTGCTCTCGGCCTGCACGGCGGTGAGTTCCCGCGTGGCGGTCTCGTCGAGCGCTTTGATCTTGCCCTGATCGAGGCTGGGCGTGGTGCCGAAGATGCTGGGCTTTGCCGTGCCCTGCACCTGCGACAGGAGGGCGGGGTGCCCGGTGCTGAGGCGCTGGTGCATGTCCTGATCCTGCTGGTAGCCGATGAAGGGGCTGCCGAGCACGCCCAGGAAGAGCACGCCGACGGCGGAGACGCCATTCAGGGTGAGGGCGCCGCCCTTTGGAAACTGCTCGGAGGTAAGGCCGAGGGTGGTGCTCCACAAGAAGGTCTTCCCGAAGGCATAGATGGTGGAGGCGACGACGATCATCCAGCCGACGGATTGGGAGAGGAAGAGGAGGCCGCAAATGGCCACGCCCGCGCTGAGCACGAGCAGACCGATGGGCGAGAACCGATGCACGATGGGCCCGGCATAGAAGCGCAGCACCGTCATCACCACCGAGACATAAACGAAGACCCAGGTGGCGAAGGTGAGATTACTCTCGGCGGACGCGAGGGGGCCGTTGAGCTTGAGCAGCTCCGGCATCCAGGCATCGGTGCCCAGCTCGGTCGTGGCCAGCGGGCCGATGATGACGAGCACGAGCAGGAAGAGCCAATTCCCCAGCGAGCGGGTGTAGAGCCCGGCGAGGATGCCAAACGCGGAGGCGACGCCGAGGGTGACCGCAGGATTCACCGGCAGCGTCTTGGCCTGGTAGATGGCCATGGTGAACATGGCGAAGAAGGCAAAGAAGCCGAGCGCGCCGAACTCGCTGAGCATGTCGCGATAGCTGACGCCCGCAGCGACGCGCTCATTGACGGGGAACTGCCGCGGGAGGATGAGCACGGCGTAGAGCACGACGGGGATGAAGCAGAGGGCAAAGCGGAACTTCCACGCCGCATCGAAGAACAGCGTGGTGTGCGGGAAGAGGGCGCAGAAGAGCGCGCCGAGCGCGAGGCCGGCAGGCCTGCCGGCGTGCAGGATGTTCAGCCACTTCGCTTTGTCGCGCCGGAAGATCGTGGCGATGACGGGATTGATGAAGGACTCCACGGTGCCGTTTGCCACGGAGACGAGCAGCGTGCTCCAGTAAAAGTCATCGTAGCCCGAGGAGCGCAGCGTCAGCACCAATGACACCAAGTGGCAGACGATGGCGAACAGGGCGACGGTCTTGTAGCCGATCCAGTCGATGATGAGACTGAAAAAGATGATGCTGAGGGCAAAGGGCCACATCCCCGCGCCATTGATGGCGCCCTTCTGCTGCTCGTTCAGGTTAAAGCTGTTCTGAAGCTCACCGATGGTGGCCGCCCGCACGCCAAAGACAAACGACGTGGCCACCAGCGCGATGAAGCAAGCCCAGAAGAGCTTCATGTCCGCGCCGCTGGCACCGGAGTGGGAGGGGAGGGAGGACGCGGCGGGAGTATGAAGAGATGTGCGGCTCATGTGAGGCGGTGGGATGGTGAACGCGCTGATTAGAGGAAAACAGCGGCCGCAGGGCAATCCTTATTTTCACAATTGCGGTGGAGCGACCGCGTCCCGCCTCGCAATCATCTCGATGCCACCCAGCGCCCGAGCCTTCCTCCAGCACCACCCGGCGCCGTCCGCCCCAGCCGCCCCTTCCACCGACCCAGCCGCAAGCTCGATCTCCCGCATACCCGCGCAAAAGACTTTTACCTCGATACCCCCGCGCCTTTGGGAACCATGTCGCAACCAAAGAGGCTCAGGACACCAGCAGCGCCCATGAAGCTCCTGGCCATGCTCACGCACCGATCCGCTCAACACACCCAGGAACGACATCGTCTCGTGGCGGCTTTGTTCAACTATGCGCCACAAACGCTCCGTGCGTCACGGCCCCCGCCTTCCACTGCCGCCTTTCCATCCGCCGTGCAGGTGCGGTGCCGCGCCGCACTCGGCGGTCGCTGAGCTTGGGGGCCTCAGGCGTTTCACCGCCGCGGAATCTCACGTCCGATTCAACCTTCGGCAGCGATGGGTGTGCATGAAATTACTTATCGTCACAACCAGCGCCGACACGCTCGCGCCGGATCATCCCACAGGTCTCTGGCTGGAGGAGTTTGCAGTGCCCTTCAACACGTTGACCGAAGCAGGCGTGGAAATCGTGGTCGCCTCGCCAAAAGGTGGCGCGGTGCCGCTTGATCCCAAAACAGAACCCGATGAGAAGCAACGGCAGAAGTGGGCCGGCGCGCTCGGCGCACTCGAGGCAACCAAGCGCCTGAGCGAGGTCACGGCTGAGGGGTTCGATGCCCTCTTCTTCCCTGGAGGCCACGGACCGCTCATGGACCTGAGCGACAACGCCGACCTCAAGGCTCTCATCGAGAGCTTTGACCGCGCAGGCAAGATCATCGCCGCATTGTGTCACGGCCCGGCTGCCCTGCTCAATGCCTGCAACGCCTCAGGCGAGCCGCTCATCAAGGGCCGGAAAGTGACTGGCTTCACCAACATGGAAGAGCGGTTGGTCATGCTCCACAGCGTCGTCCCTTTCCTGCTGGAAGATGCCATGAAGGAGCGCGGCGCAGACTTTGACTCAGCTTTCGTGCCGATGGTTTCCCATGTCGTGCGCGACGGCAATCTCATCACCGGCCAAAATCCCAGTTCGAGCCAAACACTGGCGGATGAACTCCTTGCGGCTTTGCAGGAGCCTTCCGGCACTGCGCGAAGCGCCTGACATCAAAGGGTGCAGGGGTGCGAATGACGAATGACGAATGACGGATGACGGATGACGGATGACGGATGACGGATGGCGCTAGAGCCACCGCCCAGCACACGCGCCACACCACGAAGGACGCTCTTCTTACTCCGGCAAATCCTCTTGTTGCTCTGCCGAGAGCATGTGGGAACGCTCCGTACCTATGTGCGATTGCTCCGTGCCTACATCAATGGGAGCCGCCGTCCCAAGCCGATAGTCAGGAAAAAACGCACTCTGATTGCGTCGGTGCGGTCTGGGCGTCTATGTTTCCATCATTCAGTCCCATGAAGCCCCTCATCCTGCTCGCTATCACCATCGCCTTCGGCGGCTCCTGTTTGCACGCACGCCTCGGCGATACCGAGCGCGAGTGCATCGTGCGCTATGGCAGTGCCGTTCCTGACAAACACTTGGCCATTCTAGGACCTCTCCTTCCCGGCGCGCAGCAGCTTTGCTTCAAGCATCAGGGCTGGGACATCCGCACCGCGTTTGCTGGCGGTCGTGTGGTCGCGCAGGAGTACCGCAAGGACCTCAGCGTGTTGAAAACCATGGTCATCAGCGAGGACGAGATCAAAGCCATCCTCCAAGGCGAAATCGGCGGCGCGACGTGGACGTCGGCCAAGCCGCAGCGCACCGGCGACCTCTTCAATCAAATTGGGCAAGAACTGTTGGGCGGGCTTGCCGACGGTCGGTTGTGGAGCCGCCCCGATGGTGCCAGTGCGCATATCGACCATTCATGCTTGCGCTTCACCTTCACCAGTACCGCAGCAAAGTCAGTCAAAGATGCAGAAGACGCGCGGAAAAAGAGCGATCAACGCGCATCGATTCCGAAGTTTTGAGTCGGGCCCCGCCACGCTGCGGTCGGCTGCCAGCCAACTTCCGCAGTTCCGGAGCACCATACTTGTGTCAAAATTTGGCTCCTTCCTGCTGACCCCTTCCTGCGTGGTTCCCAGTTCCCGGTTCACCCATCACGCACGGGCTCGGTGGATGCTCACGGCGTGCTTGACGGTCCGCGCGTCACCTCCCGCAACGCGCGGTCAAAGGCGCGCACCGCCGCGCCGCCACGCACAAAGTAAAACGACGGATCGTCCTCGCCCGTCTGCTCGTGCGCGTGGAAGCGGAGATCAGCCGCCGTCATCCGCTGGAACACATCCGCCAGCAGGCCGTCGTCCTTGATCTCGATCTCCATGCCCGGCGAGACAAAGCCGGGCACCGGCTGGGGCGCGCCCAGCTCCGCCGCCGCGTGCCGCAGCGCCTCGCGCACCGTGACGTCCGTCGAGCGTGCAATGGAGACGATCAGCAGGTGCAGCGCCGTCTTCCGCATCGGCTGCCAGGCGTCGGGATTTTCTGGCTCGGTCAGCGGGGCGAAGAAAAACAGCGGGATGATCTTCCCCAGCTTGCTCGACTGGTATTCAGCGCTGGCAGCCATCGCGTTGTCCACGTCATCCCATGTGGTTTCCTCAGCGAGCGCAAAAACGGGAGCGGTGTTGGATGGAGGTTTCATGGTCTTTCACGGGCATCTGCCGGAGCTTGGCCACCAAG
>JANOBO010000122.1:0-15170 GCA_031411695.1 Verrucomicrobiaceae bacterium
TGGGAAGTGGAGCGTGGCGAGGGCTACACGTCGCCGGCAATCAGTGGCGACAGGCTGGTGATCTTCCATGCGCTCGACGGGAAGGAAACGGTCGAGTGCCTGCATCGGGAGACGGGGCGCAGGTTTTGGTCGTTCGATTACGCGATCAACTACCAGGACCGCTACGGCTTTTCCGCCGGACCCCGCGCGAGTCCGGTCATCGCCGATGGTGTGGTCGTCGTGCTCGGCGTCACGAGCATGCTGCACGCTCTTGAATTGGAATCTGGCCGGCTGCTCTGGTCGCATGATCTGCGGGCGGACCACAATGTGCCGCAGGATTTCTTCGGTGCCGGATCATCGCCGCTCCTGCTGGATGGAAAGGTGATCGTGAACATCGGCGGCAAGGCGGAGAAGTTCGACATCGCGGACTCGCAGCAGGATCGCAAACGCAAGCTGGCGACGAAAGGCGTGAGCGTGGCGGCCTTTGATTTGAAAAGCGGGGAGATGAAGTGGAAGATCGAAGACGAGTGGGGCGCGAGCTACGCGTCGCCCGTTCCTGCAAAGCTGCACGGCAAGACCAAGGTGCTCATCTACGCGGGCGGCGAGGGCAGTCCCGCCATCGGCGGCCTCATGTGCATCGACCCGACGACAGGGGAACTCCACGACCGCTTCCCGTGGCGCGATGACGAGTACATCCAGTCCACAGGGTCATCGCCCGTGGTCGTTCCTGGAAATAACCGCGCCTTCATCAGCACGGTCTATCCCAAGGGTCGTCCGCATGGTGGCGTGATGGTGGAGTATGACGAGAACTTCAAGGCCAGGGAAGTGTGGAAGTCCCCGAAGTTCGCGATGCACTGGATGAATCCCGTTTATCTCGACGGCCATCTTTACGGCATCGACGGCGAGCGCGAGGACAACTCCCGGCTCGTCTGCGTGAACGCCGACACCGGCGAGGAGAAATGGACCGAACGCATCGAGTGGGTCGATGAGTTTCTGGGCAGGCGTTTCAGCCGCCCCGAGATGAAGCAAGGCATCCTGCGCGCCAGCCTGTTGCGCGTTGATGGGCGCTTCCTATGCCTCGGAGAGTTCGGCTCGCTGCTGTGGCTCGACCTCACGCCAGCCGGCTGCAAGGTTCTCCAGCGCACGCAGCTTTTCTACGCACAGAATACCTGGAGCCTCCCGGCGGTGAGCCACGGGCTGCTGTACGTCTCACAACAATCCAAGGACATCGACGAGAAGCCCCCGCGCGTAGTTTGCTACGATCTCCGCGAGTAGGCGAGTCCGTCCCGGCTCGCAGCATCTCGATTGGACTCTCAGCATCGAAGTCCTACGGACTCTCACTCCGATTGCGGAGAGCGGGCTCGACCTGTTGCCAGGCGGGACGCGCTCGCGTACGGGAATAAGCAACACAGCTGCATCCTCCCACGTATGAACAAGCCAGCACCATGAACTCACGACTCACCTTTCTAATCACGCTCTGCGCGCTCAGCGCTGCCTGCGCCGACGACAAATCCAAAACCAAACCCACTGACAAAATGGAATCCAGCAAACCCGCCGTTGTAAAGACTGAGCAAGAATGGATGAAGAGGCTCACGCCGGAGCAATACCGGGTGACGCGCGAGAAGGGCACCGAGCGCCCGGACGGACCGGAGTACGAGAAGTTCAACGCGCAAGGCGAAGGCACTTATTACTGCGTGTGCTGCGGCGCGGAGCTTTTCACCTCGGGCGAGAAGTTCCACTCCGGCTGCGGCTGGCCGTCGTTTTATGATCAATCGAAAGCGAAGAACGTGAAGGAAACCGTCGATGCCGACGGCTCGCGCACAGAGGTCACCTGCAAACGCTGCGACGCGCATCTCGGGCACGTCTTTGACCGTGAGTCAGTGTCCGCAAACACTCCGACTCGGCGTCGCTTCTGCATCAATGGCGTGGCTTTGAACTATGTGGCCAAAGGCGGCAAGGCTCCCCCGCTCGAGGAGGTAGCCTCAGACGCTGTGCAGAAAAAGAAGGCCAGCGTGGACAAGGAAGCAGGCGTCGAGCCGGCGAAATAGTCGCGCATGTGCGGGCGGGCATCCTGGCTCCGCCGACCCCCGGTGCCTGCTGCCTGGTCAATAAAGCAGGAAGCTGATCTCGCTGTCGCTCAGGCTGGAAGTATCCTCCAGAGCGAGCAGCATGCTGACCTGATCGACGCTCTCCAATTGCGCTTCCACTGCAAGCAGGGGGGGCTCCGCTGATGCAATCGCGGAAGACTGGGGTGCCGCCGTGCGGATGGCGATGAGGGCCGGCCCGTTCGTCGTGCGAAGCTCCGAAGCCGCGAATGCGGCGAGGGCGGCCAATGCCGCAGCGGTGATGGAAAGGCGCGGGAGGAAGGAAGGCCGCGCTTGTAGCCACTCGGAAATTCCAGCCCACCATCCGCGCGTCTGCGGCGTCTGCCGCGCGGCTCGCAGCACGTTTTGTGTGAAATTCGGACGCGGCTCCACTGGCTTGGCTTTGCCGAGCAGTTTCCAGAGTGAGTCGTTTGGTTCGAGCGGTTCCATGGCAATGAGGATGAACAGTGCGGCGAACACGAAGTTTCCGCGCGGGGCAAAATTCTTGTCTCAGGTCACCCCGAAGAATCCTCCCAGCTTGCGGATTCGGGTCGGGTGTCGGAGCTTCCGCAGGGCCTTGGCCTCGATCTGCCGGATCCGCTCGCGGGTCACCTGAAATTGTTTGCCCACTTCCTCGAGGGTGCGTCCGGCGCCATCCACGAGACCGAAGCGCTGCTCGAGCACCTCACGCTCGCGGCCGGAAAGGGTTTCCAGCACATCCTTCAACTTGTCCCTCAGAAGATTCATCGCGGTGAGTTCCATGGGATTCGATGCCTCCTTATCCTCGATGAAATCCCCGAACTCCGTATCGCCATCCCCATCGCCCACCTTTGTCTGAAGTGACACGGGCTGCATGGACATGCGGAGCACGGTCCGCACGCGATCGACAGGCAGATGCACCTCTTCGGAGATCTCCTCGGGAGTGGGGTCGCGGCCCAGCTCCTGGACGAGCTGCTTGTGCACGCGCATCAGCTTGTTGATCGTCTCGATCATGTGGACAGGGATGCGGATCGTGCGCGCCTGATCTGAGATGGAGCGGGTGATCGCCTGCCGGATCCACCATGTGGCGTAGGTGGAGAACTTGTAGCCGCGCTTGTATTCAAACTTCTCCACCGCACGCATGAGGCCCATGTTTCCTTCCTGGATAAGGTCGAGAAATGGGAGCCCGCGATTGGTGTACTTTTTCGCGATGGAGATCACCAGGCGCAGATTGGCCTCGATCATCTCCGTCTTCGCCTTGGTTGAATCAGCCACCCACCGCTGCGTGTCAGCCACGATCTGGCGGTAGTCGGCGGCCGTCTGCCAGGAGCGCTCGAGAAACTGGCGGAGAGATTCACGCGCCACCTGGCTTCTTGGAGATGCTGCGACGTGCTGCTCCAGCTTGTCGAGTTCCGTCAGCCTCTCCCGCAGGGTGGTGACGAAGTCCTCGTTGATGCGTTGCTTGAAATAAAATTTCCCGCAGGTCTTGAAGAACGACTGTTTGGCCTGGGCAAATTTTTCGTCCAGCGCGGGATGTCTGCGCGAGGTCGTCTCGGACAGCGCCTTGCCGAGCCGCGTGCAGTTTTCAAATGACTCGCGCGCGACTCCGAGAAGGGTCTTGAGCTTGCGGAAGTAATAGTCGCGGTCCTCGGCTTTCCGTTCGATCACCAGCCGGTCGAAGCGTTCGATGCCATTGATCAATCCTTCGGCGAGCTGGAGGAAAGACTCGGCGATGAAGCCGACGCTTTGCAGGCAGGCCTGAAGATGATTTTCCGCCTTCTCGATCCGCTTCGATATTTGTATTTCCTGCTCGCGCGAGAGCAGCGGCACCTGGCCCATCTGCTTGAGGTACATGCGCACGGGATCGTCCAGCATGTCCAGCTTCGGCGCATCCTTGTCCTCGATGACAGACTCCTCCTCATCGACAACGCGAGGCTGGGGGGGCTTGATTGTCTCCACCTCGCTTTCCTCAACGATGCGGATCTCCATGGCGCGCAGGCGGGTGAGAATGGCGTCCATCAAGTCCGGCGTGACGATGCCGGCGGGCAGTCCCTCATTGATGTCGTTCCAGGTGAGATGATCCTGCTCGCGGGCCAGCTTGATGAGATCGCGCAGCCGTGACTGGATGTCGGGCGCGTTGAAATCGTCATGGATGATCTCCGGCTTCTTCGGCGTTGAGGGCGGGGTCTCCGGATTTTTGCGAGGACGACCGCGTTTCCTTTTGAGCGGTTGGCCGAGTCCATCGCCGGACGATGGTGCGCTCCCTTCTGGTTGCGGGACAGGATGCTTTCTCGGCCGGCCACGCCCGCGTTTCACCGGTACGACCGACGAGACTGCCGGTTGGGGCGGAGCAGCGGGGCGGTGGAGTTGTTTAAAGGACTTTTTTTTTGCGGCCATATGCCCCGAGCTACCGGTCAAAATAAAATGCGCGCCAGCGCGCGAAAAAGTCACGGATTATCCGGGGCGCGTTTGCGCCGGTCAAGATATTCTTTCCGCCACGCGATGATCTGCCCGTGCAGTTCGGCCTCCGCCTCGGGTGAGAGCGCGGTTTGCTTGAGCTGCGTCTGCGCGCGCTGGATGAGATTATGCAGCCGCGTTGTTTCCAGCGCGGCCAGCGCGTGCTCCGCATCTTCCACTCCTCCCGGCGGCGCGGGGCGTGACATGAGTTCGGCAAACGCGGCCTCCTCCACAGGATCGAGCCCTGCTAAAAATGCGCCGAGCGCCGTGCCTTGATCCGGGTCGAAGTTGGCATTCCACACGATGGACAGCATTTCTGCTCCCGGCATTTCCCTCACGATGTCGGCGCTGCCGGTGCCGCGCAGCCAGCGTAAGACTTCGGGGTTCGACAATGCGAGCCTGCACAGAAGCGCCGCAGTCTTGTCCTGCGACAACACAAGCTCACGTCCACCGCCCTCGGCCGGCCTTGCATTTCCTGACGCTCTGCGCGGCGCATTGAACCCGCGCATCACCTGCTTACGGTAGGTTTCCTCGGAAAGCCCGAGCCGCACGGCCACGCGCTGAATGGATGTTTCCCGCGCGACTGTGCTCTCGAGCAAGCGGATGTTCTCCGCCATCTCGTCCGCAAAGCGCACGCGTTCCCGTGTCTCGTTGAAATTGCGCCTCGTGGCCGCGTGCTCCACTTGAAAGTCGATGAACTCGAGCGCGCCGCTGATCAGCTCCTCGAATGCTGCACGCCCCTTGCTGCGGATGAGCGAGTCCGGATCCTCATCCTGCGGGAGCAGCGCGACCTTGATGTTGAGGCCGGTGGGCGCGAGGATTTTGAATGCCTTCTGCGCGGCTTCGTATCCCGCATTGTCGGAGTCAAAGCAGAGCACGACCTCGTCGGCATGTCGTTTGAGAAGCCGTGCGTGCGATTCGGTGAAGGCGGTGCCTTGGGAGGCCACCACATTTTCCACTCCGCTGTCGAACACGGTGATCATGTCGATCTGCCCCTCAACGATGATGGCCTGGCCCTTTTTCGAGATCGGGCGCTTCGACTTGTCGAATCCGAAGAGCACCTTGCTCTTGGTGAAGAGCAGCGTCTCGGGCGAGTTCACATACTTGCCCGTGTTCGGAGTCGGGCGCAGCACGCGCGCGGTGAAGGCGATGACCTCTCCGTTGTCGTTGCAAATCGGCAGCATCAGCCGGTCGCGAAAGCGTGGATACGTGCCGGTGCGGCCGGACTCGGGATCACTCGCGGCCAGGATGCCTGCATCGATGAGCAGGTTCTCCGAGTAGCTGTTTTCCCCGGCCCACTCACGCAGCATGTCGCCTCTGGGTGGCGCATACCCCATCTTCCAGTTCTTCGCCACTTCTGCGGTCATCCCGCGCGACTTCAGATACTGCCGTGCCTCGTCAGCGGCCTTGTGTTTCATCAGCAGCAGATGATACCACGCGGCGATGTCCTGATGCACACGGAGCAGGAGCGCGCGCGTCTTGGCCGACTGCTCCGCGTTTGCGTCCCACACCTCCTCCTCGATGCGGATGCCCGCCGCATCGCCGAGCCGCTTCACCGCCTCCACGAACTGCATTCCGTCGTGCTCCATCAAAAAACGAATCGCCGAGCCGCCCACGCCGCAGCCGAAGCAATGGTAGGTGCCGCGCGAGGGCGTGACGTAAAACGAAGGCGTCTTCTCATTGTGAAACGGGCACAGTCCGCGAAACGTGGAGCCCATCCGCCGCAGCTTCACATAGCGCCCCACGAGGTCCACGACGTCAGTGGCCGCGAGCACCTGCTGGATCGTTTCGTCGGGGATGCGAGGCATGAGCCCATGATGGCAAGATGACATGGCGGCGCAACATCGCGGCTCCCTCCGCCTTGCAGTCCGCACCCGCCCGCCTAGTCTCGCGCGCTTTTGATGAAATCCTTTGTGCTCATTCCCGCGTTGAATCCCTGCGACCGCCTCATCGGCGTGATCGACGAGCTGCTCAGCCACGACGCCACGGAGCTCATCGTGGTGAATGACGGCAGCCTCTCCACCTGCGATGCCGTGTTCCAGAGCGCGGCCGCAAAATCCCGCGTGGAGCTTTTGCAGCACGCGGAGAATCTCGGCAAAGGTGCCGCGCTCCGCACCGGCATCCGGCGTTTTCTCGAGCGCGCCGCCCCGGATGATCTGCTCATCACCGCTGACGCCGACGGCCAGCATCTTCCCGCCGACATCCTCGCTGTCGCCGCGCTCGCGCGGAAGAATCCCGCCAGCCTCGTGCTGGGCACCCGCGCTTTTCGTGGGGATGTGCCCCTCCGCAGCCGCTTCGGCAATGACCTCACCCGGTTCATTTTCCGCCTGATCACCGGCAACCGTCTGACCGACACACAAACTGGACTGCGCGCCATCCCGCGCACACTCATGACGCGACTGCTCGCTGTGAAGGCGGACCGTTATGCGTTTGAACTGGAGATGCTGTTGCTCGCCTCGCGCTCGAAGACGCCGCTTCTCTCCCAGCCGATCCAGACGATTTATCTCGAAGGCAATTCTTCCTCGCACTTCCGCCCCATCGTGGACTCGGCGCGGATCTACTGGGTCTTTGTGCGCTACCTGTGCGGCTGACGTGGGCGGATCGCTTCATCTTCTCTTATCCTGACGTCCTCGTCCCGGGCAGGAATGTTGAGGCGGTCTCGTGTTACTTTTGAGAGCACCCGGGCGTGAAAGACTCGATCGCGGGCAGATGCGTGATATCAGGCTTGTCAAAGCTGGTGCGCCGGGTTTCCATCTCTCCATGTCAGGCGCGATCTATGGAGCGGGACTCGGTGACGTCATCCGCATGTGTTACCAGTCAGCGGGTTACCGCAGCCTCGGTGAGGCGACTGAGCCCGTGCCGGTCATCGTGGCATCGCACAATCCGTTCTCCATTGAGATTTTCCGCCACCACCGAAACGCGAGGAATTTCATCCTCTACGATCTCGGGCACAAGTATGAGGAATATCTCGCGGCTGGCCTCAGAGGGCCGGACATCAGCCGTGCGTTGTGCCAGTTCGCGGGCGTGAATTACGAAACGCTGGCGCGCGGGCCGGCCAGAGGTGATGCGCCCGTATTCGACGCGCCGGATGATGTGGATTCATCCGGCCACATCGTGTTTCAGCCCTTTGCGGGGAATGCGTCGTATCGATCCCTGCCGCAGGACATGATTGGGCAGATCGTCGATGTGCTGCGGAAAGCGCCAGGCCGCGTGTATGTCGTCACACGCAGCTACCTGCGCACGGAGAGTGATGGCAAGGTCGCGCACGCCGGTGAGGATGCGCGCCAGTTTGCTGGCGGGAATGTCACGGTGCTCGAGAATCTCTCGACGCCTGCCACTTTGAACCTGATCAAATCTTGCCGCGCGTACGTCGGCAGCTGGTCGAGCCTGCAACAGGCCGCGTGGTTTGAGAACAAGCCCGTCGCCGTGTTCTATCCGCGTGGGTTTCAAGTGGCGCAAGATCGTGTCGGGTATGCGTTCGGCATTGATCGCGAGAACACCTTGGGCCGCGAGTTCCCAAACGTGGATGCCGGGGAGCTGGACCAGTTTTTGCGTCAGTGGTGAGCGATCAGCGCGGCAAGCAGCGCCGCAGCGTCTCGATGTGTCCGATCGCATCCGCAGGGGTGCGCGCCAGATCCTCGTTGCGGATCTTGTGTGGATTTCCCGTCGGTGTGAGGAAGGGGACGCGCGCAGTGCGCGCGAAAATGAGCCCGTGATAGCGCCCGGTGATGACGAGCCGTGAGCTGGCGATGCGCGCAAATGCTGTCCCGGGTTCCGAGCCCTCGATGATTCGATGATGAGGCAGACGCCGCGCGACCTTTTCCAGGATCGGCCCGTCGTCACGCGGCGCGCCCATGCTCAGCCACGTCACGGGTTGCTGGATGGAATCGAACAGGCGCGCGTAGCAGTCAATGAGCGGGTCCGTGGCGTTCACCGCGCCAGCGGGGATGATGGTGATGACGTTTTCCGCCGGAGGATGCGCCGGCGACCATAGATACCCAGCATCAGGAAACCACGACACATCCCCGCGGCCGCTGAGTTCGCGTGCGATGCGCGCGCACGCGGGCGAGCGCAGCGTGATGAAATCCGCACGCCGGAGATACGGCGCCCACGGCTTCAGGTCGGAGGCGTAATCGGCCTCACGATGCGCATGAAATTGAAAGCCGCACGAGATGAACCCCCAGGGAATGCCGCGCGCGATGGCGGCGTCCATGTAAAACCTCATGCACTCGAAATGGGGCGACGGTGCGTCCGCAGGCTTGGCGCCGACATTGTGCAGCAGCCCGCCGCCGCCGATGACAAGCAATGCGATGTCCCCGGCGAGGCGGTCGGGAAGATCAGAATTGTGGAAGACCAGCTCGTGCCCGTGCAAGTGCGCGCCAAAGACGAGCGGGTAGGTGTCATCGCCCACGTTCCCGTATCCGGACGCGCCAACGAACGCAATCTTCATGAGATGACGGCGCGGACTCAGCGCGTGCCCGCAGCGGTCATGGCCCGAGTTTTGCGGCCGGGCTTCGCGCGCAACGAGGCAGTCGCGATCTCATCCATCTGCCGTGCGACCGAGGACCACTGGAACTCATCGCGTGAGACGCACTCCAGTCCGCGCGCGGACAGGGACCGGCGCCTCGCCGGACTCTGGTAGAGCGCATGCAAGGCCTCGATGAAGCGCTCTTCATCGACGAGCGCACCGGTCGTGTTCAACACGGGGTGGACGAGTTCACGCGAGCAGGGGACCTTCACCGCAGGCTCGGCCCATTCCGCGAGTGCCGCCGCATCGGGCACGATCTGAGGAATGCCGCACGCCATGCCTTCCATCGTGGTAAGGCCCCAGCCTTCGCCCAGCGTCGTGGTGATTTGGACATCGAGGCTGTTGTAGATCCGGCGGAGTGAGCGCTGCTCCTTCATGCCGCGGATTTCCTCATCGCCGGTGATGATGAGGCGGTCTGCCACACCGTAGTGCCGCGCGAGGCTCTCGAGGTCCCATCCCGTGTCGTTCTTTGCACAATGGAGGAGCAAATACGCATCGCGGATTTTGTGCCGTCGCGTCCAGGCTGCAAAGATTTGCACGGTCACATCCAGGCGTTTGCGTGGCTGGTTCCGGTTCACATTGCCGACGACGAATGCGTTCTTCGGGAGGGTCAGGCCGGCGCGCTTTCTGGCTTCACTTTGTTCTTCGGGGCGGAAGATGTCGAGGTCGATGCCGTGCGGCACGACGTGACGCGCGCCGGAGAATCCAGCCTTCGTCGCCTCGCGATGTCCGAAGTCCGTGTACCAAACCGCGGCGGCGAGCTTGCCGAGTGAGCGCATCGTCTTGGAGTTCACGTTGCCTCCATCGACTGGCATGTAGCCGATGACAGACAGTCCTCGAGGCGCGACCTCGACGAACTTCGCCACATTCCACCAATCGCTGTTGATGATGACGGCGTCGGGCGCGAACTCGGCGCAAAGGTGACGAAAGCGGTCAATGCCCCACATGTCGCCGCCTTGCCAAGCCGGCATGACGGGGAAGGGCAGGGAGTGCGGGCCGCCGTCATAGTTCACGCCGGAGACGATCACTTCCCATGTCGGGTGCAAGTGTGAGACGACACCATGGGTGACGGTGGCGAAACCTGTCGGAACCACGGCATCTCCGATCCACAAAAGCCGGCCTTTCGTTTTCGGGCGCCGCGCAGGCGCGGTTCGCAGGCCTTGTGGCGGGAGTGGGCTTGCCATCGCCATGACGCCTTCGCCGCTGGCGACCACGGGCAGCGCGTGCGCTGGTTTCTGGACGGCGACACTGCGCGATTTCTTCGCGGCGGCCTTGCGACCGGTTTTGATCTGACGTTCGAGGGGTCGTGTGGCGGGGGATGTCTTCATTGATGTATGTGTGTCTGATGGTTTGAACGGAATCATTCGACGATGACCTCGCAGTCGGGTCTGAGGCTGCGGAGCGTGGCGGCGACGCGGTCAGCATCGGAGAGGCTCGATCCGCCGAGGCGGAACAGCGCCAGGTTTTTGCAGCCTGCGACATACGGCATGCTGGAGTCCGTGACCGCAGTGCTGCCGGTGAGATCGATGTTTGTGAGCAGCTCCAGCTCCTGCAATCCGAGCAGGCTGGTGGGCTTGATGTTTGAGTTGCGGAGGACGAGGTTTTCCACGGTACCGGCTTTCAAGCAAAGGGCGATGAGGTCTTGAAACGCTGAGTCGTTGGAGATGGGATTGCGCGTGACGTTGACACGCCAGATGGAAAACGAACCGGCCGGCAGTTCCGCCTCGGCGTAAAGGTCCGCGCCTTCACCCATGGCATGCTCCGAGCTGCCGGAGCCCATGGCGTTCACGAAACCTCCGTTGTTGAAGACCCACTTCGCCAGTGCGACCTGCGCAGCCGCGGCGGTGGTTTTGGCAGGGGAGATCGCAAGCTTGCCTGCCGCCGTAGTCGCGGCCGCGCCATCCGAGGGGATCAGTTTCTTCCAAGGCATCACATAAGCCGCGGCGACCAATGCCGCTGCGCCCAAGCTGAAGAACATCGTGCGACGGCGGCTGCGTCCCGTGGCGGGAGAGAGCATCGTCGGTGCGTCCGCAGAGGGACCTGCGGGCCTGCGGGAAGGGAGTGGTCGGGGGAGGTCGAATCCGGAGAGATCCTCGCCGAGCTGCAGCAGTTTCTGAATCACCTGCGTCATGTCGCTGACGTGTTGGAAGCGTTTTGCGGGATCGTTTTGCATCGCCGTGTTGACGACCTCGTCGAGCCGCGTGTCGGCGCCCGAACGCTTTGATGGCGGCTCCCACACGCCCTTGGGGATCTGGCCCGTGAGCATTTCGTAGATCATGACTCCGAGCGAGTAAATGTCAGCGCGGTGGTCGGTCTCGACTTCGTGCTTCATCGCCTCGGGCGCGATGTAGTCCGGAGTGCCCATGGTCGTGCCAGTGGCGGTGAAACGGTCGCTGTCGGCATCGCGGCCGATTATTTTTGCCAGGCCGAAGTCCGCCACTTTCACGTTGCCGCGCTCGTCGATCAGAATGTTCGCGGGCTTGATGTCGCGGTGAACGACACCGTGCTCGTGCGCGAACTGCACCGCCTCGCACACCTGTGTGACGATGGTCAGAATCTGCCGGGGGCTCAAAGGCTCGCGCCTCAGCAGGTGATTGAGATCCGTGCCAGCCACGAACTCCATCGCGTAAAACATGTGGCCGTCCTTCGTCTCCCCAGAATCATAGACCGACACGATGTGCGGATGATTCAGCAGAGCCAGCGCCCGCGCCTCGCGGGTAAAGCGCTCCGCAAAGCGCAGTTTGTCCCGGTGCAACCGGGGCAGCAATTTCACGGCCACCATGCGGTTCAGGCTTTTCTGCACCGCTTTATAGACGGCCCCCATGCCGCCGCGATCGATGAACTCCACGAACTGGTAGCCTGGGATCAGCGCGTCCAACTCCTCAAGCGAGTGCGGTATGAACGGATCGTCCGAGTCCTGTGAGTCATCGTTCTTGGGATCAGCAACTGAGGCCATAAATTCAGCGGTGGCGCGGCTTTCACCATGTGGGGCGTGGGGGAAAACGCAATAGTCGTCTATACGCAAGTTGCCGGATGGGCGTCAGGGCCTGCGGGTTTTATCCCCGACGGCAATCTTCGCCGCACGGACGGCGTTGGCCGGGCGTGGCTGCGGAGATGCGTGGACCGTCACACGCGCCGCGCTTCCCGCGCCTGGATGCGATGTGCGTCGGCGTTTTGAAAATGAGCGATGGCGACTGCGAGCGCATCGGCGGCGTCAGGCGGGGGCGTTTCGCGCAAGCGAAGCATGGACCGGATCATGAAGGCGACCTGGTCCTTGTGCGCGGCACCGCGGCCCACCGCAGCCTGTTTCACCTCGCGCGGCGCGTACTCGTAGATCGGCAGCCCGTGTTCGGCTGCGGCGAGCAGACATGCGCCGCGCGCCGTGCCGAGGATGATCGCGGTCTTGTAACTTTGGACAAAGATCGTGGATTCGATGCCGCACACGGTCGGCGCGTGGGTCTTGATCACCTCCGCGAGCTGGCTGCGGATTTGCACGAGACAGCCTGAGGCCAGCAGCTTCGGTGGATTGTGAATCACACCGAAAGTGAGCACGCGCAGATCATTGCCGATCTTCTCGACGACTGCGTAACCAGTCTTGCGCAAGGCGGGATCGATCGCGAGCACCCGTTCTGCCGTTTGCGGTCTGATGCCGACTGGCTGAGGTGCTTGTTCTCCCATGACGGTGCGGCAGCTGTCTCAGCGGCGCTTGGATACCTCTTTCGGTCTGCTTCCCAGTTTGAAGAAATAATCGAGCGACACATTGCCCGACCCGAAGAGGAGCAACGTCGCGGCGATGCAGAGATAAAGTCCGCACACCTCCATGTGCGAAGACTCAAGGCGGTGCGCCACGACCATCGCGCCGATAACCACCGGAATGAACGCAAGCGAGAACAGCCGCGTGACGAATCCCAAGATCCAGCTCAACGCCACCATGCCGACCACAGCAGCCACTGCCGGTGCTGCAAGGTGCGGCCATGGCACGCGGGCCTTGTCCAGCACGGTGACCCACTCCCAAGGCTGCTCCTTCCACAAAAACTGGTAGGCGCCCGTCACCGCGGGCCATGCATGGAACCACGCGAGCACCGCGCCTGCACCGATGCGGAGGAGCGCTGCTGATTTGAACAACTGGCCGATGCCTTCATCAGCGGCGGGCTTTGCCGGAGTTTCACCAACGGATATCAACATGACGTCGTGGCTTCTCGCAGTTTAAAGATCTCCGGACAACGTGATGATGTCGCCCGCCTGCGGCTCACCCCACGCATCCAGCGCGCCCATGTGACTGAAGAATTTCCGCGTTCCGTTCCTCGTGAGATACACGGCAGATGCGGCAGACCCGGACTTCCTCCCGCCGGCATGACGCAAGGCATCGCCGAACCGCATGCCATCCCACATGGGGAGATAGGAGGGTGCCTTCGTGTCTCCATTGATCGCCACCAGGCGCACGTTTTCCACCGAGATGATGTGAACGTGAATCCGCTGCGCCGCGTGACCGCTCACGCGGCAGACGGACTGCAACATCCGCTCCGCTTCAGGAAGTGAATGGCCTCCGATCTTGGCTGAGCCGATGTTTCCGATTTTTGCCACGCCCTTCTCACCCACCATCGTGAGGCCGGTGAAGATCTCGCGCGCAGTCATCGTGCCCTCGTAAAGGCGCAGGCGCAGCGTGTGTCCTTCCGCGAGCTTGCTCGTCGCGTTGAACGGAATCAACGGATCGTCCGATGAAACGCTGTCGCCCGATCCCGGCAGCATGTTCTTCACTCCTGTGAGATCCGGCATCTTCGGCATGCGGATGTCCGGCATGGCATTTTTGACCGTGGAGCAACTGCAAACGCAGAGGGAAATCGCGGTCACGGCGGCCGCTTTGAAGGGGGTGTCAATCATCACACTGAAGAAAAATCAGTGCGCATCATTGCGCCGTTCTGTGGATACACAAGCGCGAGCAACGCGGCCGGCGTGTGCTTTACGTTCGAAGCGCTGCGCGCTGCCTCAATGGCTGCTAGCAGGCCGCCGCGAACCGGGAGCGACCGTGCGAGGCGAGGTCGCCCGCCAGGTCAGGCATGTACTTCACGATCTCCCAAGCCAACACGTGCAGTCTGGTTTCGGAGTTCCATCCGCCGGAATGTCCGGCATCGTCGTCTGTGAGGCTGGCGTCCACCAAAGTGGTGAACACGGCTGTTTCGGGGTCGGCTTCGAGTAGCGCGGGCATGGGAGTGTGGGTCGGGAGTTAGGGTTGTACGATGGTGGTGCCTTGGACTTGAAAATTGCGACGGAGCAGGCTGCCCTTGTCGAGCATGTCATCGATGGCACGGCTCAGCGCCATTCTTGCGGCTTCCGCAGGGCTCGAGCCGTAAGTCCCCTTCATGACTAGATCCTCCAGATACACCTTCATCTGCGGGGTGATCGCGATGGTGAGGCTGAGGGATTCGAACGAGTTGGTGGGGCGAGCCATCGATTAAAACCGAATAATAACCCCATTTTTATCAGTCCTGACTCGCAAGGTCAAGACTGAGTTCCATTTCAATCGAGTTTCTTTTCGGTTTTAATCCCGCCGCGCTGCGGGCCGCAAAATCGCTCTCACAATTCTAGTTGGAAGAACGCGGGGCTGAGGCTGCGTTTTGTGTGCCCATGAAAACCACGCGCACCCTGTTCCTTTCCACCGTGGCTTTGGCCGCGACGCTTTCCAACCTCCGAGCAGAAGACGGCTGGCAACATTGGTTCAAGGACGGTCTCGGCGATGCCAAGGTGGTAAGCGGCACCGCGAGTTACAAGGTGGAAAACGGTGTGCTCATCGGCAGCACTGTCGAGGGTAGTCCGAACAGCTTCTTGATGAAGGGACCGTTCAAGGACTTCGAACTCGAGTTTCATGTGAAGGTGGATGACGAGTTAAACTCCGGCGTGCAGGTGCGAAGCCATCTCGCGAAGGAAGGCGACCCAGCGCCCGAAGGCAGCAAGGGTGGCAAGCCGCTCCCTGCCGGCCGCCTCTACGGCCCTCAGTGCGAGATCGCGGTGAATGGCACCGCCGGAGATTTCTATGATGAGGCACGCCGGGGCACTTGGTGGAGCATCCTCACCAAAACCGATGCAGTCCGCACGGACGCGGCAAAGGCGGCCTTCAAGAAGGGAGAGTGGAACCATTACCGCAT
>JANOBO010000123.1:0-4060 GCA_031411695.1 Verrucomicrobiaceae bacterium
TGTCAGAATGATGCGGTCCTGCACAAAGCTGCGGCCGTTGAGTTCATAGGTCTTCGATTCAATGGTGCGAAGAGGAGGTGCTGAGACGATCTGGGGAGTGCAGTTGGTCAGTGAAATCGCGATGACGGCGAAGAGGGTCGAGATAATGGTGGATTTAATCATGGGGGGATTGAGCCGCAGTGAGACACACAGCTTCAATCCGCGTTCAATGTGCGCGAAACCCAAGCGTGATCAGCCCAGCGCCTCCAGCATCCCCTTCAGTTTCACAAGCTGCGCCGACCAGTCGGCTTCGCGTTGCTGGTGCTCATCGAGAACCTTTTGCGGCACTTTGCTGGTGAATTTTTCGTCGGCGAGCTTGGCTTTCACTTTGGCGAGTTCGGACTCGACCTTAGCGAGCTCCTTGGTCACGCGCGCTCGCTCAGCCTCGACGTCGATGATGCCGTCGAGCGGAAGGAAGAGTTCGCCGAGCGGGGTGAGCACGACGGGCGTGCCTTTCTTCGCGGAAAAGCCGGCGTCCACATCGAGCGGCTCGGCGTTGAGCAAGATGCGCAGGACTTCGATCTCGTGCGCGGGTAGTTCGCTGGCGGGTTTGAGGACGAAGCGTACCTTCTTGTTGATGTTGAACGTGCTCTTGAGTCCGCGACCCAGGTTCACGGTTTCGTATTTGTCGTTCGCGGCTTTTTCGTCCTCGGGAAGAATGCCGAAGTGCGCGAGTTCGTCTTCGCTGAGCGGCTTGGGCCAGGGTGCGAACATGATGCTCCTGCCGCCTTGGTTCTCCGGCATGTCGGCGCTGAAGCCCATGCCGTGCCACAACTCCTCGGTGATGAAGGGCAGGAACGGATGGAACAAACGCAGCGTGTGGCCGAGCACGAAGTCGATAACGGCGAGCGTGTTGGCTTTGCGCGCGGCATCGGTGCCTTGCAGCGTGGCTTTGCTGGCCTCGATGTACCAATCGCAATACTCGCTCCAGAAGAAGCGGTAGAGCGTGGCGGCGGCGTCGGAGAAACGATATTCCTCCAGTGCGGTGGTCACTTCATTGATCGCAACGTTGAGGCGGATGAGAATCCATTTGTCGTCGCTCGTGAGCAGCGTGCTGCTGATGTCCGTCTCGGTTTCGCCGCCCTGCATCTGGCGGAAGCGCGCGGCGTTCCAGAGCTTGGTGCAGAAGTTGCGGCCCAGCTCGACGTTCTTTTCGTCGAATGCGATGTCCTGTCCGAGCGGCGCGCTGCGCATGATGCCGAAGCGCAATGCATCGGCACTGTAGTTCGAGATCAGTTCCAGCGGGTCGGGCGAATTGCCGAGCGACTTGCTCATCTTGCGGCCCTGCTTGTCACGGATGATGCCGGTGAAATAGACGTTCTTAAACGGCAGCTCGCCCATCCATTCGTAGCCGGCCATGATCATGCGCGCGACCCAGAAGAAGATGATGTCCGGGCCGGTGACGAGATCGGTGGTGGGATAAAACTTGGCGAGCGATTCTGTTTTCTCAGGCCAGCCCATCGTCGCAAAAGGCCAGAGCCACGAGCTAAACCAGGTGTCGAGCACATCGGGGTCTTGTGTGAAGCCGAACTTCTCCAACTCTCGCCCATCGGCCTCGCAAGCGGTGGCGACGTACACGTCAAAAGTGTCCTGGTCGTTCTTCGTTTCGGAAACGCGGAAGCTGTAGTCCTCGGGATTCACCTCGAGTCCGTCGCGGCGGCGGATGCAGCGCACGACACGGCCGAGCTTCTCGTTTTCCGCAGGGCTGCACGCGAGACCGCTCCAGCCGAAGACATCGGCATCGAGCTGGTAGTCATTGATGGTCACCGACTTATGCCACACGGGAATGCGGTGGCCCCACCAGAGCTGGCGGCTGATGCACCAGTCTTGGAGGTTGCCCATCCAGTGGTCGTACACTTTGGCCCAGCGTTCGGGGAAGAAGCGCATCGTGCCCTTCGCCACCACATCTCGCGATGCCTCCTGACTCGGATACTTCAAGAACCACTGGTCGCTCAAACGCGGCTCGATGGGCACATCGGCGCGCTCGGAGTAGCCGATGTTGTTTTGATAAGGCTCCTCATTCACGAGCGCGCCGATCTCACGCAGCAGCTCGACGGATTTCTTTCGCGCCTCGACGCGATCCAGCCCGGCGAGGTCTTTGCCCGCGAGGAGGCTCATCGTGCCGTTCGGGTGCATGACATCGACGAGCGGCAAGCCGTGACGCTGCGCGATCTCGAAGTCCGCCTTGTCGTGCGCAGGCGTCACTTTCAAGACACCGGTGCCAAACTCAAAGTCCACATGCTCATCACCGATGATCGGAATCGATTCCTGATTCTCCACCGGCAACGGCCGGCGCACATGCTTGCCGATTAGATGCGCGTAGCGCGGATCGTTCGGGTTCACCGCGATGGCTGTGTCGCCAGGGATCACTTCGGGGCGCGTGGTGGCGATGGTGAGCAACGTTCTGCGGGATGCGGATGGAAAGAGTGAAAACTCCGCCTGTGCATGCCGCTCAGTCGAGAGCGCGCCCGCTTTCTCCTTTGCATCAACGATTGCACGACGCACGGACTCAAGCTCGGCCAGCGCTTTCGGCAGCGGGAGGATGAGCGCATCCATGATGCGCGCCTTGCCGGAGGAATCGCGCATGATGTTCTGCGAGTGAAGATCGCCGATCAGCCATGCGCGGTCCTGATGCCAGACGATGCGGATGTCTTCGAGCCCGCGCTCGAACACCTGCACACCGCCCACGAGCGACACAGCCTCCGCGCGGGCGACGCCGAGTTCTTCACGCGAGACATGCGTGCATTCAGGTTGCGCAACGATCCAGCCTGCCTGCGGCGTGATTCCGACGACCTCAGTCGGCACGCCGCCGATTTCGTTGAGCAGGTTCAGTTTGTCCAGCGCCTCGATGAAGTGCGCAGGCTCGAAGTCGATGAAGCATCTGCCGTCGTCGTCACGAGTCGCGCGCAATTTTTTCCCAATGCCGCCATCTTGTGAGAGGGCGAAGTACTTGAAAACTACGCCCGCGCTGAGGTCGAGAAACGGCTGCGCCTCAGAGCCAGCCTTGAGTTTGCGAAGGTCATCTCCCGTCGGCCGCCAGATGCCGTGCTGATCGCGCGTGATGCCGAGATTAGACAGGCGCAGGAGCGGGATTCCGTGACGCTGGGCTAATTCGGCGACGGCAAGGGGCCGCGAACCATCAGCAGGAGCCGCTCCTCTTCCGACAAGGTCTCGATATAGAGCGCCTGCCTGCCCCACTCGGCGTCGGTTATGGGCGCTGAGTGCCGGCCCGGCTCGCTCGTCGAAGCGGGCTCCGGTGATGTAGGTGGCGAGGCCGGTGCGGGCGTCTCGGTGGCTGTTCTCATGGCGGGCATGTTCTTCTTGTTCAGTTGTGATGTCAACCGAGCGGGGCCGCGCGGCTTGGTTGCTGTTGTCGTCATCGATGACCTCGACTTGGAAATAATACATCGTGCCGTTTTGCGTCTTCATCGTCACCTCCTCATCGCTCAGCGCGGTGAGGGAGGAGGGGCACCAGTTCACCATGCGGCGGCCGCGGTAGATGAGGCTCTTTCGATACAAATCGACGAACACGCGCAGCACGCACTGGCTGTAGTCCGCATCCATCGTGAAACGCTCGCGGCTCCAGTCGCACGAGGCGCCGAGCTTCTTGAGCTGCTGGATGATGATGCCGCCGTGCTTCTCCTTCCATTCCCAGATTTTCTCCACCAGCTTCTCGCGCCCGAGATCATCGCGGTGCTTGATGGCGCCTTGTTTCTTCAGCGTCTTCTCCACCACGTTTTGCGTGGCGATGCCCGCGTGGTCCGTGCCCGGCAGCCAGAGCACCTCCTTCCCCAGCATCCGCGCGCGGCGGGCGAGGATGTCCTGGATGGTGCAGTTCAGCACATGACCGAGAGTGAGAATGCCTGTGACGTTTGGCGGCGGGATGACGATGGAATACGCCGGCCGCTTTTCGCTGACGCGCGCCGGATCGGCTTCGAAGCACTTTTCATCGAGCCAGTTTTTGTACCAGCGCTCCTCAACCTCCGCTGGTGAATACGTCTTGCTAAGTTCGGGCATAAAG
>JANOBO010000124.1:0-27782 GCA_031411695.1 Verrucomicrobiaceae bacterium
CGCGCGCGCGGCGAGTTGAACAAGATCGTGAACGGCCTGCGGAAGCTCGGCGGCGCGTGGGAAGGCGTGCAGATCGCCGCCACCGCCGAGCAGATCGGAGTGCGCGACGGCCGCCGCATCGCGGGTCGGTACAACGTGAACAGAGAGGATCTCGTCGCAGGCGCGCGCCACGAGGACGCCATCGTGCGCCCCACCTTCCCCGTCGATATCCACGCGATTAGCGGCAAGCATAACAAGACGGCCGCCTATTCAAACGCCGGGGTCAAAGTGAAGCCGTACGATGTGCCGCTGCGAGCCCTCATCGCCAAGGACATCGACGGCCTCATGATGGCCGGCCGCTGCATCAGCGGGGACTTCATCGCGCACGCCAGCTACCGCGTGACTGGAAATGCGGTCGCGATGGGCGAGGCCGCAGGCGCCATCGCCGCCATCGCCGCTCAGACAAAACGCCTGCCTCACGATGTGCCCTGGAGTGAAGGCGCGGCGGCGCTCAAGAAGATCGCAACGGTGTAGTGGGGATTGACCCGGAGATCGCGGCGCATCTCCCGCTGGAGGCCCCTGCGCCGATGAATGCGGGAAGGAAATGAGATCCCAAAGCGAAAGCGCCGTAATGGTGGCTTTGCCGCTTTACTTGTCTTAAGAAACATATTTCACGCGAAACCTTGACAACCCCAGACAGATCAAGGAAACATCGGCCATCGTGAAGCACAAAATATACATGTTGGACGATCACCCAGTCGTGATCGAGGGTCTTAGGCAGATCGTTAGCAGCCAGGAGGACATGGAGGTTGTCGGTAGTGCCGACGACGGAGATGCCGGGTTGCAGCAAATCGGCAAACTCAAGCCGGACGTCGTCATCCTCGACATCACATTGAAGGACCGCAGCGGCGTTGATTTGATCAAGAAGATCAAGGCGCAGTTCCCAAAGTCTCACGTCTTTGTCTATTCCATGCACGATGAGAATGTCTATGCCGAGCGCTGTTTGCGCGCAGGCGCCATGGGCTATCTGATGAAGGGGGAAACCTCAACCCGCCTCCTCCAAGGTCTGCGCCAGGTGATCACCGGGTCGTTCTTCTTCAGCGCCACGCTGCTCGGCAGCATCGTCACCGGCGGCACGCCCCGTGCCGGCTCGCGTGGTGAACCAGGCCGCATGCTCAGCGACCGGCAGCTCGAAGTCTTTGAAATGGTCGGCCGTGGCCTCGGCTCCCATCAGATCGCCGAGAAGCTGGCCCTCAGCGCCAAGACGGTCGATGCCCATAAGGCAAACATCCGCCAGAAGCTCGGGCTCGGCTCGGCTCGTGAGCTCCTCATGGAAGCCGTCCGCTGGGTCGAGAAATAGGATTCTGCCGCTCCAACCCAACCCCTCACGCCTTGCCCCTCAAAAGGCAGGGCGTTTTTTTGTCGTGAGAAGCCGGCTGCGGCCTCGTTTCGTCCAGCCTCCAGCTTCGTCGGCGGCTTTTCGCTTGCCTCGAATCTCATCCTCCATCATCAACGACCGCATGTGGTTCTCCAACCGTTCCCTGTTCCTCACCATTGCCTGCGTCTGCCTGCACACCTCGTGCAAAAAGCGCCCGGAACCCACGTCGGGGGCCGTCACTGAACCTGTCGTCTCGGGAGCTGCTCCCGCCGGCAGGCAGAGTGCGCCTCCACCTCTTCTTGCAGCTCCGCCGCCGGAGAAGTTCCGGTGGAGCAATGAACTCGTGAAGGCTGAGATCAAACGCCACAATCCAAACTATCTCGGTGACGGTCAGGCCGAGATCAGCGATGGCGAGGTGATGGCGGTCAGCCTGCGGGGAGCCAAGGTGGAGAACCTTGCCTTCCTGGAGAAAATGCAGGCCGTGCAGGTGCTCGACATCGGCGACACGGCGATCACCGACCTGCGTCCGCTCAAGGGATTGAAGCTCGTCGAGTTCTACATGGAGAACACCAAGGTGCAGGACATTTCTCCGCTGCGCGGGATGCCGCTGCAGAAGCTCTACCTCAGCCGAGCACCCGTGCGGGATCTCGGGCCGCTCGATGCCATGCCGCTCGCCGAGGTGAATGCAGTCGGCATTCTCGCCACGGACCTCACCGGTCTGGCCAGATGCCCGATCCAGATGCTGTGGCTCACCGACACGCCGGTGGAAAACCTCGCGCCGCTGAAAACCGTGCCGCTCGTCAGCCTCACGCTGCAGCGCACAAAAGTGAAGGATCTCTCCCCGCTCACCGGCACCGCCTTGCAGCGTCTGCACATCGCGGAGACGCCGGTCGAAGATTTGTCGCCGCTCAAAGGGATGAGCCTCACGCGCCTCGTCTTCACGCCCGCCAACATCAAGGCCGGCATCGAGGTGGCGCGCTTCCTGCCGCTGCAAGAGATCGGCACGCGCTTTGACGACGCAGCCAAGGACCTCATGCCGCCCGCCGCCTTCTGGGAGCAATATGACGCCGCGAAGGCAAAGTAGCGCAGTCTCGACGTTGCCGGCCGGTGAGTCCGTCAGGACGGGCTGGCTGAAAAGAACGCTGGCACACAAGCCGCGCTGCGGGCAATCGTCAGCGCATGATGAACAACACCGAGTTGCTGCAGTCGCTTGGCGTGGCGCTTGGCCTCGGCTTGCTAGTCGGCCTTCAGCGGGAATGGGAGCATAACCGCACCGCCGGCCTCCGCACCTTCGCTTTCGTGAGCTTGTTTGGCGCCCTGAGCGGCATGCTCGCGCAGGCGCATGGTGGCTGGGTCGTCGGTGCCGCGCTCGTCGCATTCGCGGCGATCACGGTTCCAGGCTACCTTGCGTCGCTGCGTGACAAGGATGCCGACCCCGGCCTGACCACGGAGATCGCCATGCTGGTCATGTTTGCCACCGGCGCGATCACGATGCTGGGCCATCGCATGGTGGCCGTCGTCGTCGCGGGCAGCGTGATGGTCTTGCTTCAAGGGAAAAAGCCCCTGCACCAAATGGTCCATAAGATCGGGGAGAGCGATCTCCGGGAGATCGCACGGCTGGTGCTCATCGGCCTGGTCATCCTGCCCGTGCTGCCGAACAAGTCATACGGCTATGACGGGGTGCTCAATCCTTTCGCCATCTGGCTGATGGTCGTGCTGATCGTCGGCATCAGCCTGGCCGCGTATCTCGCAAGCAAGTTCATGGGTCACTCACGCGGCGCGGCGGTCGCCGGCATTCTCGGCGGCCTGATCTCCAGCACCGCCACCACGGCGAGCGCCGCGCGGCGCAGCAAAGACGCGCAAAGTCACGCAAAGCCCCTCGCCGTGATCACGCTGATCTCCGCCGCGGTCGTCTTTGTGCGCGTGATTGTCGAGATCATGGTGGTCGGCCCGCGCGTGGTTGAGAAAATGCTGCCGCCGCTGGTCGTGATGATGGCCCTCTCCGGCATCATCGCGGCGGTTGGTTACCGGCTCATGATGAAGTCGGAGGCCCAATCCGGCGAAGAGCCGCCTCCGTCCGAACTGAAAGGCGCGGTCATGTTTGGCCTGCTCTACGTCCTCGTGCTCTTCGCCGTCTCCTATGCCAAGGAACACTTCGGCCAAGGCGGCATTTTCGTGGTGGCCGCCATCTCGGGTCTCACTGACATGGACGCCATCACACTCTCCACCGCCAGTCTTGCCAATGCGGGCGAACTCGATGCATCCACCGCCTGGCGCGTCATCATGACCGGCGGACTCGCGAACATTCTCTTCAAGACCGCGCTCGTCGTTGGCCTGGGCTCGCGACCTTTCGTCAAGCCGGTGCTGCTCGGTTTCGGCGTCACGTTCGCCACAGGCCTGGCTGTTCTCGCGCTTTGGCCGTGATGGGGCTTTGGCCTCATCGATGCGCGCGCCATTTATCAGAGAATCGCGGCAACTTTTTCCAGCGTTTCCGCGTTTCGTCTCACCCATGATGCACCGTCTCTTCAAAGTCCTCGTCCCGCTTGCCGCGCTGTCACTCCCCGCCCTGTCTTTCGCACAGGCTCCCGATCAGGCCACGCCGGTCGATGACATCAAGATGAAGAAGGACTTCAAGGTGGAGCTGCTCCACTCGGTGCCGAAGGAGGTTGAAGGCTCGTGGGTGGCGCTGACCATCGACGACAAAGGCCGGCTCATCGCGAGTGATCAATACGGCGCGTTGTATCGCATCACGCCTCCCCCGCTCGATGGCAGCCCCGGTGAAACGAAAGTCGAGAAGCTCGCGGTGGACTTCGGCCATTGTCAGGGACTCCTCTGGCACAAAGGCGCGCTCTACGGGCAGGTGAACGACAACGCCTATCAAGGCCGCGGGCTGTATCGCGTCACCGCCTCGAAGGGCGATGACCATTTCGACAAGGTCGAGGCGCTGCGCATTTATGAAGGCAACGCCGGCGAGCACGGACCGCACGCCGTGGTGCTCACGCCGGATGGCAAAGGCATCGTCTGCGTCAGCGGCAATCAAACCCCGGTGCCGCCGATGGACACGAGCCGCGCGCCCAAACATTGGGCCGAAGACCAGCTCACGCCGATGCTGCTCGGTCGCGGCTTCATGCGCGAGGTGCTCGCTCCGGGCGGTTGGATGGCGCGCACAGATTTCGATGGGAAGAAGTGGGAGCTGCTGAACATGGGAACCCGCAACACCTACGACGCTGCCTTCAACCGGGAGGGCGACCTCTTTGGCTTCGACGCCGACATGGAGTGGGACACGAACACACCGTGGTATCGCCCCACGCGCGTCTGCTTCATGCAGAGCGGCGGCGAGTTTGGCTGGCGCACCTGCAGCAAAAAATGGCCCGTGCGCTGGGAGGATAGCCTGCCGCCCGTGCTCGACATCGGACTCGGATCGCCCACAGGCGTCGGCTTCGGCTACGGCGCGAAGTTCCCCGCGAAGTATCAGGACGCGCTTTACATCATGGACTGGAGCTACGGCAAGCTCTACGCCGTGCATTTGAAGCCCGACGGCGCGGGATACTCCGCCGAGGCCGAGGAGTTCATGGGCGCCGCGCCGCTGCCCGTCACCGATCTCGTCGTGTCGCCGAAGGATCACGCCATGTACGTCACCATCGGCGGACGGAAGGTGCAGTCCGGTTTGTATCGCATCACTTACACCGGCAAGGAAGACACCGCGCCCTCCACCACGAAGATGGGCGCGGAAAGCGCAAAGCTGCACGCGCTGCGCCGCTCGCTCGAGGTATTTCATGGCAAGCAAGACACGAAGGCCATCGAAGCGGCATGGCCTTCGCTCGGACACACGGACCGCTTCATCCGCTTTGCCGCGCGCATCGCCATCGAGCACCAGCCGGTCGGATCGTGGCAGGAGAAGGCGCTCACCGAGAAAAATCCGCGCACCGCTCTCACAGCGCTCATGGCTTTGATTCGCAGCTGCAATGCCGACAAGGCAATGCAGCCGAAGATCATCGCCGCGCTCAACCGCATCGACATCAAATCGCTCAAGGGCCTCGATCGCGGGACTCTGCTGCGCGACTATTGGCTGCTCCTCTCGCGGCTTGGCGAGCCCGATGCGGAGACGAAGGCCGCGCTTGTGAAGCATCTCTCGCCAGTGTTCCCCCTCGGTGATCCCGGCCAGAACCGCGACCTGTGTGAGATCCTCGTGGTGCTCGGCGATGAGTCCATCGTGGCCAAGGCCGCCCACTATGTGAACGACGCGCCGAATCAGGAAGAGCAAATCGACTGGGCGCGCATCCTGCGCAACGCCACCAAAGGCTGGACCAAGGATACACGCGCCAGCTACTTCAAGTGGTTCCTCCAAGCCGCGAACTACAAGGGCGGCGCCTCTTTCGATCTCTTCATGAACGAGATCAAAACCAATGCGCTCGCCACCATGACTGACGCCGAGAAAGCCGAGATCAAAGACGTGCTCGACGCAAAACCCGAGCCGAAAGCGCCGAGCTTCACGCCGAAGCCGCTGAACTTCGTGAAAGCGTGGACTCTCGAAGAACTCAGCAAGAGTCTCGGCGTAGGCCTCGAGGGCAATCGCAATTTCTCAAACGGACGCAACGTCTTCGGCGCGGCTACGTGCTTCGCCTGCCATCGCTTCAACAACGAAGGCGGGGCGGTCGGCCCCGACCTCACCAGCGCAGCCGGCAAATACAGCCCGCGCGATCTGCTGGAGCACATCTTGGATCCCAACAAGGAGATCAGCGATCAATACGGCAGCACCGTCTTCACGATGGAGGATGGCAGCACCGTCACTGGCCGCATCGGCAACATGAAGGAAAACATCATGATGGTCTGCACCAACATGATGGACCCGAACGGCTTCACCAACGTGGACCGCCGCAAAGTCGTGAAGATGGAGGAGAGCAAAGTCAGCATGATGCCCCCCAGCCTGCTCTACCTGCTCAAGGAAGACGACATCCTCGACCTCCTGGCCTACTTGCTCAGCAAAGGGAATGCGGATGATCCGATGTTTGTGAAATAGGGGTGACACTGGCCCGGTTGCAAAAGTGGAGCAACCCGCTGGGTCGCAGCAGTCCGTGGCTGCGCCCGCAACGGTTTGGCTCAGTAACTTTGCTGCCAACTGCGAATGACGCGGGAGCAACCCAGCGGGTTGCTCCACTTTCGGTCAAGCGATTACTCGCCCCCGCACGATCTTCGCTTGCCGCGTTTTCGTGGCTCGCTAATTCCGGGCAACCCCTTTCCCGACCACGCATGGAACTCAACATCAATGTCGCCCACGTCGAGCGCATCGCCGCCGAAATGAAACTGCGCCCCATCCAGGTGGGCGCAACCGCCAAACTTTTCGCCGACGGCGCGACGGTGCCCTTCATTTCGCGCTACCGAAAAGAGGCCACCGGCGAGCTGGATGAAGTGGCCGTCGCCACCATTCGCGACCGATTGGGGCAGCTCGCCGCGCTTGATGACCGTCGCGGCTCAATCGTGAAGTCATTGGAGGAGCGCAATCTCCTCACCGTCGAACTGCAAAAGAGACTGGATGCCGCCGCGACGGTCACCGTGCTGGAAGACATCTTCGCGCCTTTTCGTCCAAAGCGCCGCACGCGGGCGACGATTGCGAAGGAGAAGGGCCTCGAACCGCTCGCGGATTTCATCGAGACGAACCAGGCAAACAATACCGCCGACGTGAATGCGGAAGCCGCGAAGTTCATCGACGAAGCCAAGGAAGTGAAGACCGCCGAAGAAGCGCTGGCCGGCGCGCGCGACATCATCGCGGAACGCATCAGCGATGACGCCGGCGCACGTGCCGCCTTGAGAAAACTGTTTCAGGAAGAGGGCGTCGTCAGCTCGAAGGCGCTGATGGGCAAGGACAAGGAGCCGGAGGCGCAGAAGTTCCGCGATTACTTTGAGTGGACCGAGCCGGTGAAGAGCATCCCGTCGCACCGCCTGCTGGCGATTCGTCGCGGCGAGAAGGAAGGCTTTCTCATGATGCGCATCACGCCGCCTGAGGACAAGGCCATCGCCAATCTCGAGCGCATGTTTGTGAAGACCTTCTCCGAGTGCGGAAAGCAAGTTCGCCTCGCGGCCGAGGACAGCTACAAGCGCCTCCTGAGCTCCTCAATGGAAACCGAGGCGCGCCTCGAGTCGAAAAAGAAGGCCGACGCCGAGGCGGTGAAGGTCTTCGCCGACAACTTCCGCGAGCTGCTTCTCGCCGCGCCACTCGGACAGAAGCGACTGCTCGGCATCGACCCCGGTTTCCGCACCGGCTGCAAGGTCGTGGTGCTCGATGCGCAGGGGAAACTGCTGTTCAACGACGTGATCTACCTCCTCGGCGAGGGCAACAGCCTCATGCACGCGAAGACGTTGCTCACGAATCTCGTCGAGCGCTTCCAGATTGAAGCCATCGCCATCGGCAACGGCACGGCGGGTCGCGAGACAGAGATGTTCGTCAACAAGATCGGCCTGCCGAAATCCATCCCGGTCATCATGGTCAATGAGAGCGGTGCCTCCGTGTATTCGGCATCGGATGTCGCGCGCGAGGAGTTTCCGGATCACGACATCACGGTGCGCGGCGCGGTTTCCATCGGGCGCCGTCTCACCGATCCGCTTGCCGAGCTGGTGAAGATCGACGCGAAGGCTATCGGCGTCGGCCAGTACCAGCACGACGTGGATCAGAACATGCTGAAGGCTAGCCTCGACGACGTCGTGATCAGCGCGGTGAACGGAGTGGGCGTCGAAGTGAACACGGCGAGCAAGCAACTCCTCTCGTATGTCTCCGGCCTGAACTCCGCCCTGGCGGCGAACATCGTTTCGTATCGCAACGAGAACGGCCCGTTCAAGACGCGCGCGGAGTTGAAGAAGATTCCGCGACTCGGCGACAAGGCATTCGAGCAAGCCGCCGGATTTCTGCGCATCCGCGACGCGAAGCATCCGCTCGACGCCAGCGCGGTGCATCCCGAGCGCTATGAGCTGGTGGAGAGAATGGCCGCCGATGTCGGCTGCACTGTCGGCGATCTGCTCAAGAGCGCCGAGCTACGCCAGAAGATCGACTTGAGAAAGTATGTGAGCCAGGAGGTCGGCCTGCCCACGCTGAAGGACATCGTGAGCGAACTCGCGAAACCCGGCCGTGATCCACGCAAGCAGTTCGAGGTTTTCAAATTCGTCGAGGGCGTCAACAAGCCTGAGGACCTCACCGTCGGCATGAAGCTGCCGGGCATCGTCACGAACGTTACCGCGTTCGGCGCCTTCGTTGATATCGGCGTGCATCAGGACGGCCTCGTCCACGTCAGCCAGCTTGCCGATCACTTCATCCGCGATGCGAATGAAGTGGTGAAGGTGCAGCAGAAGGTCCAGGTCACCGTCACCGAGGTCGATCTGCAAAGGAAACGCATCGCGCTGTCCATGAAGTCAAAGCCGGACTTTGAGAAGAAGCAGAGTGGCAGCGGTCCGCGCCCTCCCGGAGGAGGAGGGGGCAACGGCGGCGGCAATCGCAGCTTCAGCGGAGGCCAAAGATCGACCGGCGGTGGAATGGGCAATCCCTTTGGCGGTGGTGGTGGCGGGGACTGGTTCACCGCAGCGGCGGCGAAGGGAAAAAAATGACGCGCGGCGACGATGGCTACAGAAGCCGCCGCACGTTTCGCAGTCCGTCAGCGGTGATGGCGGCGCCGGAGCGCGCGGCCACCATGAAATCGACGTAGTTTTGCCACTGCATCGGCCTCAGCGTCTCGACGCCGGCACCACGGCTGCTGAACGCGCAGTTGGCGATCTCCCAGCCGAATTCCGAGTGCCTGTTGCGATACTCCATGCGGTGGATCCACGCCCCTGACTCATCCTTGCGCCACACGGCCGCGTCGTTGTTGGAGATCGTCTGGGCGAGCGACCAGACGCGATCCACCACCTCGCGGTCATAGCCGCTCTCAAAGTCGCGATCCGCAATCTCGTCGGTTTCCAGCATGATCAATCCTGAGTCCAGTACGCCTCCCAGTCGGGGGGCGTGTCAGGAGATTCGATGCCGTGCGCGATGCGGCCTTCATTCTCCGGAGCAAACACCGTGCTGGTGCCATAGACCATCACGAGATCCTTCGAGCTGACGCAGCGAATCGCGTGTGCCACACCAGCGGGTATGATGACGCCGACATTGTTCGGGCCCGGCATGTCATCGCCCTCGATGATGAATCTCATCTTCCTCCGGTCCATGCCGGCGCGCTCGTCGATGAGAAACATCTCCGCCTGACCCTGGATGAAGAACATGATGTCCCACTGCTCCTCGGCATACGGTCTCAAGGAGAAATTCCCCGGTTCATCCACGAACAGCCGCTTGAACCAAGCCTGCGGTTCTGTGCCCGCTGGAATGTGCGGCGGATGGATGTGGAATCCCTTGCTCGTGCCTGCGAACATCAGCGCGGTCGCCCATTGCCGCGGCCACAGGCCGATGCTCCCTGCCGCCCCCTGCCCTTCGCGCGCGAACTCGGCAAAGTGCCCACGATGGCGCTGCTGATACACACGCCGATGAAAAACGTTCACGCCGGGAATGCGCAGCTCGGGAGGAAGCGCATCGCCCACAATCTCGCGCGCCTCGGCGCGCCCCTCGTGGAGCTTCGTCCGCATGTCGCCCGTGTTGTAGTCGCGGAGCGCGAGGGCATCCCGCGCCGCAGGCCCAAGTCCGCGCCAGAGATCTTTGGTTGTATCAGCCATGTGCCGCGCACGATGCGCTGGAATGAGCGTGGCGCAAATGCCTGCCCTCATTTCCATGCTGCGCCGGCAGCGCGCTTCGTCGGTGTGATTCTCAGCCATCCATTTCGATGGCACACCACTGGGTGGCTTCGGGCGTTCAATGAAAGCGGGGGTATGTTGCCGCAAGCTGCCCGCATCGGCGCATCCATTCGCTGGCAGCGCGCGTTTGCTGATGCAGTGATTCCCTCCTCCATGCACGTCCTCGAAGTCGCCGCGCTCCTCAAGCACCACGACGCACTGCCCATTCTGCGCGGCGTTTCGCTCACGCTCGACAAAGGCGAGCGCGTCGCGCTGCTCGGGCCTTCGGGCTGCGGGAAAACCACCTTGCTCAATTGCATCGGCGGCCTCGACCGCGCGGACGGCGGCACCGTGCGGCTGCGGGGCCGCGACATCGGCAGCATGAGCAGCGACGACCTCGCTGCCGCGCGCCGCACACTTCTCGGCAGCGTGTTTCAGTTCTTCCATCTCCTGCCGACGATGACCGCCTTCGAGAATGTGGAGCTGCCATTGAAGCTGCTCGGTCAGAGCAAAGCCGAGCGCACCGCGCGGGTGCAGTCTCTGCTCGACCGCGTCGGTGTCGCGCATCGCGCCGATGCGTTGCCCTCGCAAATGTCCGGCGGCGAGATGCAGCGCGTCGCCATCGCGCGCGCCGTCATTCACAAACCCGCGCTGCTGCTCGCCGATGAACCGACGGGTAATCTCGACTCCGCCAGCGGCGCGCAAGTGCTCGGCCTGCTGCGCGAGGTGTCCGATGAATCCGGTGCCGCCGTGCTGCTCGTTACTCATAGCGAAGAGGCCGCCAAGACCTGCCACCGTGTGCTGCGGATGCGCGATGGACAGCTCGTGTGATCATGCGCGACGTGTGGATCATCCTCCGCGATTGCGCCCTGCGTCACTGGCGGCTCGCCTGGCGGCAGCAACTCATGCTGCTCATCATTCTCGCGCTCGGCACCGCCGTGCATGTGGCGATGCGGCTCGCGAATCGTTCCGCGCTCGCGGGGTTCGCGCGGTTTAGCGAAGGCATCACACGCGACTCCGACTGGACGCTGCGTGCGGCGGCCGGCCCGATGAAAACACCGTGGCTGCGCGAGATGCGCGATGCGCTCGGCCCGCGACCCGTGACGCTGCTGCCCATCATCGAGGCCACCGTGGTGCCGCACATGCCGGACGCGGCGGCGCGCATTGGCTCGCGCCCGACCTGGCGGCTCGTTGGCATGGACTTGATCGCGCTGCAAAACCTGGCGCGTGAGAGCACTCAGCAGAATCCGACACGCGGCGGCGGCAACGTCGTGTTCGTCGGCGAGGCGATGGCGAAGCTCGAAGGATGGAGCATCGGCGCGGAGATTCCTCTCGTGGTGAATGACGAGATCGTGACCGTGACGCTCGCCGCCATCGTGCCCGTGCAGCCGGACACTCCCGCTCCGCCAGCGCATCTGCTGCTGATGGATCTGCCGCAAGCGCAGCGAGTGCTGCATCGGCCTGACGAGTTTGATCGCGTGGAGGTTCTCGCGCCAGACGGCGGCACGTTTCCAAAGTTGCGCGATGAAACGCAGGCGGTGCTGTCCGCCATCGCGGGTGATCGCTGGCAGGTGCTCGGCCATGATGATCGCGCCGCGCTCGCCGGCAGCATGACCGCCGCGTTTCGTCTGAATCTCACGATCCTCTCGCTGCTCGCCTTGCTCGTCGGCGGTTACCTGATGTTTCAGGCGCTCGATGGCGTGGTGATCCGGCGGCGTGAGGAGATCGCGATCCTGCGCGCGCTCGGCGTGACGGAGCGCAGTGTGCGGCGTGCGTTTTTAATCGAGGCGGCGTTGCTCGGCCTGATCGCCGGCGTGCTCGGCGTGTTGCTCGGATGGGCGGGCGCGCAAGGCGCGGTGCTCGGCGTGGCGCAAACGATGACCGCGCTCTACGGCGCGAGCACCGCCACATTTGCGGAGCTGCATCTCGATGAGGCGCTGATCGGCATCATGCTCTGCGTCGGCACCAGTCTCGTGGCCGCGTGGTGGCCCGCGCGCATGGCAGCCGGCACCGTGCCTGCGGCGGTGCTGAGCCGTCACGCCGCGCCGTGGCAGAGCGGAAGGCTGTGGCGCGCTGAGTGGATCGGCGCGTTGCTTTGCGTAGCCGCCATCATCCTCGCGCAGCAAGGCCCCGTCACGATGAACGGCGCGCGCACACCGGTGGCGGCGTATGCGGCGGCGCTGTGCTGGCTGCTTGGCGCGGCGCTGGCAGGTGGCGCGTTGTTAAAGGTGTTTCGCAAAGGCCGCGGCGCGATCACGTCAGTCGCGTTCAGCCATCTGCGCCGGCCCTCGGTGCGGCATCGCTTCGCCATCGCCGCGCTCGTCAGCGCCGTCGCGATGACATCCGGCATGGCCGTCATGATCTCCAGCTTTGATCACACCGTGCGCGGCTGGATCGTGCGCTCGATGAAAGCCGACATCTACATCTCCAGCGCAGGCGCGCAGAGCGCGTCCGCCACGAATGTGATCAGCGCGGCGACCGTCGAGATGATGCGAAAACGGCCCGAGATTTCCGAGCTGGCCGTGCTGCATCACACAAACGTCACGCTGGCCGACGGACCCGTGCATGTGCTCGGCGTCGATGCTGCCTTCGCGCAGCGGCACGATCTCCATGCGTGGATTCATCAGCCGCCGCGCGATTGGTGGCTGGCGAGTCCGGCGTCCGTGATGATCAACGAAAGCCTCGGCACCCGGCTCGGCGTGACTTTGCATGACGAGCTTTTCATTCCGACCACCAACGGGCCGCGCACCCTGCGCATCGCCGGCGTGTTTGCCGACTACGGGAACGAGCGCGGCAGCATCCTGATGCCGCAGATGATGTTCCGCGATTGCTTTGGCAATGCCGACGCATGGCGCGTGGCGATCATGCTCAAACCCGATGCTGATGCCGAAGCCGTGCGCGCCTCGTTGCAGCAGGCGCATCCGGGTCTGAGCATCTTCACGCAGGCCCATCTCCGCGCTGAGGCGCTGCGCATTTTTGAGCAAACTTTTGCCGTGACGTATTCGCTCGAGGCCGTGGGCGTCGTGGTCGCCGTCGCCGGGCTTGGTCTTGCGCTCGCGAGCTTGATGCTCGACCGGCGCGGCGATCTCACGACGCTGCGCGCCATCGGTTTCACCAGCCGCGATGTCGCCGCCGCGTGCGCGTGGGAAGGCGCGGGCATCGCGCTAGCTGGCGTAGTCGCCGGCATCACCAGCGGCTTGTGGCTCGGCTGGCTGCTGATCGCGCGCGTGAACAAGCAGGCGTTCGGCTGGACGCTTTCATTCTCGCTGCCCGTGTGGCAATTGATCGCGCTCGGTGTGGCCGTGCTCGCGGCGGGCGTTGTTGCTTCCGCGCTGGTCGGACGTTGGGCCGCGAAACTCAAAAGCGAACGGGAGGAATGATGAAACGCTGGCTCACACTTTTCTATTTTGCATCGCTGACCTGCATGGCGCAGGCGACCGATGGCTTCGCGGTGCCGCAGCCGGGTCGTGTGTTCGAGTTTCCGCGCGATCACGGCAGCCATCCCGAGTTCCGCACCGAGTGGTGGTACATCACCGGTCATCTCGAATCGCAAAACAAGCAGCGCTTCCCCTTCCAGGTCACCTTTTTCCGTCAGGCGGCGATCGTGAAAGGCGAGCCGTTGTTCCTCGCGCACTGCGCGCTGCTGGATGCGAACGGCAAGACCTTCATCCACGAGGAGCGCCTGAATCGCGAAGGCTGGGACGCCGCCGCATCCACGACCACTCTCGACGTGCGCAATGGCAACTGGTCGCTGCGCATGATCGGCGATGAGTTGCAGCTCGCTTCCACGATTCGCAATGAAGCGCAGCTCACGCTCACACTGAAAGCCACGAAGCCGCTGGTCGTCTTCGGCAAGGACGGAGTGTCGCGCAAAGGCTCATCGCCAAGCGCGGCAAGCCATTATCTCACCTGGCCGCGACTCGATGTGAGCGGCAGCATTCGCGTGGCGGATCAAAAGCACGACGTGAAGGGCGAGGCGTGGATGGATCATGAGTTCAGCAGCAGTCAGCTCGATGAAGGCCAGGTCGGTTGGGATTGGGCCAGCCTTCAGCTCAACGATGGCCGCGAGGTGATGGCGTATCGAATGCGACGCGCGGACGGCACCAGCGATCCCGCCGGCACCACGCTGGCGTGGATCGACAAAACCGGAGCAGTGCGTCACATAGACGCCACGCAATTCACCTGGACGACCACGCGCACCTGGACCTCGCCGCAGACAAAGGCTGCGTATCCCATCGGCGCGCGCATCGAGGCGGAAGGGCAAACCTTTGTGCTGCGCCCGCTGCACGATGCGCAGGAGCACGGAGGCGCTGTCTCCGGCCTGCCGTATTGGGAGGGCGCGTGTGATGTGCTCGACGCGCGTGGTGAAATCATCGGCCGCGCGTTTCTCGAGCTGGCAGGTTACGCAGGCGATCTGGCCGGGCGGCTGCGCGGAAAATAGAAGTCAGCCCCGGCCGGCATCCGCTCACCCGACATCGCCGTATAGCGTCTGGACGAACCCGGTCCCGCAATCCAAACTCCACCTCAACATGCTCACCGACTTTTTGGAAAACCAGGCCGCCCTCTATGTCTCCGGTGCCATGACGGAGCAGGAGCGGGATGAATTTGAACTCGTGCTCGAGTTCCACGACGAGACGCGGGAATGTGTGTGCCGGCTGTCGAACGTCGCAGTGGCCGTCACCCTTGCCACCCAGAGCGCAGGCGGAGCCGCGCCGTCGCCTGGGCTGCGGGATCGCGTTGTCGGCGTGGCCGCGAGCCGCCCGCAGCATCTCACCCCGGAGGGCATGGTGATGTGCTGCCCCGATGGACTCGTGCAGTGGATCAATCCCGCCTTCAGCGCGATGTGCGGATACACGCTCGATGAACTGCGCGGAAAAAAACTCGGCCCCATTTTACAAGGCGCGAAAACGGATCGTGCGACGGTGGAACGAATGGGCCGGGAGGTGCGCCAGTGCCGCCCGTGTCGCGAGACCATCCTCAACTATCACAAGAACGGCACGCCTTATTGGGTCGATATCGCCATCACGCCGATCCGTGACGACGAGGACAGGCCGCTTTGGCTCGTGGCACGTGAGCGCGAGCTGGCCGACCCTGCTGCCGCGTAGGCGCGGCGCGTCACAAGTCCGGCCCGAGAACGTCCCTCAGTTTCATCATCCCACGTCGGATGCGCGCCTTGATGGTGCCGAGCGGCTTGTTCAGGCGCTCGGCGATCTCCGATTGCTTGAGCGAGCCGAAGAAAGCGAGTTCGATGGCCTCCCGCATGTCAGGCGGGAGTTCTTTGACAGCATCCCGCACCCGTTTGCTGGTCTCGGCGGAAGTGACCGCATCCAGTGAACTCCGGTCATCGAAGTGCTCGAAGACCTCCGACTCGCGCTGCAGATCATCCTGCAACCGGCTGCGTCGCTGGATGGAGCGCAGGCGGTCGATGGCGCGGTTGCGCGTCAGCGTGACGGCCCATGTCAGTGGCTTTCCCCTCGCCGGATCGTACTGCGGGGCCTTCTCCCAGATTTGGGTGAAGGCATCTTGGAGGACATCATCGGCCGCCTCCTGATTGTTCAGCACGCGGTAGGCGGTGGAAAACAGAATGCCTGAGAAGCGATCATAGAGCAAGCCGAAGGCCTGCTGGTCTCCCTGCGCGATCTGCCGCATGAGAGCGATCTCGGCTTCAAGTTCCTTCTCGGGATCCACGTCCATTTTCCCGGACCATGGGCGCATCGCGCGGCATCCACAATAAATAAACTTGTTTCCAGGCGTCCGCATCGTCGGTTCGGGCGAATAGCCCACCCAGCCGGGCGGGCGCTCCCTCACCAAAACACAAACGCCATGAAACCAACTCAACTCAAACAACTCAAACAACTCAGCAATCTCTGCTTTCTCCTTGGCTTTGCCTCGATCATCGGTTCCATCGCCATCTGGTTCATGACAGGCGGGTCGGACGCGGAAACCCAGGCTCACGCCGAGCGGTTCGGAATCTTCGTCGGACTGTGGGCGCCAACGTTTTTCATCCTCTCGAACCGCTTCGACCGTTACGCGGAGAAGACATCCTGAGCATTCAATGGCGATGACGGACTCAAGTGCATCCACGCGCGCCTGGCTCGTCACAGGCTGCTCGAGCGGCCTGGGTCGCGCGCTCGCAACTGCGGTGCTCTCTCGTGGGGAGCGCGTCATCGCCACGGCACGTCATCTGGCAGATCTTGGCTCACTCGCCGCGCGTTTTCCGAAGACATGCCGCGCGCTCGCACTTGACGTCACGGACGGCGCGCAGGTTAAGAGCGTGGTCGCGCACGCTGCGGAAGCGTTTGGCAGGCTTGACATCGTGGTGAACAACGCGGGCTGCGCTGCCGTCGGTGCCTTCGAGGAAATCGACGACGAGCGGATGACTTGGAATTTCGACACAAACTTCTTCGGCGCCCTGCGGGTCATTCGGGCCGCGCTGCCAATTCTGCGGGCGCAAGGCCGCGGTCACATCGTGAACATCTCCGCCGCCGCGGCGATCTCCAATTATCCGGGCTTCTCCATCTACGGCGCGACGAAGTGGGCGCTCGAAGGCGTGTCGGAATCTCTCGCTGCGGAACTCAGGCCGCTTGGCATCAAGGTCACGATCGTGCAGCCTGGCCCGTTTCGCACCGGGTTCATCGGTCGCTCCTTGCGCCGCGCGGAGAGCTCCATCGCCGATTACGACAGGACGAGCGGCAAATTCATGCGCTTGCTCGAAACGATGGACGGCAAGCAACCCGGCGATCCCGACAAGGCGGCGGAGGCCATCATCGCAGCCGTCGAGTCAGACACGCCGCCGCTGCGCCTCGTGCTCGGCAGGTATGCCAACGACAAACTGCGCCGCAAACTCGCTGACGCGGAGCGGGAACGCGCCGCATGGGAGCACATCGCGCCAGCCACTGAATTCACATCCACATCATGAAACTCCCAATCGTCTCGTCATGGATCGCCTCGGCGTTTGTCGCCCTGCTTTCGTCATGCACATCGCCTTCCAAGCCGCCGCTCAAGACGGTGGCCAAGGTGGACCTGCCCCGTTTCATGGTGGACTGGCATGTGTTCGCCAACATTCCTTACTCGTTGGAAAACGGGAAGGTGGGGACGGTGGACCGCTACGCACTGATGCCGGACGGTCGCATCCAGAACACGTTCCTTTTCCGACGTGGCTCGCTCGATGCACCTCTCGAGGAATGGAAGGCCCTCGCCTGGGTGCATGACAAAAAGACCAACGCAGAGTGGCGCGTGCAGTTTGTGTGGCCGTTCCGCGTGCCTTACCTCGTGATCGATCTCGATCCGCAGTACCGATGGGCCGTGATCGGATACCCCTCGCGCAAGCTTGGCTGGGTGCTGACCCGAAAGACCACGCTCGATGATGCCACCTACCGCGGCATTTTGAAACGCATGGAGGAGCAGGGCTACGACGCCAGCCGCCTCACGAAGGTTCCCCAGCACCGCGAGTGACTGCCCGCAGACCCTTGATGATGAAGAACCGAATGACGCTCCTCGTGCTGTTACCAGCAGTCATCGCATCGTCGTGGATTGCCGGCACATCGCGCGCCGCCACGGAGACCCCCAGATACGACGTCGTGCGCAGCGACGCAAAGTTCGAGATCCGAGACTACCCCACGCTCACCGTCGCCACCACGCCGATGAGTGATGACGGGATGAACGGCGGCTTTGGCCAGTTGTTCCGCTTCATCACCGGGAGCAATGAAGGCACCGAGAAAATCGAGATGACTTCTCCGGTCTTGATCAACACCTCAAAGGAAAAGAAAACGATGAGCTTCATCATGCCAAAGAAGGCCGTGGAGAAAGGTGTGCCAAAGCCGGCTGGCGACACCGTGACCCTGGGCAAAGTCGAGGCTGCGAGGTTCGCGGTCTTCCGCTTCAGTGGCAGCCGCACGACGGAAAACGAGAAGACCGCCATCGATAAACTCAAGGGATGGCTCGACGCGCAGAAAATCGTCGGACAAGGCGAGCCTGTCTTCGCCTACTACGATCCGCCGTGGACGCCCGCCTTTCTGCGGCGCAATGAAGTGATGTTCCGCATCGACAAGCAACCCTGATGAAACTCATCACACAATGCTCGCTGACTGCGCTGGTGGTTTTGCTGACCGCTTGCGGATCCTCGCAAATTTCAACTCGCGACATCAAGCGATCGGATTCCAATGCTGTGGCTCTCCTCACTGCATCGCAGCAGGCGCATGGCGGCAAAGCCTTCCAAAACGTTCGCGATCTAAGCGTTCGTTACGAGGGCAAATGGGCATCCATCGGGCCGCGCTTCCAGCCCGTGCTCGTGGACAGATCGTTTCGTGGTATTTCGGAGGAACGAATGCTGCTCAATGCGCGGACCGTCGCCCAGGCTCACTCGGGATCGGCGGGGACAAAGAATGTGCTGCGCTCGCCGGGAAAAATCGCCGTCGCCTATAACGGCGCACTTTCGACCGACGAAGAAGCGAGGCGCGCCGCTGCCCTGGTGGCTGATGCCTACACGTTGTTTTTGCTTGGCCCGTTTTACTTCGACCGGTCCGGTGTTGTGATCACATCGGCAGGGGAAGCCGTCGTGGACAAGGCAGTGTGCGATCAGGTTCTTGCGGTGTTGAGGCCGGGATTTGGAATGGCAGATGAAGATCGCGTGATCCTCTCCATCGACCGAGCCGACAAAATGCTGCGGCGTGTGCGCATGACTTTGAACGGCCTGGAAAGCACGCGCGGCGCGGAGGTCGATGTGACGTTTCGTGATTTCCGCACCATCGGCGGCATCGTGTGGCCGACGGACTTCGATGAGAGAATTCGCTCGCCCTTTGATCTGCACGCTCACCATTGGAAAATGATGGGCCTCGAGATCAATCGAGGATTCCGAGCGGTGGACCTGCCGATTGGTGGATTCAAGGGCCGTGCCTCCACACCGACTGCGCTACTGCCGGCGCGTCGGGAGTGACTGATGAATAATGGACTGGATGGAGTCGCGGGGGTGGTTTGGGGATCCTTCATCGGCGACGCGCTCGCAATGCCGGTTCACTGGTACTACGACCGCGCCGCGATGCACCACGACTACGGTGTGGTGCGCAATTACCTCGAGCCACGAAGCCCACACGCCGGCAGCATCCTCTGGCGCTCGAACTACACACCGCTGAACGAGCGCGGCGACATCTTGCATGAGCAGGCCAAATACTGGGGGCGGCACGGTATTCACTATCACCAGTTCCTGCGCGCCGGCGAAAACACCCTCAATCTCCAGCTCGCCAGGGTGCTCATTGAGTCACTCATCGCAAAAGGCGGCTACGACGCGGACGAATATCTCCAGCGATACATTCACTTCATGCTCACACCGGGGCAGCACCGCGATACTTACGTCGAAGAGTGTCACCGAAAGTTCTTCACCGCCTACGCTCGTGGCGCCGCCCCTCGAAAGTGCGCGGGAAGCGATGTCCACATCGGAGGCCTCGCGCATGTGGGAATCCTCTGCTCCTTCTTTGCCGCTGACCTGGTGGCCGCACGAGCAGCAGTGCGCGAACACATCGGTCTCACCCATCGCAGCGAGGAGGTGATGTCAGCAGGCGACGCACTGACGCGAATGATCTGTGCCGTCGCCACCGGAGCCGATCTGCGCGAGGCCATTTTCAAACATGGGCCGGACTGGTTCTCCAAACGCAAAGCCGAGCTGTGGTCGCGGGAGCCTGATGAAGTCGTGATCGGACGTCGAGTCAGTCCAGCCTGCTACATTGCCGATGCATTTACAGCCTCGCTCTATCTCGCCTGGAAGTATGCGGATGACTTCGAGGCTGGTGTCATCGCCAACACGAATGTCGGCGGCGACAACTGCCATCGCGGCGCGGTCGTTGGGGCGCTTCTCGGAGCTGCCTGCGGAACAAGCAGACTGCCTCCACGGTTTATCGCAGAGATTCAGGAGGCGGCCCGGCTCCGATCACAAATTGACCAACTGCTTCGCCTGAAGCCCTGCCTGACCTGAATACCCGGAACATTCTGAATCCAAACTGGGCCGCGAGTCGAACAACACAGCGTCCAACCATTCTCATGAGCACCCTCAACGCCATCCTCGCCAAAAACGTCCTGCCTGATGCGATGATCCGCATTGGCATCCGGCAGCGGCTAGCGGAGACCCTGCGCGAAAACAAAATGCCGAACGTCGAGGCTCAGCGCGCTGCTTTGACGAAGCATGTGGCGGGACTGAAGGAGATGCCAGTGGCCATCGCGACCGATGAGGCAAACGAGCAGCACTACGAAGTACCCACGCGCTTTTACCAGCTCGTGCTGGGCAAGCATTTGAAATACAGCTCAGGCTACTGGCCGGACGAAAGCACGACCTTTGATGAGTCGGAAGCCGCGATGCTAAAGCTGACGTGCGAGCGCGCGGAGTTGCAGGACGGACAGCACATTCTCGAACTCGGCTGCGGCTGGGGATCGCTCTCGCTCTGGATGGCCGAGCATTATCCGAATGCGCGGATCACCAGCGTGTCGAATTCCCGCACGCAAAAAGAATTCATCGACGCCGAGGCCGCGCGACGGGGACTCACGAACCTGACCATCATCACCGCGAACATGATCCACTTTCAAGGCGCGGGCGCAGGCGCTTTTGACCGCTGTGTGTCGGTCGAGATGTTCGAGCACATGAAGAACTACCAGGAGCTGCTGCATCGCGTCTCGACGTGGCTCAAACCTGGCGGCAAGCTCTTCGTCCACATCTTCACACACCGGGAGTACGCCTACCATTTCGAGGTGCGCGGCGATGATGACTGGATGGCGAAGTACTTTTTCACCGGCGGCCAGATGCCGAGTGATGACCTGCTGCTCTACTTCCAGGATCATCTCCGCATCGATGATCATTGGCGCGTCAGCGGCAGACATTATGCGAGGACCAGCGAAGCCTGGCTGGCGAACATGGATGCGCACAAGGCGGAGATTTTGCCGCTCTTTGCGAAAACGTATGGGGCAGATGAAGTCACGCGCTGGTGGGTCTGGTGGCGTCTCTTCTTCCTCGCCTGCGCCGAGCTTTGGGGATACAAAGACGGCGAGGAATGGATCGTGTCCCACTACCGCTTCATCAAGCCATGAGAGCCGCGCTTCGGATCACCCTGCTGGCACTCATCGCCGGAAATTGTTTTGGAAATCTCGCCGAGCTCATTCGAGAGGGAGACAAACTTGACGCCGAGTACAAGCCCGCCGCCGCGCTCCAATTTTACCTGCCTGCGGAGAAGCTGGACCCGGGCAATGCCGCGCTGCTCGTGAAGATCGCGCGGCAGTATGTGTTTCGCATGCCCGACCTCCCGTCGGGCGCGGCTCAGCTTCAGTCGGGCCGCACCGCGCTCGCCTATGCCGAGCGCGCGGTGAAGCTGGCTCCGAACCTGTGCGACGCTCATTTGTCAGTGGCCATCTGCCTCGGAAAGCTCACGCCACTGCTGGGCAACAAGGAGAGCGTGGAGGCCTCCCGCCGCATCAAACTAGCGGCTGAGACAGCTGTGAAGCTGGACCCCAGGAGCGACTATGCATGGCACATGCTCGGCCGCTGGCACCAAGCCATGGCCGACATCAGCGGCGTGACGCGCGTGGTGGCGAAGCTCGTTTACGGAGAGCTGCCCGCCGCATCGAATGAGGAAGCGGCGCGGTGTTTCCAACAATCAATCGCCTTGAAGCCCGACCGGCTGATCCACCACATTGAGCTCGGCCGCACTTACGCGCAGATGGGGAGGAAGAAGGAAGCGAGACTGCTCCTCGAGAAAGGGCTCGCGATGCCGAACCGCGAGAAGGACGACCCCGAAACAAAAGGTCGCGGCCGGAAGACCCTCCAGACTCTGGGTTAAGCCGCGTCTCACTGCGGCAAGATGGCGCCGATCACCCTCCTCACTCGGCGGCCGGATCGAGAGAAAGGGTCCGTCTTTGGCCAGGCTTACTGACGGAGAGAGGAATCGACGATTTGGAGTTCTACCTCCGCAACACCGGCTCGACCCTCGCCGTGCGGGAACCCGTTGACCCTGCTGTCATACTCAAATCCTATATGGATCAGGCTTCGCTGATTCACCGAAGGCAGCATGTGAGGCTGACAACTCAGGGCTTCGAGGGAACCAAGTTCCCCTTCACACTCGCAGTCGGCCGGGCGATCACTTGTTCGAGCTTCTTTGCAGCCACGTCCGCGAGGAGAGGATGAAAGCGGGGATTCAACGCCACAGCTCGCTGGAGATGTTTCTCCGCCGACACGACGTCGCCGGCCTCTGCGGCGATCATTCCCGCATGGAATTCCAGCTCCGGATCCGGCGTGTTCCTGCTGAGCGCAAGTTTCATGAACTCGACGGCGCGCGCGCGGTCGCCATTTTTGAAACAGACCCACGCGAGGACATCGGCCTCCTGCACATTGCGCGTGAGCTTGTGTTGTTCGGCCAGGCGCAGGGCCTCGTCCAGACGCCGGTCGTGATCGGCATAAAACTTGGCCATGATCGTGTGGTCGTGAACGCCGGTGGCAACGTTGGACACGTGCAGCGCCTCGACCTTTTCGAAGTACTCCTCCGCCTTCGGCTTTTCGCCGCGACTCAGATGCAGGTCACCCAGCGCTACGAGAGCCTCCAGATGCGGACCTCTCTCCAACAGTTTCTTGTAATGCGCCTCCGCCGCCGCGACGTCGTTCCTCGCGGTTGCGATCCTGCCCGCAGCCAGAAGGACATGCACATTGTCTGGCGCTGATGCGAGGGCGGCCCCGATGGTCTGCTCCGCAGGAAGGAGCGCCCCGTCATTGAAAAACATCATCGCCAGCTTTGCGCGACACCATGCGGTGTTTTCAGCAAAAGGCGCACCTGCGCGGATGGCCATCTGCATGAGGGCGATTGCCTTCGTGGTGCTGCCTGTGACCCAGAGCAGATGCGCGCCACGGCTCCACGAGGAGAGGTCGGGCCGCAAGTCAGTCATCTTTTGGTAATGATCGAACGCGAGATCGTAGTCTCCCTGCTCCAAGGCTGCGTCACCGCTGATGCCATAGGCGGCCTGGTTGTTAGGGTCGATCTCCAACGCGCGGCGCGCCCATTCGAGGCTATCCACAAACATGTGCCTGCCGCCGAACACCCACGCTAGGCCGGTCATGGCCTCCGCGTTCCGTGCGTCGAGAGCCAGCGCGTGACGGTAGATCGCCTCCGCGTGTTCATGAAAGGCGCTGTCTCCCGAGCTGCGGTATTCTTGTGCTAAGATGTCGCCGATCAGAACCCACGATGCTGAGACTCCGGGAGATATACGCACGCTGTCGATGGTCTTCGCCAATAGCTTTCCCGTTTCAGTGGCACCCGGTATTTTCGGAAGTGCGGCAATGAGCTGCTCCCATGTGGGCACCTTCACCGGCGCGTTCATTGCAACGGGTGCAGGCGTCTTGGATCGCGTTACCACATACGTCACGAACGCGGCGATCAACAAAAGTGATACGAGCAACGACCGGCGGCCGAAAGTGCGTGCGCGTTTCTTGGGGACAGGGTTCTGGTTCATAGGATGCGAAACGTAAAAGTGCCGGCACATCAAGTGTGCCGGCACTCGCAGCGTTAGGGTTTGAGGAATTAGAAGCCAACGTTCGGACCGGAGTCCTTGCTGTGGCGAGGGCCGGCATGAGGCGTGCCGCCATACGGGAACACGCGATTGTACGCCTTGTCGTTCGCAGCCACGTTGTCCCCGACCACGGTGATCGTCTGGAACGTCGGGCCGCTGGCGAGCGCGGTGAGCGCGATGTCCACGACATCGTCACCAAAGCGACGCCCGTTTGGCCAGCCGGAAGGGATCTGGGTGCCGGCACCGTTGTCGATGGTGTCGCCGCCAATGAAGCTGAGCCGATTAAACCCGGAGTCGCCGGACACCCTGACGGCTTGCGTCGAGGTGTTCACACGCACCACATCAGGAATGAAGATCGCCTGTAGATCGGCTCGTCCCGTGGTTTGGAAGCTGGTGCCAAACACAGCATTGATCAGCACCGCCAGCTCAGGATTCTGCGCGTAGGTCGCGAAGGTGGTGGCGTCGTTGACGGGGCTGCTGCGGTTGTAGGCATCCTTGCCTGCGAGCGCGACGAGCACCTCATTGAAGAGCGGATTCCCGAGGCGGCTGACCTGCACGAAGTTTTCCTGGCTGATGTCAGCGCCAACGGATGCGCGGTAAGTCACACGCTGGCGGCTGGTCGAGGCATACACGCCCACACCAGTGCCCACGGGCTGGAGAGCGCCTGTGTAGCTGAAGGTCGGCAGTGAGCTGATCGGGATGACGATGCTGTATTGCAGCACGTTGAAGCCCTTGAATCCGTCGTGGCCGCCGCCATCCTGGCCAAAGCCATCATTGGGATTCCCATTGTTGTCACGAATGCGTGAAGCGAGCAGATCGAAGATGGCTGGCGTGTCCGCGAAAAATCCGTCTTCGCGGGGTCCGCAGAATACGGTGTAGCCGGTTGTCACCTGAGGCTCAGTCAGGGTGTAAAGCGTCTGCTGCGTGTAGGGATCGAGCGCTCCGGTAGTTGCGGCACCCGAGATCGAACGACCATTGGCGTCGTTGTAAAGCGGGGTCGTTTTCATGCCCACGTTCGGAGGAGCCACCAGCAGTGTCTGCGTGCCGCCACCGAGGTAGTAGCGGAAATCGCCGGCATAGCGGGACACCACGTAGTTTTGCGTGAAGTTCTGCCTAGCGTCACCCACCGTGTTGATCGGCCCGATCTCCGTGCCGCGTCCGTAGCGGAGAATGGTGTTCGTGTTTTTGTAGTTTCCGCCGACCACCGATGGCGTCGAGAACTGGAAGTCGAATCGCTGTGTCTCGGCTCCGGTATTTGGATTGGTGATATGGATGCTGTAGAGCACATCCGAGGAGAATGCTTCATACATGGCACCGTCTCCAGGCTCGGAGAAGGGGCGCACATTGACGCAGACGACGAGGACTCGCTCGCCTGTTGTGCGCTGCCGCACAAAGGCATACACGTCCGTCAGGTTTGCCTGCGGATCGAGCTTGATGAGCGGAGCATCACTGTGACTCGACGCGCGGGTCTCAGGGGTTCCGATGAGCGTGAGCGCGGCAAGTGAGACGGCTGCTGCCATCTTTGCTTTGTTCACGCCAGATTTGAAAAGGCCGTTCCGGCCCTTGGTGTGTGTGTTTGGTTTCATGGTGTTTTGGGGTTTCGGTTTGTCGGACGAGAGTAAATCGCGTTCGTTTCATGCACGGGGCTGGTATCCCGCCGCGCCCAATTCGGCGAGGCGATTGAATCTGGCCCTACGGCATTTGTGTGAAGTACGATTCGTCATCAACAGAGCTACCCCGCAACCCCGTCGCCGGATTCACTTCAACGAAAACTCACTTCGAGGAATCAAAGCAGTGGGTTCATTTTGGTGAATCCGCTTCTGGCGTCGCGGTGTAATCGAATGCAAAGGTCTGTTCCATCCCTCACCGAATGTCCGCAGATCCAGGGGCCCAGACGCCCGACGAATATCACATTCTTCCCGAGAAATTGCTGGGGCTCATCGCCAGCCGGGACGCCGACGCTCTCTCGCAACTTTATGACCTCTTCAGCCACGCCCTCCGCTGCATCGCCCTCCGCGTTCTCGCAGACGCGTCGGAGGCGGATGACGTGCTGCAGGAAGTTTTCATCAAAGTGTGGGACCGCGCGGCGCATTACTCGGCGGAGCACGGCGCGCCAGCCACGTGGCTCATCACCATCACGCGCAACACCGCGATCAACCGTCTCCGTGCACGTTCCCGGAATCACGCCGCGATGGAGCGCGCAGCGGCGGAGCCCGCTCTCGAAGCGGTCGCTTGCGGCAGCGCCTACGACCACATGGTGTCAGCAGAAACAGCCGCCATGGTGCGGAAGGCGCTGGCCGACCTGCCGGAGGACCAGCGCACGCCGCTCGAGCTGGCGTATCTATACGGGCTCACCTACGAGGAGGTCGCCGAGCGGCTCGGCCATCCGCTCGGCTCCGTTAAAAGCCGTGTGCGCCGCGGCATGGCGCGCATGAAGATTTCCTTGTCCTCCATCGACTCCAACCAACCATGAACGCGTACCCTTCACCACCAACCCCAGAAGACACGCTCGATGATCTCGCCATGCGTCACGCGCTCGGCACGTTGAGCGAGGCCGAGAGCGCTGAGTTCGCGACCTGCATGACGTGTCGCCACAGCGAAGCCGCGAACCTCGCCGCCGACTATCGCGATCTCGTGGCTGCGGTCACGCTCGCCACAGCGCCAGCCTGCCCCGCACCGCCTGCCGAGCTGAAATCGCGCATTCTCGCCGCGATTCATAGCAGCGACCGCCCGCCGGTCGCAGCGGCGCCGCCCCCTGCGCTCATCTCCGCGCTGATCAAGGGCGGCGAGCTGCCGTGGACGCCCACGCCGTATGCCGGCGTGCGCATCCGCGAGTTGTCCGCCGCGTCTCCCGACTACGCCATCGTGCTCGTCTCGGTGGATGCGGGTACATCGTTCCCGCCGCACGATCACCAGGGCGCGGAGGATTTTTACATCCTCTCCGGCGACGCCAACATTGACGGGCGCTCCATGTGCGCGGGGGATTTCATGCACTCCGAGCCCGGCACGCACCATCACGAGATGATCTCACACGGCGGCTGTCAGGCGCTGCTGATCACCTCACGGAAAAATTACTCTCCGCGTCTGGCCCGTGCGTATGGCGTCGCTCACCGCGCCGTCGCATCCGTGGGCCGCGCGCTCCGCATGAACGTCGCCGACTGACACTTGAAATCGTTGCGTCTCTAGCGAAAGGCGTGCTCGAGGAAGCGGTCAATCGCATACCGCGTGAGCTGCGCGCCCGGTCCGTTGAATGGATAATCGAGCGCGTGCGTGGCCCACGGAAGCGCGATGTAATGGTGCGGCACCTGCACGCTCACGAGCTTTGCCGCGAGCCGCTGGCTCTGCCGGTTCCACACGAGGATATCCCGGTTCCCATGCACCATCAGCGTTGGCGGACATCCAGCGTGTGCGATCAGCGTGCCCGACGCGCTGAGATAGTTTTCCGGCATCTCATCGGCCGCACCGTCGAGGTATTGCCGCATCAGGCGCGGTGAGTCGAGCACATCCTCCCCATCACCATAGCGCCACGCGAAGGGCATGTCCGCCGGCGCATAGAGCGAGATGCAGCCGCGCACGGCCGGATCATTCAGCGTGTAGGCAGTCGCAGTCGCGATCTGTCCGCCGGCGGACCGGCCGAGCAGTACGAAGCGCGCAGCGTCCACGCCGAGCGCGGTCGATTGCTCCTTCAAGAATCGCAGCGCGGCCGTCACATCCTCACGCGGCGCAGGCCACTTCCAACGCGGCGCCAGCCGATACTCGATGGCCGCCACCGCGTGGCCTCCGCGCGCCCAATGATGATTCCACTCAGGGAACTCGTCAGGTCCGCCGTTCTCCCAGCCGCCGGAATGAATCACGATCACGCACGGCGCGGGCCGCGTGGTTTGCGCTGGAAAGAAGAGCAGCCTGCGCCCCCCACCTTCATCACTGGCATACACCATCGACTCCGGCTCCACGGGCCGCGGCTTCCCGCCGAGCCAGAGCGCCGTAGCGGAAAGCGGCCTCGGCAGCGCAGGGCTCATCATGGAAAACGCATCATCAATCTGATCCGGCAGCACGGCGGCGATGCGCACCGCCTGCGCCAGCGGGATCAAAAAAAGGCACGCCGCGAGCAATGCGACTGTACCAGAACAGCAGCAACAGCCCGAAG
>JANOBO010000125.1:0-2328 GCA_031411695.1 Verrucomicrobiaceae bacterium
CACCCACGCCTCGGCGGCGCTCCCACCCCACGAGTCATTGATCAGTCCCACCGGCACGTCGAGCATCCGATGGAGCACGCGGCCAAAATAAAACCCGACCGCTGAAAATCCGCCGACCGTCTGCGGGCTGCACTCCTTCCATTCCCCTTTGAAATCTTTCTGCGGCTCCTGCGTGCCGAAGTTCGGCACCGTGATGAGATGGATCTGCGGATACTTGGCCGTGGCGATCTCAAGATCGGCGTCCCACGTGCTCTGTACGGCAAACTGCATGTTCGACTGGCCGGAACAGATCCAAACCTCGCCAACGAGAACGTTCTTCAACTCCCGCTCCGTCGTGCCCGCGATGCGCATCGTTTGAGGCTGTGCGTTTGCAGGCACCGCGTCCAGCGTCACCGTCCATTTCCCGTCCGCGCCTGCTTTCGCGTTCTTGCTCTGACCGGCAAACTTCACCGTGACTGCGGTGCCGGGTGCATCCCAGCCCCAGACGGGATTCGCCTGCTTTTGTTGAAGCACCATGTTGTCACTGATGATGGCGGGGAGCTTGAGTTCGGCGCGCGCGCCAGCGGCGAGCACGGCAAACGACAGGAGTGTGAGGGCGATCTGTTTGTTCATTGGGTTGGAAGTGAGGCGGACAGAACGCGCGCCGGGGGCGATTCATTACGCCAGGCGTCGGAACGGCGAATCACAGACCGCGCACATCAATCACCGGTTTATCCTTCATGCCGGTGGAAGTTCGGAGAGGCAGGAGGCCTCGACATGTTGCGAGCCGGGACGGGCTCGCCTGCTTCCATTTCAGCGGCCGGATTTCCAGTTGCATCACTGGAGAATGCTCCCATAATCCCCACCCTTCGCGAGCCGCCCCTAATCGCCGTCGGTCTCTGTTTCCTGCGTTTCTTTGAAGCTGTCAGGATGCTCGCACAGAGGTAACCCGGCCAAATAAAACAAAACACATGTCAGTCCGTCTAGCTCGATTCGAAATGCCAAACCGCCTCGTCAAAAACGAGGCAACCGCCACCGAAACCTACTCCCAGTTCGTCGCCGAACCCTTCGACAAGGGATACGGCCACACCGTCGGGAACTCACTCCGCCGCGTTTTGCTTTCCTCGCTCGAAGGCGCGTCCATCACCTCGGTGAAGATCAAGGGCGCTGAGCACGAGTTCGCCACGCTGCCTGGCGTGCTGGAGGATGTGACACAGATCGTGCTGAACCTGAAGAAGGTGAAGTTCAAGCACAACAGCGAGCAGAAGGAGCCGAGCCTGCTCTCCATCACGCTCGACCGTGAGGGCGAGGTGACCGCCGCAGACATCAAGGAAGACCACCGCTACGAGGTCCTGAACAAGGATCTCGTGATCTGCACGCTCGACCGCAAGACCAAGTTCGAGTGCGAGTTCGAAGTGCGCGTCGGCCGCGGATTCGCCACCTGGGAGGAAAACAAGCGCCCTGACACACCGATCGGCGTCATCCCGATTGATTCGATCTACTCACCGGTCACCCGCGTGAAATACGCAGTGGAGAGCACCCGCGTGGGCCAGAACACCGATTACGACAAGCTCATCATCGATCTCTGGACAGATGGCCGCATCAACCCGAGCGATGCCTTGCTCCAGTCGGCTGCCATCCTGCGCCACCACCTGGACGTGTTCGTCAATTACGACGAGAAGGCTGTCGAGTTTGAAGCCGCCCCAGAGGCGCAGAGCGAGGAGAACGCGGAGCTGCGCAAGCTGCTCAACATGTCGGTCAACGAAATCGAACTCTCAGTCCGCGCCGCGAACTGCCTGAACAACGCGAACATCGTGACGGTGGGCCAGCTCGCGATGAAGAGCGAGGGCGAGATGCTCCGCTACCGCAACTTCGGCAAGAAATCCCTCACCGAGATCAAGGAGAAGCTCGCCGAGCTTGGACTTTCTCTCGGCATGAAGCTCGACGCGTCGTTGCTCGAGGCGAATCCTGGCGGTGTGTCCCTGCTCGCCCGCAGCGGCACCTTCAAGGAGGACGAGGATGACGCCGACGCGATGGACTTCACCAAGCTGGTGGACTCCCACATCCCCGACGCCGCCGACGACGAGGAATAGAGCAGCCCCCGAGCACCAATCCCCATTTGAGATAACCCAAGCCATGAATCACGGACGTAAAAGCGTAAAACTCCAGAGAGAAGCCTCGCACCGCAAGGCCCTGCTCTCCAACCTCGCCTGCAGCCTCATCGAGCACCGTCGCATCCGCACCACCCTGGCCAAGGCCAAGGCGTTGCGCCCGGTTGCCGAGAAGCTCCTCACCCTCGGCAAGACCGGCACGCTCCATGCGCGTCGTCTCGCCATTGCCAAACTGCAC
>JANOBO010000126.1:0-15123 GCA_031411695.1 Verrucomicrobiaceae bacterium
CGACCGACAGCAAGAACGCGGTGAAAGTGTGAGCGATGGGGATCGCGTTGGGCGAAGCGTAGCTGAAGGGCAAGGTGCCAGCGGCCTGTTCAAGAAAGCCAATCTGACGCAGCCAGGCGATGAAACTGGCGAGACCCGCGAAGGGCGTGACCGCCTTGGAGGTGGAGTTCAAAAGCAACTGGCGACCATCGGCAAGTGGTGCAAAATCAACGGTATCGTTTTGTGCGGTGGGCGGAGTATGGGTAGGGTTCACAAACTCCCACTACGCCGACTCCGCCGCGCAAAACGACCTTCTTCAATCGCGGCGTTCGGGCTGAATTCCACGCCGATCCCCTCACCCCAGCCCTCTCCCCATGGGAGAGGGAGCAGGACGAGCTTCAGCTCGAGGCGGTGGAGTCAGCCCCTCCCGGCGCGGCAGCGCCATCAGGCTCCCTCTCCCTCGTGGAGAGGGCTGGGGTGAGGGGGAAGACGGTTGTTCGCCCACGAACCCGAGGTGGTCCGTCTGGCTTCCCAATCATCCTGGTGAACAGGCTTTCGGTGGTCAATGTCCAGCGGTTGGCCTTGGGCATCCCGGCTCCCTTGGCTCACGCGCGGTGCGCTCGTGAATACCGACGAGCACTGAGTACTTCACTTCACCTCTCTGGCAGCGCGCTGCCGATGAACGAAAGCAACTCCCCCCGCCCCACTCCCTTCACGGCCGATGTGATGAACACGCGCGGCGGCTCGGTGCACCACTCGGACATGCGCTGTTGAAACAGCCCGATGTTCGTCTGCACCTTGGTTGGCGTCACCTTGTCCGCTTTCGTGAACACCAGCGCCATCGGCACGGACTCGCTCATCAGCCACTGGACGAACTCGAGGTCGATCGCCTGCGGTGTGTGGCGTGAGTCGATCAGCACAAACACGCGCGCCAAGCTTGGCCGCTGCGTCACGTAGCCGCTGATCATCGGCTGAAACGTCTGGCGGATTTTCTTCGCAGCCTCCGCGTAGCCATAGCCGGGCAGATCGACCAGCGTCCAGCGCTCGTTGATCAAAAACAAATTGATCATCTGCGTGTGGCCCGGTGTGCCCGACACACGCGCCAGCGCCTTCCTGCCGACGAGCAAATTAAGCAGAGATGATTTCCCGACGTTTGAGCGGCCGATGATCGCAAATTCCGGGAGGTCGGATGCCGGGCACGTTGACACGTCGAGCGCGCTGGTGATGAACTCTGCGGATTTGATGATCATGGTCGTTCGTTGTCGGCAGCTTCATCGCACGTCACGGGCGCGGCGCAATGCATCTTCATGGCGCTTTGAGTGCAGCCGCAAGCGAGGGGCCGAGGCGCGACGTCTTCCGTGTGATGACGCGGCCGGGGCCGTGACGCGATGCCGCGCTTGCGGTTGGCGTCGGCGGTGACACACTCGCCCCTGCCATGAAAACGAACGTGCGTCCCTCGGTGCTGGCGGCTGCCAGCGTGTGCATCCTCGCAGCATCGGGCATTTTTCTCTGGCAGCGTGGCGGCGACGAGCCACGCGCCGAGAAGCCAACGAAAGGGGTAAGTGCCATGCCACTCATGCCATCCCCGCCGCAGCAGACGCCGCGCGCGCTTGTCCCGCCCGCCGTGGTGCAGGACCATCCCGCGTCACCGCCTCCATTGGCAGGTCCGCCAAAACGCGCCAAGCCGCCCGCGCAAAATCCTGCGGCCCGCGCCGCGCTCAATCTCGTCGGCGCGGATCCGACCGCAGAGCTGGTGTGGATGGAGGCGATCAACAATCCCGCGCTCCCGAAGCAGGAGCGCCAGGATTTGATCGAGGATCTGAACGAAGACGGTCTCTCAAATCCGAAGAAGCCCGCGAGCAGCGATCTGCCGCTGATCAAAGCGCGGCTCGAAATCATCGACCGCCTGATGCCCGAAGCGATGGACAAGACCAATGCCGACGCGCTGGCCGAAGCGCGGAAGGATCTCGTGAACATGCAGGCGAAATTAAGCCGGTAGGAATTGGAGCCCCCGTAGCAGCCGACGTGAGGAGGCTGGGAAGTCGAAGGCGGCCTGCATTTGCGACAAAGGTCACCGCGATCCAGGGTGCGCAGTAAATCCAGCACGCTACCATGCCGCCGAATGAAACTCACCGACCTGCCGCTCTCCACGCCCTCGCTTTTGTTTCCGGCGATCTCATTGCTGATGCTGGCTTACACGAACCGTTTTCTAGGCCTGGCGAATGTGGTGCGCAATCTGCACGCGACGTGGCGCACTTCGGGTGATCCGGTGCTGGTCGAGCAGATCGCGAACATGCGGCGGCGCATCGGCATCATCAAGCAGATGCAAACACTGGGCGTGATGAGCATGATGTTCTGCACGGTGAGCATGGCGCTGCTGTTCTTCGGCAATCAGCCCTTCGGTCAGGCCGCGTTTGCGCTGAGCCTGCTGCTGATGATCGGGTCGCTGGCGGTCTCGCTGTGGGAGATCCGCATGTCCAGCACCGCCCTGGATCTTCATTTGCGCGATGTGGAGGAAGGCGGCGCTGGCAAGCAGCCGCGCTGAGGAGGCGCTTCGGCGACGCTTGGGAAAGTAGTCCAGTCACTCCGTGACTGGAGTCATTGAGTGCATCTCCACCTCACACACGCTGGAGTTTTCCCTTGGGCTTCGCGGTTCCGTGATGAACATTCGGCGGTGCAACCGAGTGACACCTCCAAACCCCAGCAACGCTTCGAAGACCTGCGCGGCATCCTGCGCTACGTGCCGCAGTTCAGGCAGCGTGTGTTTGTGATCGCGTTTGATGGCGCGCTGATGCGTCAGGGTGTGTTCTCGAATTTGCTCCAAGACGTCGCGGTGCTGCAGTCGCTGAACATCGAGGTCGTCCTTGTCTTCGGCGCCCGCGCGCAAATCCAGGAGCTGGCGGCGCAGCGTGGCGTGGCGCTCTCCAGCGATGACGGCATGGCGCGCACCGACAAGGCCACGCTGGACATCGCCATCGAGGCCATCACCCGACAGGCGAGCGATCTCGTGGCCGACCTCACCGCGCTGGAGATGCCGGTCGCCGTGTCGAACGCGCTGGCGGTGCATCCGGCGGGAGTGATCAACGGCGTGGATCAGGAGTTCACCGGCCGCATCGAGCGTGTGGATGCGGTGTCGCTCAATGCGATGGTGAAGGCGGACATCATCCCGGTGCTGCCGCCGCTCGGTTACGACGGACGCGGCGCGACGCTGCGGCTGAACTCGGACGCGGTGGCCGTCGAGGTGGCCATCGCGCTCGGCGCGGCGAAGGTGATTTTTGTCTCCGAAGTCGGCCTGACCTCTGAAGATGGAAAACGCATCGCGCAGCTCTCGGTGGCGGACGCGCGGGAAATGTTCAAACGCAAGGATCCGCGCCACGATGTGAATTTGCTCTCGAAGCTGCGCCACGCCGCGCTGGCGTGCGCGGAAGGCGTGCCGCGCGTCCACATCGTCGATGGCACGCAGGACGAGGCGTTGCTCGCTGAACTCTTCAGCAACGAAGGCGTGGGCACCATGGTCCATGCCGATGACTACCAGCAGGTGCGTAAGGCGCGCGCGGCCGATGTGCCTGCACTTCTCTCCATGATGCAGCAGTCGGTGGATGACGCCGCGCTCGTGTCGCGCACGCGCGAGCAGGTGCAGGCGAAGATCAAAGATTTCTTTGTGCTCGAGCTCGATGGGAATCCCATCGGCTCGGTGGCCGTGCATGATTTTGAGGAGAGCGGCGAGAAGGTGGCGGAGATCGCCAGCCTGTTCGTGCGCCGCTCGCACAAGAACAAAGGCCACGGCCAGAAGCTGGTGACCTTTGCCGAGGAGATAGCCCGGCAACGCGGCTGCGCGCGCATTTTCGCGCTCTCGACGCAGGCTTTCCGCTTCTTCGAGGAAAAGCTCGGCTACGCGGTGGCCGAGGTGGCGGTGCTGCCAAAGGCGCGCCGTGAAAAATACGAGAAGACCGGACGGAACTCGAAGGTGCTGATCAAGCCGCTGGGATGAGCGGGCGCGCTCAAGGCGGACTGGCTTTTTTTGCCGGCCGCGGGGCGATGCGGATGTCGTCCGCCTGCTGGAGGACGGGCGGGGGCGCGTCGTGCTTCGAGGGTATCTTCAAAAGGCTCCACACCATGCTGCCGAGGATGTAGATCATTCCCGCGCCGATTCCGGCGGCGATGGCGATGAGATGCCGCTGCCACTTGTTCTGACGGTCGATCATGGTCCAAAACCGCAGGCACATGAGCAGCCAGAGAACGCTGGCGAGCAGAATGAGAGCTTGGGCGGTCATGGAATGCGCGAGAGTTCCAAGCGAAGGCATTGAATGCAAGCCAAATGCTCCGGCGTGCGCGGCAAGTTGAGCGGAGACACGGCCGCTTGAAGGCGGCTTCACGAATTCCACCGCGAACGGGACGATGAATCTCGTTCCGCAACCAGATGACAGGAGGAGAGTTTATTTTTTCCCAACTCAACAGGAACGCACGCATGAAAAACGAACTGAATGCCGCTGACACTGCCTGGCTCAAGAGCCTTGGATTCGAAACCGACCTGATCGACAGCCCCTCGGGCACGAGATTGATCGGGGTGCTGTTTGGGGAAGGTCCCGAGGAGGACACCTGGAGTGAGGAGGCCTCTGGTATCGACCGAGGTTTCGCCTGCGTGGCATGACGCGCCGGCAGTTTGGCTGATCTCGATTCATCGGACAGTCCGCAGGGTGCGGTGCGTATGGAATGTGCCATTCGCCCGCTCATGAGCCTCCCCACCGTCATCCATTGGTTTCGCCGCGATCTCCGCCTCACTGACAACACAGCGCTCATTCATGCGGCGCAGGACGGCGCGCGCGTCATCCCTGTTTATGTGCTCAGCACCTGGAAGCGCAGGCATGATTGGACGGGCAGCACACGGCAGCAGTTTCTGTGCGGCTGCATCCAGTCGCTAGCCGCAGACATCGAGTCACTTCACTCTCGGCTCATCATCCGGGCCGGGCGCGCGGAGGTGGAGCTGGAGCGTGTGGTGCGGGAAACGGGCGCGTCAGCCGTGTTTTTCAATCGCGATTACGATCCGTTCGGCCGGGAGGTGGAGGACAAGGTGCGTAAGATGTGCGCCGGCCTTGGCATTGAATGCCACGTTCACAAGGACATCGTGCTGCATGAGCCCGATGAAGTGCTGACGGGCGAAGGTGCGCCGTATCGGGTGTTCACGCCGTATTCGCGGAACTGGCTCTCGCTGCCGAAAGGGACGCCCCATGGGAGAATCGAATCACTCGGTCCGCCGCCGGATATGTCGTTGACGAGCCTGCCGCTTCCGACGCTGGATCATTGGGAGCTGCCGCCGTGCAGTGCGACGATTGTCGAGCCGGGCGAGAGTGCTGCACGCAAGCGGATGAGCCGCTTCATCGAGAGCGGCATTCTCGGTGGCTATGCGCAGCACAGGAACCCCCCGGCAGGACAGGGCACCTCCCGTCTGAGCCAGGACCTGCGCTTCGGCCTGATCTCGGTCCGCGAGCTCTTCGCGCGGTGTCTGGGTTCCGGCGGTGCCAAGTCGTCGATGGAGACTTACCTGAAGGAGCTGGCTTGGCGCGAGTTCTACATGGCGGTGCTGTGGCATCATCCCGAGGTGTTCGAGAGTGAGTTCAGCAAGGAATTTCGCGGCATGGGCTGGGAGGGCACGGAGGAAGCGTTTGCGCGCTGGTGCGAGGGGCGCACGGGCTTCCCGATCGTGGATGCCGGGATGCGTGAGCTGCTCGGCAGCGGCTTCATGCACAACCGGGTGCGGATGATCGTGTCGATGTTTCTCACGAAGGACCTGCACTGCGACTGGCGGCTCGGCGAGAGTTTTTTCATGCGGCATCTCGTGGATGGGGAGAACGCCAGCAACAACGGCGGCTGGCAATGGAGCGCAGGCACTGGCGCGGATGCGGCTCCGTATTTTCGCATTCAGAATCCGTGGACGCAGACGAAGAGCTACGCCGCCGATGGCGACTACATCAAGAGATGGGTTCCCGAACTGCGGGACGTGCCGTCGGATCAATTCCTCGTGCCTCCGGCGGACGGGCGGCCGCTGGCTCCGGGTTATCCGGCGCCGATGGTGGACCACGCGGTGGAGCGGCAGCGGTGCCTCGCGGCGTTTGCTCGGCATCGCTCGCAGGTAGGGCGTTGAAATTCAACCCGATGTGTCTGCGAGGTTGACGGTTTTGCTCCTGTCGGGCATGCTCGCGGAGACTTGGCAACGCCACACCATCCCGCACTATTCATGAGCAACGACTTCCCGCCGCCTTCGCCGAAACCGTATTTCAATACATGCTTCTGGTCGGCGCTTCTCGCGGTGGCGCTCTTTCTGCCGGTTTCCACGAGTCACGCGGCGGTGACGGCAGGCGGCATCGCCATCATCGGCTACACTGACCACAGCGATTCGCTGGGCGACGACGACACTTTCTCGATCGCGGCGCTGGAGCAGATCATCGCAGGCACGACCGTTTACTTCACTGACAATGGATGGATCTCCGCCGACAGCTCGTTCCGCGGCGCGACGAATCTGGACGGCAACGGATCGGAGAGCCTGATCAAATTGACGTTCACCTCGAATGTCGCGGCAGGCACCATCATGCGCTCCGGATTCGATGGGGCGGGGTTTTCATGGCAGGTGAGCGGGCTGCCGACCGGGGCGAGCGTCGGCGAGTACGGATATCTGCGTTTGGCATCCGGCGGCAATGGCGATCAGATCTACGCCTTTGAGGCTGACGACTTGGTGTTTCCGATTGATGACACCAGCCTGCCGTTGCTCTATGCGGTGAATCATCTCTACCTGCTCGACCTCGGCGATTACAACAACGCCGGCTTTGAGGATGCATCTGACTCGGCGACGGGGAACATCACGCCCGGTCTCTCCGAAGTGGCGAACACTGCCGTCACGCTGCCTGATCCGGGTTCAGGGGATGATCCCGCTGATTTTCACAATGGATCCTTTGCCCTGAACATGCTCGATGCCGACGTGGTGGCCCTGAATGTTTCAGGCGCGACAAAGGAGCAGTGGCTGGCCGTGATAGCGGACAGCGCAAACTGGAAGCGTGATAACTATGTGGCGGTCGCCAATGGAGATCCCGACGCGGAATCGCAGCTCAGCGCCCTGAACATCACCGGCGTGCCCGAGCCATCGCGGGCCGTGTTGATCGGATGCGCGGCATTGCTCGTGTCGGCCCGCCGTCGGCGTCGCGCGGTCTGAGAGCCGGCCTTGGCTTCGGGTTTCTTTTGCCCCGCTCATGCATCCCGGCCGCTCCGCCCGACTCATCGCCTGCATTCTGCTGGTTCTTCTGATCGGATGGATGGTGCGCCGCTGGCGTGTGCCGGTGTCGGCGGAAGAGATCGAGCAGATGAAACTGGAAGAGTCCTGGCCCAAAGACGCTGCGGATATTGACCTGCCACGGGAATGAGGCAGATTGCCCGCCCTTTTTGCCGCTCGGACCAAGCGGCGCACTCTTTCCAATCCATGCCAGGGCAACCGATCACTTTTGAAGAAGCTGTGGAGCTGGCCATCACCCTGGACCCTCGGTTCCGGCCCGAGGCGTATGCGTTCGTGCGCGACGCGCTTCACTTTGCGGCGACGAAATTTCGCGGTGACACCAAGGACAAGAATGTGAGCGGCCAGGAACTGCTCGAGGGCTTGCGCGAGCATGCACTGCGTGAGTTCGGGCCGATGGCGTGGTTCCTCCTTCAAGAGTGGGGCGTGCGCCGCGGCGAGGACGTGGGCTCCATCGTGTACAATTTGATCGAGTGCGCCTATTTCGGAAGGAACGACGGCGACAGCATCGAGGACTTCGCAGGCGGCTTCGACTTTGAAGAGGCCTTCACCAAACCCTATCTGCCCGCCGGCGGCACGAGGCGACGAGAGAACATGCATTCATGAAAGGCACCCCATCACGCGCAGGCGCATCAAAGCCCCGGGCTGCAAAACCTTCGAACTCGATCACGCTCCCTGCTGCCAGCGCCGCAGTCCGCACCTTGGACAACGGCCTCGAGGTCATCGTGAAGGAGGATCACTCGCACCCGCTCGTGAGCGTGCAGATCTGGGTGAAGGCGGGCAGCATTTCCGAGGAGAAGTGGACGGGTGCGGGGCTCGCGCATCTGGTGGAGCACATGCTGTTCAAGGGGACGCAGCGTCGTGCGGCGCAGGAAATCTCACAGGACATCCAGGCGCGCGGCGGGCAGGTGAACGCCTACACCTCTTTCAACCGCACGGTCTATTGGATCGACGGTCTGGCTGAGCAGATGGAAGGCTACCTCGACGTGCTGGCTGACATGGTCAGGAACTCAAAATTCGACGGAGATGAACTGGTCCGCGAGATGGAGGTGATCCGCCGTGAGATGGCGATGGATAACGACGACGCCGATTCCGCCGCGCATCATCTGATGCAGGCCACCGCGTTCCGGAAGCATCCGCTGCGCCAGCCGGTCATCGGGCACCGCGAGGTGTTCGACCAGGTGGAGCGGGAGGATGTGGTGGCATTTGTGCGGCGGCATTACGTGCCGAACAATTGCTTTGTGGTCATCACGGGTGATGTCGATGCCGACGCTGTGATGGGCGCGGTGGAAAAGCACCTCGGCACGTGGCAGCGCAGGCCGTACGCGCCGCTGCTTTTGCCGGAGGAGCCGCGGCAGCAGGGCCCGCGCAGGAACAGCCGCACATTTGCCACGGAGCTGACGCGGCTGTCACTCGGCTGGGTCATCCCGGGTGAGGCGGACGAGGACAAGGCGGCGCTGGATGTACTAGGCTTCCTGCTCGGATCCGGGCGCAGCTCGCGGCTGTTTCAGGAACTGCGCGAGAAGAAAGGCCTGGCGCACCACATCTGGGCCGGCGCTTGGGCCACGCAGGAGTGCGGGCTCTTCAGCGTCGAGGTGGAGTGTGATCCGGTGGATGTCGTGGCGGCGGAGAAGGCCACGCTTGCGGTCATTGACCGGATGAAACAAAAAGGCCCGACACCAGCCGAACTCGACAAGGCGGTGCGCAGCACGCTGGGCGGCCAGCTCCGCTCGCTGACCACGACAAAGGGACAGGCTGCGAGCCTCGGCCACGGCTGGCTCACCGCCGGCAGCCTGGATTTCGCGGCGATTTATTTGAAGGCAATCGAGGGCCTCACCCCAGCGCGGATCAAGCATGTCGCGGAACGTTTCCTCGATGTGCAACGACTGAGCGTCGTCATCGTCGAGCCGCAGAACGCGGCGAAGCCGAAAGCGAATGGCGGCGGCGGCGCGCGCTGTGAGAAGATCGAGCGCATGGTGCTGCCGAACGGCCTCACCTTGATCGTGGGTGAGAACGCCAAGCTCCCGCTTGTCTCCATTCGTGCGCAATTCCTCGCGGGCGTGCCGGTCGAGACCGATGCAAACGCCGGCGTGACGCAGATCACCGCGCAGATGCTGATGAAGGGCACGCGCAGCCGCACTTCCGAAGAACTGGCGGGCACGCTGGAGAGCCGGGGCGGAGGGCTGATGTCGCATGGTGATGCGCATCGCCTCATTTTTGGCGCGGATGTGATGCGCGGAGACGAGGCTCTCGGGCTCGACTTGATCGCCGACCTCGCGCTGAACGCGCGCCTGCCCGCAGATCAGCTCCCGCTGATCCAGAAGCGGCAGATCGCAGCCATCCGTGAAGAGCAGGAAGATCCGCTGACGGTCGCGCTGCGCCTGTGCCGGAAGAAGATTTTCACCGGCGTGCCATATGAGCGCACGGCTTTGGGCACGGAGGCGACAGTGAAGAAACTCACCGTGGCGGGTTGTCGCGATGTGCTCGCGCAACACGTCACGGGCGGCAATGGCGTCATCTCCGTCTTTGGCGATGTGAAGGCAAAGGCCGTGCGCGACCTCGTGGGCAAGGCCTTTGCCAAGTTACCCAAGGGAACGCGCAACGGCGCGGCCGCGAAGGCTTTCGAAGGTAGATCAAAGTCCGGCGAGTGGGAGCGGCGGCTCGACAAGGAGCAGGCGGTGTTGGCCATCGGCTTTCGCACCGTCGGCCTGCAGGAGCGCGACAGCTATGTGCTCTCGTTGATCGACGAGGCGTGTAGCGACATGGGCTCGCGGCTGTTCAATCGCATCCGCGAGGAGCTCGGCCTGGCCTATTATGTCGGCGCGCAGGCCTTCGCCGCTTTAGGCGCCGGGGCTTTTTATTTCTACGTCGGCACCGATGCGGCAAAGGTGAAGCTGGCGGAGAAGGAGATGATGATCCAGATCGCGGACCTTGCCGCAAACGGACTGGCCGCAGATGAGATCGAGCGGGCGAAGACGACATGGCGCTCCCATTGGCTGCGCCAGCAACAAGGGAACACAGCCATGGCGGACGGCGCCGGATGGGACGAGCTGAATGGCCTGGGCCACGATCATTTTCAGCGTTTGCCGAAGATCATCGAAGGCGTGACGCCCGCTGAGGTCAAACGGGTCGCCGGGAAATACTTCGCCGCATCGCGTGCCTTTGTTGTGCGCGTGCTTCCTTCAGCGTCGGAGTGAGGCCTCTCAGGCGAAGCGTTCCAAGATCGGCCGGAGATCCGCCTTCGTTTGCGCGGGCCAGATTTTTTTGTCGGTGAAGAGCGCAGTGTCCAGCGCCCGGTGCTCGGGCCAAGATGGCTCCGAAGGGATTCTCGGAATCACCGTTGCGAGGATCTTTTTTGCCGTGGTCGCATTCGCCATGAGATGCCCCACGACCGCATCCGCCGTGACGGGCTCCTCCTCGACCTTCCAGCAGTCGTAGTCCGTGATCATCGCGAGTGTGGCCAGCGCGATTTCCGCCTCGCGCGCCAGTTTTGCCTCCGGCAGATTCGTCATGCCGATGATGTCAAAGCCCAGCTTGCGGTTCGTCTCGCTCTCCGCGCGGGTTGAAAACGCAGGACCGTCCATGTTCACATACGTCCCGCCGTTGTGGACGCGATTGCCTGCCTTCACCGCCTCCTCGTGAAGAAGTGAGCGCAGACCGGATGAGATCGGATCGGCGAATGACACGTGCGCCACGATGCCCCGGCCGAAGAAGGTGTGGTGCTCCCGCCTGCTCGTGCGGTCGAAGAACTGGTCGGGCAGCACGATGTCGCGCGGGTGATACTGCTCCTGGAGTGAGCCGACCGCGGTGATGGAGATGATCCAGCGGACATTGAGGGATCGGAGCGCCCAGATGTTGGCCCGGTGGTTCAGCTCGGTCGGCAAAATGCGGTGACCCTTGCCGTGACGCGGAAGAAAGAAAACACGCCTGCCCGCGAAGGTGCCGCCCATGATTTTATCGGAGGGATCCCCGAACGGGGTGCTGATCGAGAGCTCCTCCGCGTTTGAGAAACCTTCAATGTCATAGAGGCCGCTGCCGCCGATGATGCCGATGGCCGGGGGCAGGAAAGTGGGGCTGCTTGGATTCATGCGGGCCGATAGTAGGGCGGGGGCCGGGACGGGCAAGCGCGTTGTGGGTGACCGCCCCGAGTTTGCCCTGACTCGCGACGGTCCAAGGCGTTATGATTTTTGCGGACCTGTGTTCTTTACAGAAAATCGAGTCACTCATTAGCGGATCGAGGACGGGAAAAGAAAATGGAGATCGCCCGCACATTAACCTTGCGGGATGACAGGCAATCATGGTTACATTTTCGTTTGTTCAAAAAATGGTCAATTATTTTTCAGATCCCATCTTCACGGCCGTTCCCGACTGGCATCTGCCGCATTGATGGCGTGCCATTTTCCTGTTTTCGCCTGACCTAGGGTGATGAACTCCTCCCAGCATTTTCAAGCCCAACCCTCCAGTCCAATCGCTTTTCAATGAACACGCATTCCAACCCCAGACACTCGGCGAGCAAAGGCAGTTTCATCCTCCGTGAGCTTCGACGTCGCGCGAAAACACCTGTGACGGCGGTGCTGATCGGATGCTTTTCATTCTGGTCGATGCAGGCGCGAGGCGCGGTCATCGATTGGACGGCCGGGAGCGGAGCCGATTTCAATTGGGCGAGCCCGACGAACTGGAGCGTGGGAATTCCGGGTGCCATCGATGACGTGCGGTTTCTCACTCCCATTCCGAATCCAGGGTTTCTGGCGAATCCGAACCTCATCACGTTGACGGCGGGCTCCGTGGCGAACTCGCTGACGTTAAAGGACAACTACACGCTGACGGGTGGCGACCTCGCTCTGACCACGGGGCTAATCCGGACGGATCTGGGCATGACGACGACGATTGGCTCGCAGTTGATCGGTGCTGGAGGTCTGACGGTGACCGGCGGCGGAACCTTGCGGCTGACCAACGCCACCAATTCATACACAGGTACCACGACGATCAGCAATGGATCGGTGGTGATCAGCAACCAGTCGGCACTCGGGGCGGACGCATCGCAGATCTTGGTCACCGGTTCCGCCACGCGCGGTTTCGGTGGCGGCTCGCTCGTCCTCGAGGGCGGGTACGGCTCGGGCGTGACCATTTCGCGTGGTCTGTCCTTGCAGGGTCTCGGCCCGATCGCGGACCGCAGCGCGGCGCTCATCTCAGTGCGAGACAACACCGTTTCGAGCCTCATCAACGGCGCCGCGGGCAGCGTCAGCACGAGAATCACCTCCGCGGGCGGCTACCTGACGCTCTCCGGCGGCATAGATGTCGCAGGGACGGCTGGCACGACCGTTTCAATCTTGGGCGGCGCCAGCAATAATGCTGGCTCGGGAGGCTACATCCTCACCGGCCCGCTCACGGGCACCGGCACATTGGAGAAGGGCGGATCGGGCACGTTAATACTGACGCCATCTACCACGGCAGGTTTTTCAGGCAGCCTGCGCGTCAGCAGCAGCGCCACGGGCACGCAAAGCTCGGTGCGCATCACCACGGCCAACGTGCTGGGCACCCGTGTGGCGACGACCACCGGTTCGGTGCTGGACTTGAACGGCGGCATCCTTGAAGTGCTCATGGACACGCCCTCCGTCCTCGCGGGAGGGGCGAATGCGCTCCTTTACGGAAGAGCTGGCACCTCGACGATCTTTGTCGATCACGCCCCCGGCGGCACGGCCACCGCTGGAACGCTGACCTTGGGCGCGATGGCGTTTGAAGAGAACACCACGCAAATCTTCGCCAGCCGTAATGGCTATGGCGTCACCATCGGTGCCACGCCGGTGCAGGGCGGGAATAACAACAGCACCCTTACCAACAACCTTTCCGGCGGTCTGCTCACCTTCACGGGCGCTTTCTGGAGCAACACTGAAAATACCGCCAGCCGCACGATGACAATCGGCGGCAATGGGAACACGCTCATTAGCGGCAACGTCACCGCATCCGCAACTTCGTTTAATCACAACCTCACCAAGACCGGCACCGGGACACTGACAATCTCCAGCACGGCGGGTACCTTGGACGGCGCCCTAAACGTCCAGGCCGGCACGGTGGCCATCACGGACTTCCGCACCATCAATCTGGCAAGCAACTCGACCATCAACCTCGGCGCGACCACTGTGGCGGGCACGTTGAACTTCGGTACCCCGACGGCGTCCACGGCGGCGGGGCTAACCTCGGCGGTGAACGGCACCACGCCCCTGGCGCTGGCGTATGCTGCTGCTGCCACGACCGTGACGCTACAGTCGGCGAACGGCATCGTGCCGGGAGCGACGATCTCGGGGGCTGGCATTGCGCCGGGGACGACGGTGGCCTCCGTGGCGGGGAACGTCGTGACGCTGAGCACGCCGACCACGGGAGCGGGCACCCTCAATCAGGTGATGACGGTAGCCGGAGTGACCACGACGAGGGTGATCAATCTCGCGGGAACGACGGGCGGCGCGACGATCAATGCCAACCAGGCCGTGGCCGCGCCGGTCATCATCGCGGCAGGCACGCCGACGACGACGGTGATTTCCGCGGGTGGCGCTGGCATCAAGACACTCACCTTGGGCGGCACGAGCACCCAGAACAACACCATCAACGGCGCGATTGTGGACAACAGCGTGACGAACACCACCTCGTTGGTGAAGACCGATGGGGGAACGTGGCAGCTCGCGGGAGTGAACACCTACACCGGATCGACGACGATCTCCGGCGGGACCTTGCGCCTATCGGCCAACGCGGCGACGACTTCAACAATTGTGGCCCAGGGCGCCACGAACACCGTGGTGTTCAACGCCAACGCCACCACGCTCGCAGCGGGTGGCATACTGGAGTTTGTCGGTTTCAGTGGCTCAGCCACTACGGAAACTCTCGGCGCGCTGACTCCCACGGCTGGCGCGGGCACCGTCAGGCTGACAGCGGCCACCGTTTCTCCGTCGGCGACGAACTTGCTGTTCACCAGTCTCGGCACGGTCGGCAGGACCACAGGTGTCAACTTCAGCACGACAGGCGGCAGTGGTGGCACGGTGACCATCACGGGCTTGGCTGCCGCGACGGCGACGGCGCTTCCAGGCGGCGGCCACCTTTACTTTAATGGTGCTGACTTTGCCGATTCCACCGCAGGTGTGTTGAGCGGCCCGGTGGGTGGCTATGTGGCTGCCGGTGCCATCTTCACAACCGCGCCAGCCGCCTTGACGGCCGCTAAACACAACTTGCTCACTGGCACCTATTCTCAGGCCGCAGTCACCGTCTCCTCGTTGAAAATCGCATCCGCGCAGACCCTGACTTTGTCAGGCAAGCTCACCATCAATCAAGGAGCCGCGACCACCGACGGTAACATCCTCGTCTCCGGCGGTGTCAGCGCAGCCATCTCTGGAGCGGGCCTCATTTCGACAGCCGGCACAGGCGCAATCGTCGTCCGGACGGATGCTGCAGCCGATACGCTTACCCTTAACACAAGCATTCAATCCGATACCACGGGTGGTCTCACCAAGAACGGTGCGGGCACACTCATCATCAATGCGGTGAACGCTCAAACCGGCGCAACCACGATCAATGAGGGCACGGTAAGGCTCACCGGCACTGGCAGGCTGAGCGCCTCCAGTCAGGCTCTTGATCTGCGCCAGGGTGCCACCCTCGATTTGAACGGGCTCTCCAGCGGTGTGGCGATTGCTGCCTTCAATGGCGCGGGCACCGTGACCAACTCCAATGCCGCCGCCGCGACGTTGCTCCTTTACAATGTCACAACCGGCGCGGGCATCTTCTCCGGTGTCATTCAAGACGGCACGGGTGTGACTAATGTGAGCGTGACCGGCACAACGGGCGCGCCCACTTGGAGCGGCCTGAACACCTACACGGGC
>JANOBO010000127.1:0-20958 GCA_031411695.1 Verrucomicrobiaceae bacterium
TCGTCCCAAAAGAAAACCATGCGGTGGTCCGGACCGAGGGCGGTCATCTCCTCTTCGATGTCGGCAAAGGTGCGACGGAGAACTTCTTTCCACGGAGCGGCGCTGCCGTCGGGCATTTTGATCAAGCCTGCGATCTCCAGACCTTTTGCTTTGCCGAGCAATTCGCCCATGCGGCGAAGACTTCTTTTCTGTGTGCCGAGAACTTCGTGGGACATCCGGTAGGTCTGCGTCGCAAACTCTGCCGCTGTGTGAAATCCGCCGAGATCGCATTTGACGGTCGTCCAGCCTGCGGCGGGCGCGGCATGCATTTTGACCATGATCTGCGTCTTCCCGATTCGGCGCAGATCGTTCATGTAGATGCTGCGGCCCTCAAGGATGCTCCACATCCGGGAGACGAGGGCATCGCGACCGATGATCTGATGGGGAGCGAGCTGGCCGCCTGGGTTTGATTTCATGCGGCGCAGCAACGCCGGATTGGCACGGATTGTCAAATACGTTGTTATTGATGTGACATCATAACCAACGTTCGTTTGGCGTAACTCATCTCGCCACCAATTCCTCCCCGCGATACACCACGCGCTCCACCATTCCTTTCAGCTCACTGTCGAGGAAGGGTGTGTTGATGCTCTTCGACTTCATGAACTCGCGCGTGAACTTGGTGGTGCGCTCGGGATTGAAGAGGATGAACTCGGCCGCTCCGCCTTCGATGATGGGCACGGGCGGCAGCTTGAAGATGCGGCGGGGCTCGGCGGAGTAGCGCTTCACGATCACGTCCCAGCCGAAGATGCCTTTGGAAATGAAGCGGTCGTAAAGCGAGGGCAGCGCGGTCTCGAGTCCGGTGATGCCGAACGGTGCGCTGGCGAAGTCCTGGTTCTTTTCAAAAGGTGTGTGCGGCGCGTGATCCGTCGCGATCACGTCGAACCAGCCGTCGATGAGGCCCTGAAGCAGCGCGGCGTTGTCCTCCTTCGTCCGCAGCGGGGGGTTCATTTTGTAGTGCGTGTCGTAGCTGCCGATGTCCTCGTGATTGAAGATGAGGTGATGCGGCGCGATCTCGCACGTCACGCGGATGCCGCGATCCTTGGCGCGCTTGATCGTCTCCATGCCGCGCGCGGTGGTGACGTGCTGGATATTGAGATGCACACCGGTGAACTCGGCGATGCGGATGTCGCGCGCGATGCAGATCTCCTCGCTGATGGCGGGGATGCCATGGAGACCGAGCGCGTAGCTCACGCTGCCCTCGTGCATGCAGCCCTTGCCTGAGAGTTCCTTCACCTCGCAATGACTCGCCAGCGGCAGATCGTGATCGCGCGCATACTCCATCGCACGACGGAGCACCTGCGGATTGTCCACGGGAAATCCGTCGTCGGTGAGCATCACCGCTCCAGCCGCTTTCATCGCCGCGATGCCGGCAAGTTCCTCGCCCTTGCGCCCCTTCGTGATCGCACCCGTCGTGTAGATGCCCGGGCCGATGCGCGTGCGGCGCGCGCTTTCCAAGACACTGCGCACCACACCGGCGTTGTCGATGGCTGGCGCGGTGTTCGGCATCATCACGAAGCCGGTGACGCACCATTGATCGCCGCCTCCGCGCAGCTCGCGATGTTTTCCTTGTCTTCCTGCCCCGGCTCGCGGGCGTGGACGTGAATGTCGAACATGGCGGGCATCAGGATGCGCCCCGTGCAGTCGATGATCTCCGCGCCATCGGCTTTCTCAATCTTCGGAGCGACACCGATGAGCCGGTCGCCTTCCACGAGCACGTCTGCGCGCGTGAGCTTCGGCGAGTCTTCGGAGGCGACAGATGCGCCACGGTAAAGTCTCTTGTTGCTCACGCTGCACCTCCTTCCGCTCCAGGCCGCAGCCAGTAGAGCACGCTCATGCGGACGGCGATGCCGTTCTCGACCTGCTGGTTGATGAGGCTCTTCTCGTAGTCCATGCCTTTGTCTGTGATTTCGACGCCACGATTCACGGGGCCGGGGTGCATGAGGTATATGCCGCGCTCGCGGAGAATCTGCACGCGGGCGTCGGTCAGGCCGTAGTTCTTGTGATATTCGGCGGCGCTGGGGAAGAAGGGCTCGTCGAGGCGCTCGCTCTGCACGCGGAGGAGATAGACCACGTCGGGTTTCCACTCGAGCGCGTCGGTCCAGTTGCCGAACTGCGGGATCTCGCACGGGATTTCTCTCGGCATGAGTGAGCCGGGCGCGAGGTAGGCGACGTGCATGCCGAGGCGACGGAGCAGCAGGCTGGTGCTGCGCGCCACACGCGAGTGTTGGATGTCCCCGGCGATGAGGCAGCGTGCGCCGCGCAAGTCCTTGAACACCTCGCGCAGGGTGAAGCCGTCCAGCAAGGCTTGGGTCGGATGCGCGTGCCAGCCGTCGCCCGCATTGATGACGGATGCGGCGGTGTTTTTGGCGATGAGACTGGGGATGCCTGCCTGCTTGTGGCGGACAACGATGTAGTCCACGCGCATGGCTTCGAGCGTCTCGACGGTGTCCAGCACGGACTCGCCCTTCACCACGCTGGAAAGCTCGATGTCAAAGTGCGTGACGTCGGCGGATAGGCGGCTGGCGGCGACTTCAAAGGACGAGCGCGTGCGGGTCGATGGCTCATAGAAGAGCGTGAGCATCGTGCGGCCCTTCAGCGTGGGCACCTTCTTCACCGAGCGCTTGAAGAGGTCTTTGAATGGAACTGCATTTGCGAGGACGAATTCAATCTCCTCGTCCGTGAGCGATGCGATGTCGAGCAGGTCCTTACGTGGCGTCATTTCACAGTGGGCGAGCTTTGCACATACACGGCGTCCTCGCCATCGACTTCTTCAAAGCGGACGGAGACGCGCTCGGCCGCGCCGACCTGAACATGCAGGCCGATGTAGTCCGGCTGGATCGGAAACTCACGCCCGTCGCGGTCGATGAGCACCGCCAGCTGGACGCGAGCGGGCCGCCCATGATCGAGCAGCTCATCGATGGCGGCGCGCACGCTTCGCCCGGTGAAGAGCACCTCGTCGCAAAGCACCACCTGCGCGTCGTCGATGTCGAACGGGATGTCGGAGCCTTCCAGCTTCGGCACCATTTTCATCAGCGCGAGATCGTCCCGGTACTGGGTGATATCGATGGTGCCGACGAGCACTGAGGTGCATTCCATCGAGCGCATCTCCGCCACGAGCCGATGCGCAAGAGGCACTCCGCGTTTGTGAATGCCGATGAGCGCCAATTGACCCGCTCCCTGATTCTTCTCGCAGATCTCCTCTGCCAAACGCCTGATCGCCGCAGCCATGGCGGCCTTGTCGAGCATGAGGCGTTGAGCGGAGTCGGGATTCACTCGGCCAATTAAAGGATTTGAAGCGCGAACATGCAAGCGCTCAGTCCCGGCTTGCTGCGCAAACCAGCTCAAACAGGCAGCGACTGGGAATGGGAGCGACGAAAGTGACGACGAGCCATGCCGATGGCACGGCTTTGAACCATCGTGTCTTCACGGCAATTGGTTCAGCGCTTCCGTCACATTCTCCACCGACAGCAACTCCGGCAAAATGAACGGCTCTTCTTGTGCGGGGATGTAAAGCACGTTCACCGGCACGGCGGCTTTGCCGAGATCGGCCAGCGCCTTCTTGATGGTGTCGTCCTCGTTGGTCCAGTCAGCCTTCAGCAGCGTGACGTTCTTCTTTTCAAACAGCGCCTGCAGAGCCGGATCCTGATACACGCGCTTGTTCACCTGGCAGGTGAGGCACCACTTCGCGGTGAAGTCGATGTACACGGGTGTCTTCTCCGCGCGGAGTTGCGCGACTTTCTCGGGCGACCAGACTTCCCACACGAGACCGCCGGTGGTCGATGAAGAGTTTGAAACCGCCATCGCATCCCTGTTGGGCCAGCCAAAAGCCAGACCTCCTCCAACTGCGGCGAGCATCAGCACGACGGCGATGATGCGCGTGCGCGCCGGTTTGTGCGGCAGGGACCAGCGTCCGTAGATCCAGCAGCCTAGCGCGATGAGCACGAAGCTGAGAAGCGTGAAGAGCATCGGCTGGCCCTCGATCATTCCGGTGAGCACCCAAATGAGAAATGCCACGGTGCCGAACAGCAGAAACGACATGGCCTGCTTAAAGCTCTCCATCCACGCGCCGGGTCGCGGCAGCATGGCGATGAGCTTGGGAGCAAACGCGAGCAGGAGAAACGGACTGGCCAGGCCGAGGCCGATCATCGTAAACATCAGCATCGCGGGCACGGGCGAGAGCGTGACCGCTAATCCGAGGGCCGATCCGAGAAACGGCGCGGAGCATGGTGTGGCGACGATGGTGGCGAGCAGGCCGGAGAAGAATGATCCACCAAAACCATGCTTCGTTTGCAACTCCGCACCGATGCCAATCGCCGACGCGCCGATCTCAAACACGCCGGCCATGTTCAGCGCGAAGATCAAAAAGAACGCGCACAAGCCAAAGACAAAACCCGGCGACTGAAGCTGAAAGCCCCAACCCTTGCCCAGCGAGATGACCAGCGCGCCGAGCGCCCAGAAGCAAATCAGAATTCCAAACGTGTAAGCCAGGCCGTGCAGCAAAACTTGTCTCTTATCCTCGCCAGCCTGCTGCACCACGCCCATCACCTTGATTCCTAGAACCGGAAACACGCAGGGCATCACATTCAAGATCAGCCCTCCGATGAAGGCGAAGATCAAATAGACGCCGAACGAATGGGCCGCCGCTTTGGGCGGCAATGCTTTAAGGGTTACACCTGATGAAGCCGCTGCAGTCAAAGGCGCGTCTTGTCCGGCGGCGGGTGACGATTCAGTTTTTTTTTTCGAAGCCGCGGCGTCTTGCGATTTTGCAAAGGCTTCGGCGGCGGTGGGGTCAAGTTCCGCGGATGCGGCGAGTGGCAGCGAAAGTTTTGTGTTCAACGTTTTCCGCGTGCAGCTCTTGGGATCACAGACAAGCACCACGACTTTCACCGCGATATCTGCCATCGTTCCGACTGAGCCGGCCGGAGTGATCCGCGCAGGCAGATGCACGGTGTCCTCGAACCCGAGGCTCATGACACCTCCGGTGGAGATCAACTCGTGCGGCTCGGGCCACGGCAGTTCCTCCACCTTCCACCCGTCTGGCAGAGTCCACGCGAGGGTGGTCACCAGTCCAGTGCCGTCCGCAGGCAGCTTCTTGCCATACGTGTGGTTGTGCGGCGCATGCACCAGCTTCACCGCGACACGAAACGGCTGGCCCGGCGCGGCAGTCTTCACTTCGGAGACGAGCGACGCGGTGACCTGCTCCGCTTTCTTTTGTCCGCTGCCGTCCCCTCCGACGGAAATTTCCTGTGAGGGAGCGGTCCGACAAAGAACGAGAAGCAGGGCGATGGATGAAACGAGGGCCTTCATGGTGATGTGGTGGATTCGAGATTTCGAGATGAAAACTATTCCGCGAAAAACGTGTCGTTGCAGCCGGCGGCCCGCAAACTCCACTGCGTCCCCATTATTTTACCCGCCATCATTTCACCTCTATTCATCTCGGCCAGGGGAAAGGTAGAATGATGACGGGTAAAATAATGGGAGCAGTGCATCTGACCGGGGTCGCGGTTGTATATACGCCTGCCACCCAATGCGGCGCCAAGTTCGCAACGCAATGCCGCACTAGGCAAGCCCCTTGTGGCTACCGTCGCAAAACGGCTGGTTTTTCGAATGCTTGCAGTTGCACAGCCAGACCTTTTTCTTCTCGGTCAATGTGAACTTCTTCGGCCCGAGGCCGGTGCCCTTGTGGCTGCCATCGCAAAAAGGTTGATGGCCTGAGAGCCCGCACGCGCACCAAAAGTGATCTCCAGGCTCGAGTTCAACTGCCACGGGTGCCTTGTCGTGAATCTTGGGAAGGTCGCTCATGCGGCGACTCTTCAGCGCGCCGTTGCCAGTTTCAAGGATCAATCGGCGGGATGAGGAATGAGATTCGCTCATTGAACCTCTTCGCCGTGCGGCACCTGACCTGGGAGCAGGAACGCTTTCACCAAAGCGCCCTCGCCACAAACGATCATGCCTGCGAAGCGCTTGAACCACGGGCCGTCGGGGACTTCAGGATCAAGCGAGCACCAATCGGCAAACAAGACGATCATCTCGGAAGAGATCTGCCGCTGCTCGACGCGATCGACCAAATGAGCAAATAATGCGCGCGGCAACTGGCGACGGCGAATCTTCGGCATGTCACTCGTCTCCGTAAAAACCCCGGATGATTTCGGACTTCAGCCTCGCAACCTCCTCGGGATCGTGCGATTCGATCATCTCTTGGGCCAGCTTGCCAAGCTCTGATCCAGAAAGCTGACGGCTGGTGTCGAAGCGCTTGGTGTAAGTGACGACTTTGGCCTGCTCAGCAGGTGGCAGGCAATCGATCTCATGCATGATCTCCGTCGCGGTCATGACAGGAGAATAAGGGGAGCGGCGCGGCCGGTCAAGACTCGTGGTCATGTTGGCGATTGCGCCTGATCATGGAGTCGGCGGCTGTTTCCCATGAAGTGCCATCGCTTCCAGCACATCACCGATCAAACCCGGCCCACGATAGACGAGGCCGGAGTACACCTGCACCAGGGCCGCTCCGGCATCCAGTTTCTCGCACGCATCCGCGCCGCTCATGATGCCGCCGACGCCGATGATGGGTGTGGCGGGGCGCAGCAGTTCGCGGAATACCTTGATCACTTCGGTGGAGCGCTTCGCGACCGGCGCACCACTGAGTCCGCCCGCCTCCGCCGCCAGCCGATGCCCCGCCACGGCCTCGCGAGAGACAGTTGTATTCGTAGCGATGATGCCATCGACGGCGAGTTCGTTGAACACACGCGCCAGAGCCTCGATCTGGATGCCCTCCAGATCAGGCGCGATCTTCACGAGCATCGGCACCCGTTTCCCGTGCTCAAAGCCGAGCTTCCCTTGCTCTTCGCGCAGCGTCCCCACCAGCCGTCGGATCGCCTCCTCCCCCTGAAGATCGCGCAGGCCTTTGGTGTTGGGTGATGAAATGTTCACCGCGATGTAGTCGGCCACGGGATAGGCCGCCTTCAGGCAGTGGAGGTAGTCGTCCTGCGCGCGCTCATTCGACGTGTCAAAATTCTTGCCGATGTTCACGCCGACGATTGCCTTCGTGCGCCGCTTCTCGAGACTCTTCACCGCCGCGTGAATGCCGGGGTTGTTGAAGCCCATGCGGTTGATCAGCGCCTCGTGCTCTGGCAGGCGAAACAGCCGCGGCTTCGGATTTCCCGGCTGCGGTCGCGGCGTGAGCGTGCCGACCTCCACAAATCCAAAACCGACCGCTCCCCACGCCTCCACGCACGATGCCGACTTGTCCATGCCGGCAGCGAGGCCGACCCCGTTCGGAAATCGCAGCCCCATCACATTGACCTCTGCCCCCTGATCTCGGGCCTCTGACCGCACCAGCCCCAGCGCATGCGCCATACGCATCATCTTCACCGTCACCGTGTGCGCCACCTCGGGATCGAGACGGAAGAGCCATGGCTTCATCAAGGGGTACATTCGCGCGGCGAGTGACATGAACTTAGAAACCGGCGCGCGCGTGAGGTGTCAAGTCTTTGACTGGGCCATGTCAGATTCTCATGCTGGACGCCGCCGCTTTCGCACGCACCTTTCGCACATGCGTGCCAGCCCACTTTGCCTCGCAGGGTTCTTCATCGCGACTATCGCAGGCGCCGCTGCTGATCCGCCAAAACAAAATGCCGGCGCCGTTGCCGCCTACGACGCCATCCTCGGCAGCGTGTCGGAAGAGCAGACCACGATCACCCTTGGCGACATGATCGTACCTGTTGAGACTTTGCGCCTTTGGCGTGACCAGCTCGCAGGCACCGCCGCGCCCGGCAGCGCCTCGCAGACCGGCATCAACAAATGGACCGGCGGCAATGTCTACTACAGCTTCAATGCCAACGTAAGCGCCGCGCATCAGGCGGCATTTCTCGACGGCATGCGCGAGTGGGAGGCCTTTGCAAACATCCACTTCATCCCCCGCGTCGCGCAGGCGAATTACATCATGATCAATGACGGCGGCGCTGGCTTGTCGGGCGGGAACTCGTCGGTAGGCATGATCGGCGGCGTGCAGCAGCTCAACATCGGCTCCTCAAGCTGGAATCGTAGCACCATCCTGCATGAGACAGGCCACGCGCTCGGCCTCATCCACGAGCATCAGCGCAGCAATCGCGACACGTTTGTCACCATCAACTTCGGCAACGTCCCCGGTGGCGCGGGTGATGGAAACTTCATCCTCATTCCGACCTCGACGAACAACGGCACGTACGATTTCCTCTCCGTGATGCATTACTCGCGGAAGGCCTTCGCCGTGAACTCATCCATCGACACCATCACGCCGAAGGCCGGTTTCACGCAGTTCATCGACGTGATGGGAAACAATCAGGACCGCCTCCTGAGCCGCACGGACCGCGACGGCATGGCCGCGATGTATGGCGCCGGCCCGGCGCTCTCGACTTTGGTGACGAACACCAAAGACTCCGGCCCTGGCAGTCTGCGCGCGGCAATCTATCGTGCGTTCGACATCGTCACGGACACACCCGCGGCCACACCGATCATCACGTTTCAAATTCCGAATACGGATCCCAATTTCAGCGGCGGAGTGTTCACCATCAGGCCGAGTGACCGAATGACCGCGCCGGGAAACAACACAACCATCGACGCCACCACCCAGGGGGCGTTTGGCGGTGACACGAATCCCAGCGGTCCCGAGATCGTGCTCAATGGTGCGCTGCAAATCGCGCCTGACACCTTCGGACTCGGTCTGCGGCTCAGCGGCGTGAACGTGACGATTAAAGGCTTCGTCATCAACGGCTTCTCCACGCAGGGTATTCTCATCACGGGAGCGGCGGCCATAGGCAATACCATCTCCGGCTGCTACATCGGCACCAATGCGGCGGGCACAGCGGCAGTGGCGAACGCCTTTGCCGGCATCGAGATCAAAGGCGGCGCGACTGGCAACATCATCGGAGGCACGACGGCCGCCGCCCGCAACATCATCTCCGGCAACAGCGCGCAGGGCATCTTCATTCGCGGCGCTGGCACCAGCGGCAACTTCGTGCGCGGCAATTATCTCGGACTTACAGCCACTGGCGGCGCGGCGCTGCCGAATGCTTTTGCCGGAGTGGAGATCAATGAGAGCGCCGGGGGCAACACGGTCGGTGGCGCGGTGGCCGGCGCAGGAAATGTCATTTCCGGCAACACCTACCAGGGCGTTTACCTCGGCACTTCAAGCGGCAACAACGTCGCCGCAAATTTCATCGGCACGAATGCAGCCGGCACGGGCGCCATCGCCAACGGCGCGGCTGGCGTAGAGATTTCCGGAGGTTCACAAAACAACACAGTGGGTGGCGCGACGACTGCCGCGCGCAATGTCTTGTCCGGCAATACCTACCAAGGCGTGTCGATCAGCGGCGCAAGCACCAGCGGAAATGTCGTCGCAGGAAACTACATTGGCGTGAATGCGGCGGGATCAGCCGCGATCCCGAATGCTTCGGGCGGCGTGAACCTCTTTGGCGGCGCGAGCAACAACACCGTCGGTGGCACCACGGCTGGCACGGGCAACGTGCTCTCAGGAAACTCGGCGCAGGGCGTCTCACTCAGCGGTGCCGGCACCACGGGCAATGTTGTCGCTGGAAATTCTATCGGCACGAATCCTGCCGGCACGGCGGCGCTCGCGAACTTTTATTCCGGCGTGGGCATTTTCAGCGGCGCGTCGAACAACACCATCGGCGGCACCGTTGCAGGCGCAGGCAATCTCGTCTCGGGAAACTCAAATCAAGGCGTGCTGATCGCAAACTCCGGAACCAACGGCAACGTCGTCGCGGGAAACTTCATCGGCACCAATGCCGCAGGCACGGCGTCGCTTCCGAACAGCTACTCGGGCGTGGAGATCAGCGGCGGACCGCAGAACAACGTGATCGGCGGCACGACGGCGGGCGCTCGCAATGTGATCTCCGGCAACACGAATCAAGGCGTGTCCGTCAATGGCGCCGGCACCACCGGCAATCGTGTCTCAGGAAATTTCATCGGCACCAATGCAGCAGGTGCAGCGGCCGTGGCGAATGCGTTTCCGGGCGTCGAGATTTTCAGCGGCGCCAGCGGCAACGTCATCGGCGGTACCGCGCCCGGCGCGGGTAATGTCATCTCCGGCAACAGCTTCCGTGGCGCGACGATCTCCGGGGCGAACAGCAACACATTCAGCGGCAACTTCATCGGCCTCAATGCCGCCGGCACTGCGGCGCTCCCCAACGCGGGCGCGGGCATCCAAATGTTCGGCGGCGCGCAAGGCAACACGATTGGCGGCACGAGCGGCGGGCGCAATTTCATCGCAGGCAACAACGGCGCGGGCATCACGATCAGCGGCAGTCCCACCAACGGCAATTTTGTCGTTGGCAACTCCATCGGCATCACGCCGGCCGGAACTGCGGTCGCAAACACGAGCGAGGGCATCTCCTTGTTTGCCGATGGTTCGGGCGGCGCACAGGGCAACACCATCGGCGGCAGCGCGGTGGGCGCGGCGAACTTGATCTCAGGGAACAGCGGCGCGGGCGTCGCCATCTACAATGCGGGCACCACGGGCAATCGCGTGAGCGGTAATTCCATCACCGGCAACGGCGGGCTCGGTATCGACATCTGGGGCGACGGCCACACGAACAACGACGCGGGCGACATCGATACCGGGCCGAACAATCTGCAGAATCATCCTGTGCTCACTGCCGCCGTGCTCGGCACCGCGACCACGGTCACCGGCACCCTCGCCAGCACGGCGAGCACGACATTCCGCATCGAGTTTTTCGAGAGCGCCGCTGCGGATGCGTCGGGCTTTGGCGAAGGCTTGAACTTCGTCGGCTCGATCAACGCGACGACGAACGGCAGCGGCAATGCCACCATCAGCCAGGCGTTCCCTGCCATCGTCCCGACCGGCCGCGTCATCTGCGCGACCGCCACCGATCCGACGGGCAACACCTCCGAGTTCTCGGGCAATGTCACCGTCACCACGACCGACACCGATGGCGACGGGCTGCCGAACGCTTACGAGACTGCAAACGGACTCTCAACAAGCGTCGCCGATGCCAACGTGGATACCGATGGCGATGGCATGACGAACGCGCAGGAATATCGCGCACGCACAGATCCGCGCAGCCAAGCCAGCGTTTTCCGCCTCGCCGCGCCGGTCATCGCGGGCGGCGACACGACTCTCTCGCTGCCGAGCATTCTCGGAGTGACCTATCGCATCGAGCGCGCCGAAATTCTGCTGCCGCCGAACAACTGGCGCATCCTCGCCGATCAAATTCCCGGCACCGGCGCCGCCATCATCCTCACCGACCCGGGCGCGACCGCGCTGCCTCGACGCTTCTACCGCGCGGTCATCGAACCGTGAGGTGAAGGTTGAGTGTTAAATGCTGCGTGCATAAGAAATGAGTGAGTTCGCACTTTCAACGTGCTTCAGACCGCGCTCACATACTCCGCGAATCCATCGATCACTGCAGCCTGCGCCTCCGCGCGCCATTGAAGGGGAATCTGCATCTCGCGGCCGTCATGTTCGACGAACAAAGTCAGGCCGTCACCATGGGGAACGAAGTTCTGCCGCAGAAAACGCCACGTCTCGCCGATGGGATGAGTGACACCGCCGTGATCTTGAAATGCGATCACCACGCGATACGTCGAGCCGGGCACCAGATCGGCGGCGGTTGGTTTACGAGAGTTCGGGGGCGTGGCGTCACCCGTCGCGGGAGATTGCGTTTGAAATTTGCGCAGCGCTTTCGCCCCCTCCGAAGTAAACCACACCGCGGCGAAGGACGAGCCAGCGCCGATTGCCGCGTACAAGCTGATCGAAAACCAGAACATTACTGGCTCCTGATCGCGCGACACGCCGCGACTCTGCGAAGCACGCTTGTTCGGCAGCCGCGTGACGCCTTTGCCGAGCCCGTCGCCCACCAGCCAGAACATCCCCGCCGCAAGGCCGAGGAAGATGACGATGAACACGCCGACCACCGCGAGCTGCTGCGGTGTCACGCGGTCGCGGTCAGGGCGACGGCTCGCCACCACAGCGCCGACGGCGGACGGGCGCGCACTTGCCGCGTGACTCGTCGCAGAAAGTTGCGGTGGCGGCAGCGGAGGCGGGCTCTTTTCCTCGCCCGCATCGTGATGCTCGTAGTCCGGCTCGGGCAGCGCGCGCTTGATGCGCGCGACGATCTCATCGCGCCGCTCGCGCGCCCAGTCCGGATACGCGCGCCATTGTTCCGGTGAGTCAAAGTAGATCGCATGGTGCGCCCGACCCATGATCATCACGCCATTGAGATCGATCTGCCGCCATTCCCCGCTGTGCTTCTCCTCGTACCAGACGCCATCGCGGCCCTGGTGCCGCACGCGCCAGTTCTTCCGCTTGAAGGCATCGAAAAAGCCCGAGCCCTGTGAAGCGCCGAACTCGGACCGGACGCGGACGGAGAGTAGCTTGACCAGCAGCGCGGCACAGAGTGCGATCAAGGGAATGGAATAGTGCGCGCCAGAAGCCAGCACCGTCGTCAGCACGCCCTCGGCCGAGGTGAAGTTCTTTTGCGGAGTCGGCCCGCGGATGATCTCGGCAGCATTGTGAGCGAGCACGGCGATGAGCAGTGCGATCAAATAAAATCGCGCCCATCGCCAGCGGCGCAAGATGCCGATGCCGGCAACAAAAGTGAGCGGCGGGCCCGCAATGATGCCGAGGCCTTCCAGCGTCAATCCACCCGACGTGCCGTAACTGCCGACCAAAAACATGAGGCTCGTGACCAGGCTGACCGCTGATGCGACACCTCCCACAACCATGACGCTCCATCCTAAAACCGTGACGAAGACGGATCGCGCTGATGCAGAGTGGCCGACGGGAGAGGTCGCTGTTGGGTTCATGCGGAGTCTAGTGTGTGCCGTCAGGTTTACACGCTTCGCGGCGAAAACGGGATGATAAAGATGCGGTGATTCTATATTCTGACCCGCGCCCGCCTGCTTACCACCTTCGAGTGCACGATGGATTGGAGCGGAGCGAGAAGCACCCATTTTACACTGCCTTTACAGACCGCACCCGCGCGGCGCCATAAGCTTGGAGCACCATGAAAACAAACATGTTCTCCACTCACCGGGCCGCGCTCTTCGCCGCGGCATCATTTGCACTCACCAGCCACAGCTTTGCGAAGGAGCTCGTGGTCGATCCAAAGCCAGTCACCGACCACGAGGCGCTGGTCCAGATCGCCATCCTCCTCGACACCAGCAACAGCATGGACGGCCTGATCGAGCAGGCGAAGAGCCAGCTCTGGAAGATCGTCAACGAGTTCAATGACGCGAAGCAGGGCGACAAGACGCCTGTGGTGCAGGTTGCGCTCTATGAGTATGGCAACAACGGTCTCAGCGCGGGCACGAACTGGGTACGGCAGATTCTCCCGCTCACGCGCGATCTCGACAAAGTGTCGGACCAGTTATTCAAGCTCACGACGAACGGCGGCAGCGAGTTTTGCGGGGCGGTGATACGTGATGCGCTCGACAAGCTCGAGTGGGATCGCTCATCCAAAACCTACAAGGCGGTGTTCGTCGCCGGCAACGAGCCCTTCACGCAGGGTCCCATCTCGCCGGATGAGGCGTGCAAAAGCGCGATCTCCAAGGGCATCATCGTGAACACCATCCATTGCGGCGCGGAGTCGGCTGGCATCGACGGCGGGTGGAGGCGCGGCGCGCACATCGCGGAGGGCAAGTTTCTCACCATCGACCAGGACAAGGCGGTCGTGCACATCGACGCGCCGCAGGACAAGGAAATCACCCGCCTGAGCATCGAGCTAAACGCGACGTACATCGGCTACGGCAAAGCGGCACCCGCCGCGGCCGCCAACCAAGCGGCTCAAGACAGCAACGCCGCGAAGTTCAAATCAGCCGGCTCGGAAGTGCAGCGCGCGCTGACCAAATCGTCCGCCAACTACAGCAACACGAGCTGGGATCTCGTCGATGCCACCAAGAACGGCACGGTGAAGCTCGAGTCCGTGAAGGCCGACGATCTGCCCGCCGACTTGAGGGACCTGAAGCCCGTCGAACTCAAAGCCGTGGTCGAGAAGAAGTTCGCCGAGCGTGAAAGGATTCAGGCGGAGATCCGCAACCTGAACGCAGAGCGGCAGAAGTTCGTGGGTGCGAAGCAGAAGGAAACCGGCAAGACCGACACACTCGACTCCGCCATCAGCCAGGTCGTGCGTGAGCAGGCGAGTGCGAAGGCCCAGATCACCTTCGAGTGAAGTTTGCAGTGGGTGGCGATTGTTTGCAGTCGTTTGCGGTTGTTGATCCAATCTGGCTGTTGATTGATGACGCCCCCGTTCACGCCAATCCATTGCAAACAACGGCAAACCGTCGCAACCCACCGAAAACTTTCCATGCCAACCATCCTCGTGATCGAAGACGACAGCGCGATCCGCCGCGGCGTGGTTGATGCGCTTTCGTTTTCAGGATTTGAAGTGATCGAGGCCGGCGATGGGCTGCGCGGGATGGAGCTGGCGCAGCAGGCCACGTTTGATCTGCTGCTGCTCGACCTTGTGCTGCCGAACCACAGCGGATTTGAAATCCTGCGCGCGCTGCGGGATCATCGGCCAGGAACGCCGGTGATCATTTTGTCCGCGCGCGGTGAGGAGGCGGATCGCGTCAAGGGGCTCAAGCTCGGCGCGGACGATTATGTGGTGAAGCCGTTCAGCGTACGTGAGCTGATGGCGCGTGTGGATGCGGTCTTGAGGCGCTCACCGGAGCGTCCGAGGCAGGTGAAGCAAATTTCATTCCCCGGCGGCATCGCGGATGTGGAGCGCATGGAGCTGCGCCACGACGACGGCACGCGCGACGAGATTTCTGCGCGCGAGGCAGAGCTGATCCAGTACCTCGCAGCGCATCGCGGCCGCGCCATCTCGCGCGATGAGCTGCTGCGCCGCGTCTGGCGGATCGAGCCGCGCCACACAGAGACGCGGACGATCGACATGCACATCGCCAATTTGCGCGCCAAGCTCCGCGACCATGGCACTGAGCCGAAGTTCCTGCTGACGGTGCGCGGGAAGGGCTACATGCTGGCGGCGGAGGAATAGTTGGCGATGGTTTGCGGTGGATGGCCGTTGTTTGCCATTGTTTCAGAAATCACCTCCGGCCGATCGCCAAACTTTCCACGCGCTTGCGAGCGAAGCTACCTAACCACGAAACCACCCCCAACCATCGCAAGCAACTGCAAGCCCTCATGCAGCGCCCTGTCCTGAAATGGCTCCTCTTCGCCTCATGCCTAGCCGTGTTTCTCGCGGTGATGGCATGGATCACTGCGCGCACGCTGGACATGGAGCGGCAGCGCGTGGCGGCGGAGCGGAATGCGCAGGTGCAAGAGCGGATCCGCCTCGCGCTCTGGCGCATGGACTCTCTAGCGAGCACGCTGTTGATCCGGGAGAACTCGCGGCCGCCCGGCGACTATCAAGCCTTCCGCTCCCCGGATGATTTGTTCACGCGCGACAATCAGGAGGTCCCCAGAGGCAAGACTCTGATGCCCTCGCCGCTGCTTGGCGAACCGCCCGAGTTTGTGCTGCTGCACTTTGAAGCGCTGCCCCCAAGTGCCTCCGCCATGGGCATAGGCAGCCCTCAGGTCCCGATGGGATCGCAGCTTGAGCTGGCGAACAATTGGTATGCGATCAGCCCGCAGTTGCAACATGCGACCGAACGCTTGGGAAAACTCAACGCCTTGCTGAAGCGCCATCCCGAACTTATGGGGCGGGCGTCCGTGCAATCGAGAACGCGGGCGGAAGGAACTAAAGACACTGCGCCAGCACCGGCAAAACCCGTAGCCATGGCACCTGCGGACACACAGGCCGCCTCAAACGTTCGCGAGCTCGCCCAACGCTCGAACGTGGTGCAGCAGCAGATCGCAAATGAGAAAGCACAGTCCAACAAGGGGCTGATGAAGAAGAGTGAAGGCAGCCTGCAGCTCTACGCGGATTCGCTGGGCAAGAAGGCGGATGCCCGTGCGTCGCGCTCAGCCGCGCCCGCTACTGTCGTCCCCAGCACACCCGCCGCATCAGCCGAGTCAGCCGCGCTAGCGCTCTCCGCAGCCACCACAAAATCCGAACGGCCCGAGCCGATGATCGCTGACGATACTGCAAGCATGGCGACCGCTTCAGCGAAGTCCGTGCCGTTGGAAAGCCGCGCGATTGAAACAAAAGCAAAATCTGCGACGGCGTTGTCACCTGTCGCTCCAACTTTCGCACAGCAGCCGGCACCGCTCCAGACGCAGTCCGGCGATTTGCTGCCGGTGTGGGCCGAGAATGAGCTGCTGCTCGTGCGCACGGCCACGCTCGATGGGAAGACACGTCAGCAAGGCGTGTGGGTTGATTGGGAGAAGCTGCGCGGGAAGCTTCTCGAGGTCGCGCGCGATCTCCTGCCACAGGCGGCGCTCTTCCCTGCCCTGCCCGATGCGGCGCGCCTTGATCCTTCGTCACTCGTCACCCTGCCGGTGAAACTCGCCGCAGGCGCGGTTGCATTGCCGATGACTGATGGCTGGTCGCCCTTGCAGCGCTCGCTGTCACTCGCCTGGCTTTGTCTCGCCGCCGCCGCCATCGCCATCGCGCTGGTCTTGCACCGCGCGATGCTGCTGAGCGAGCGACGCGGCGCGTTTGTCTCCGCAGTCACACACGAGCTGCGCACCCCGCTGACGACGTTTCAATTGTACTCCGAGATGCTGGCTGGCGACATGGTGCCTGATCCGGCGAGGCGGAAAGAGTACCTCCGCACGCTCTGCGACGAGTCCACGCGGCTCACACACCTCGTGGAAAACGTGCTCGCGTACTCACGCATCGAACGCGGGCGCACCGCCGCGCGCGTTGAGCGCGCCACGATCTCCGCACTGATCGCACGCATCGAGCCACGCCTGCAAAGCCGCTGCGAGGAAGTCGATCTCGCCCTGGAAACCGCCCTGCCCGAGGCCGTCGCCACGCTCACGATGAAAGTCGATGCGATGGGCTTGGAGCAAATCCTCTTCAACCTCGTGGACAACGCCTGCAAATACGCGGCGGCGAAATCAGAGCCGCGCACGCTGGATCTGGACATCACCGCGCAGTCGGACCACATCATCTTCCGCGTGCGCGATCACGGCCCCGGAATCTCCAAGCAGCAGATGAAGCGCCTCTTCCAGCCTTTTGAAAAATCCGCCATCGACGCCGCGCACACAGCGCCCGGGGTCGGCCTGGGACTTGCGCTGTGCCGCCGGCTCGCGCGAGAGATGGGTGGTGATCTCACGCTGGAGAACGCTGCCAGCACAAAGGTGGGACAATCGGCTCGATTGCCCGCTGAGGGCCGCTGCAAACCCTCGGCTTGCACCACATTTGGCGGCGCGTGTTTCACACTGCGATTGCCACAAACTTAATGTTGGGGAATCGGCCCAATTGTCAGAGGCGGACGGCTGCAAGCCAGCGGCGTGCACCACATTTTCGGAGCGCGTTGCACGCTCCTGTTTTGTTGGAAGATGGCGACAGCGTGGTGCCGTGACGAGCTCCAAAGCTTTTCATCGGATAAAAAAGTTGCCACGACCCGCATTCCGTTTGAGGGAAATACGAACGGAAACTGAGGAACCCCTTCTTCAACGCCATGCCACACCCAGCCGCCCCTCCATCAAGCATCGACATCACCAAGCTCGGCGCTCCCATTTATCGCGGTTCCGTGCAGCACATCTACGCCGTGCCGGGTCACCCAGGCTTCATGGTGTGCGAAACCACGGAGGCGGGCTCCGTTTTTGACGTCGGTTCCATCTTCAAGATCGAGGGCAATGATCTGAGCCGCGCGGTTTTCCGTCATGCGTTGTATTCCAGGCTGGGGCAGCCGGAGACGTGGCGGCGGATGAAGGCGGCCATCGAGTCATCGACGACGATCGGAGACGGATGGAAAATGGAACTGCTGAGCGGCCCGCTCGAAGCGATGCTGGAGCGCGGCGCGCTGACGCATCATGTCGGGATGATCGACGCGAAGAGCGGGAACATCGTGACGGACGGGATGCCGGCGAATCCGAGTTGCTTCAACGTGGTGCGCCGTTTCCCGGTGATGAGACCGCCGCTGCGGTCGTTCCTCGGCGGCCACATTTATGACTACGCGCAGTTTCATCAGAGCGAGAGCTACGTGATCCCGCTGGAGTACATCGTGCGGTTCGGCATCACGGGCGGCTCATCCGTCCTGCGGAAATACGAGACGCTGACCGAGGCGGGCAAGAAGGCTTACAAGCAGGAGCTGGGAGTGAGCGGCCCCATGCAGGCATGGCAGATGCTGGCGCGGCCTGTTTACGATCTCACCAGCAAGTATGAGCCGGAGGACCGCAATGTGACCAAGCAGGAGGCGGTAATGATGAGCGGCCTGGCAGCTTCCGATTTTCTCGACACGATCAAGATGGCCATCCTCGGCGGCTGGGCGGTGAGCGAGCTGCTGGACCAGATCGGACTCACGCTTTGGGACTTGAAGTGGGAGTTCGCCATCGACCGCGAGGACGCGCTCTTCGTCGATACGATCGACACTGACTCGTTCCGTGCGACGAGTTTTCTCGAGCGCGACGGCCATAAGCTGGTGATTCATTACAACAAGCAGTCGATGCGCGACTACTACAAGATTATCCACGGCGACTGGTTTGCCGGCGTGAACGAGGCGAAGAAGGAGGCGAAAGAGTCAGGAGCACCGTTCACCGACGTGCTGAAAGCCGGTCAGGCGGCCGGCAGGTGGACGCACACGCCGGAGGTTGATGCCGGGTTTTTGAAGCTCCAATCCGACAAGACGTTTTTTATCCGGCAGCATGTGCTCGGCAGCGAGGGCGCGGATAAAGTGCGCGGCAAGCTCGAGACCTGCGGCAGGGCTGAAGTGGCGTTCTACGAGAAGCGCGGATTGCTGGCAAGATACATGGAGGCGAACGGACTCTGAGACCATCAGTCCCCCGCCCGGCCTGGCGCGAGCGGCTTCATGCGGTAGAGACTGTGCTCGGTGTTTCCGGAAGGCGATGTCGAGACAGTCGGTGGCGCGGATGCAGAGGGAGCCGGCTGGGTCGCAAACTGGGAGCGGGAGAAAAAGTAGAGTTTGCCATCGCCGCCAAAACAAAGGCCGTCTGGTTCGACGAGCCTCGGGTCTGAGGTGAGCACGCGGTAGATCCTCTTGTCCACATCGACGACTCCGATGGCGCGCCCTTCCATGTCGCCGACGTAGATGTTGCCTTTGTTATCGATGCTGATGGAGGTGGCGGGAGGCTTGTCCGCATACACTTCGACGGCGGTGGCGAGTTTCTCCGCGCCCATGTCAATCCGGAGGGCCTCAGTCTTGATCCGGTACAGCTTGTCAGACCGGACTGGAGCGAAGTAGAGCCAGTCGCCTTTCCGATCCAAGGCGATGGCATCCACGCCGCTGTGGGGGATGGTCTGCAGACCATCGAGACGACGCGCCTCACCTCCGCGGCGCCCTACGAGGAGCCCTGCGCGGAGCTTCACGCCAGGATCTGGAATGACGGATTGATGGCCTTGCAGCACGCGACGCGCAAGGCCCGTCGCCCTGTCCAGCACGACAATCGCAGCGTCAGGGCCGTTCGCGGGATCGCTCACGTACACGAACGGATGATTCGGATCAATGGCGAGGTCTGCCAGGAACGAGCCCGGCACGACCGCCGGCTGCCCGATGTAATGCACATGTTGCAGCCGGTTCTTCTCGTAGTTCCACGCGATGATCTTCGGCGACACCTCGCTTCTCCGGCCGTTGTCGAGCAGCCAAACGAAGCCGTCCGCAGCCATCTGCATCCCTTCGACCGCATCCAATGGCAGCGCGGCATCTGGCGCCGCATCGCTCATTTTCTCATTGGGAAAAGGCTCCACCTTTCCTGACTTGGAAACCTTCACCACACGCGTGCGCGGCTTTTCCGACTGGCTGACACTCAATATCCAGTGCCCATCCGGCGCCGTGGTGATGCCGGCTGGCGCGAGGGAGAACTGATAGACAACCTCGATGTCGTCACTTTTGAAAGCAGTGTCCGGACCTGCCATCAAAGGATGCGTGGCAGCCACTCCGGCGAGGAGCAAAAAGGAGAGCAGCGGCTTTCGCATCCGGCCTGGAGAGGGTTTGAAGGGCGCGCCGCAGGGAGACGCCACTCTCATGCGGCCTGATTACTCAGAAATTCTTGATCCACTTCGACGCCTTCTTCGAGTCCTGCTTGGAGGCTCTGTCCACCGCATCGGTGTTCGTTTCATCCTCCCCGTAGGACCACAGGTCATAGGTGGGATTGATGGCATCCGAGGTGCCCCCTTTGGTGTACTGGAAGGGATGGCCGAACCCGTCGAGCAGCATGTATCGATTCGTTCCCTTGTAAGTGTACATCTCCTTGGGCATATCTGTGAGGAGCATCTTTTCCGTGTCACTCCATTTGCCATCGGAGGAGATGCTGGTGCCGCTGCCGATCTTGATCTTGTCAGAACCGTCGCCGCTGAGGGCTTGATACAACATCTGAGCGCCTGCCACCCCGTAGCCCTTCCCGTTGAACGTTTCCACGTCCGAGCCCCCGCTCGGCTCCGGATACTCGCCGAACTCGGTACTGTAGGACTCAAGCGCGGACTTGATGGCTTGGTGCGCGGCACTGGTCCTGTTCCGCATGGCTGAGCGCTGGGCAAAGCTGAACGCACCCATCGTCATGGCCGCGAGCAGCGCGATGATGGAGATGACCACAAGCAGCTCCATCAGGCTGAAAGCTGCGTTGCGGCGGGGCGAAATTGAGAAGGGTTTCATATCAGTTGAATCGTCGAGACTTTTAGCCGGGACTACCGCCGCTCATGTCTTGGATGACCTTGATGAGGGGGAGGAATAGGGCGAGAACGATAACGCCGACCACCACGGCGAGGAGCACGATCATCAGCGGCTCGAGCATGGAAGTCAGGGCGGACACGGAGTTGTCCACTTCATCCTCATACACGTCGGCGACCTTGAGCAGCATCTCGGGGAGCTGGCCGG
>JANOBO010000128.1:0-3521 GCA_031411695.1 Verrucomicrobiaceae bacterium
TGCCGCCGTTCACGATGAGGCCGGGATAGTTCAATCGTGCCAGCGCCATGGCAAAGCCCGGACCGTTCTTGTCGCAATGATGCAGGCCGATCAGAGCGTCGTAACAATGCGAGCTGCACACCATCTCCGCGCCGTTTGCGATGAGGTTGCGCGATGGCAGCGATGCGTTTCCACCTTCGTGTCCCTGAGTGATGTTGTCGCTCACGCCTGTCACGCCGAAGGGAAAACCGACCAGCCCCGCGTCCTTGCATCCTTCTTGAATCAGCTTCGCCAGCTCATGCGCGTGGACATTGCAGAGATTGCCATCGAGCAGCGGCGTGCCGATGCCGACCTGCGCCTTGTCGAAGTCCGCCTCCTTGAATCCGAGTCCCCAATAAAAGGCGGTGACGCCGCGCTGCCAGCCGTGGGTGAGTTGGGTCGAGTTCCAGTTCAGGGATTGCATCGCTGAGGGAGAACCACGATGCGCCGTGAAGCAACACGAATGAGGATCGCTACGACGCGCTCAAGGCGCGGACATGCCGTCAGCTCACGGTTGGGTGGACAGTATTCATTTTGACCGCATGTTTCCCGCCATCTCCCATGAACTCACCACGTCCCATCTCCCTCCTGGTTCCTGCCGCCGCCCTGCCCGCCGAGGGCGCGGAGTTTGACTGGCCTTCATCGTTCCAGCCGAAGGGCGACTTCAAGGACTGGCTCAATGTCTTCCGGATCGTCTGCGGAGGATCGGCCCCGCGTTTTCACGTGCGTAGATCCGACGCCGACCTGCTCTCCGACATGGAAGGCGCCAGCGTGCTGCATTGGGTGAAGCTCGGTTTCAGCGAGGATGACGCGCTGCCGCAGATGGAATCTTCCCCGGCCACCACCTGCATCGACTGGAGCACGGTGCTCGGCAACGTGACCGAGAAGACGAGCTCCGACGACTTCATCGCCACGCATCAGGAGATGATCCGCGTCTTCCTTGAGGAGACGCGCTCGGCGCTGCGTGCGGCGGCAAGCGGATTTGTGGGCGAGACGGTGCCCGTCGTGTCCATCTCCATCGTGGACGGGGAGACTGTCACCATCGCCTTTCACGGCGTGTGGCAGGCGGATGTGGGCGCGCTGGATTCATTGAAGGGCGGCCTGTCGGTGAGGAGCCTGCGTGAGTCTGATGCCAGCACGCTAGATGCGTGCCTCGTGCTCGATGAAGCCGAGGTGGAAGGGCGTGGCATCGTCGAGGCGGTGCTGAGCATCTCGATGCTCGCGATGGTGTTTCAAGATCAGCAAAAGACCGGGCCGGTGCCGTCGCTGGCCTCCCCTTCGCCGCTCACCGAAGTCGTCGCCGCGCCGGCTGAAGATCTGGTGAACGAGCCGCTCGAGGTGAAATCCCAGAAGCTGAAGCAGCCTGCGCCGCTGGTGTATCCCAACGTGATCAAGAACGCGAACGGCGCGCACCATCGCGTGGTGGTCGATATCGCCGCTCAGCGCGCGTTTGTTTTCATCGGTGACAAGCTTGCGTTCGAGACACCGGTGTCATCGGCGAGCAAGGGCCGCCACACACCGCGCGGCACATTCACCATCACGGAGAAGATCCGCAGTGGAAAACGCTCCACGCTTTACAAGTCCCTCATGCCTTACTGGATGCGGCTGGACCAGAGCGCCATCGGCATGCACACCGGCCAGCTTCCAGGCTACGCCGCATCTCACGGCTGCGTGCGGATGCCTGACGAGAGCGCGCGCTTCCTTTTCGATCTCGTGCCGAAGGGCACCACCGTGCAGGTCGTGGATTCCATGAAACCGAAAGTCTTCGAAGCAGCGCCGACGATGGTGGCCGGGCGCTGATCTTTGGGGAGCACGGGCGGCCCGCCCGTCGAATAAGGCGGCTCGCCTCATTCTTCGAGCGCATGCACCGCAGGCAAACGCGCACCGCAAGCAAACGCGCTCAGTCACGGGAGTGCGCGCAGGTGGAGACGGACTGGACCCTGCGTCGGCAGCTTGCACGACGGCAATTCCCGCATCGTCACGGCCCGCGCGTCGTCATGATTACGAGCGCATGGAAGATCGAGCTTCCAAAGTTTTAGGCATCTCTGCCCGCGTGTTGGCTGCGCCAATTGTTTTTCGCGGGCCGCGCAAAACGACAGCCGGGCCCGCTGTGCTCCCCGGTGACGGAGCGTCGCCCCGCGTGGGTGAGTCCGTCCCGGCTCGCAACCGGTTGCGCACACGCAGAGCGTCGGAGTGCAAGAGACTGACTGGAAGCTCGGATGTCGGCGGCCAATCCACGTGTTGCGAGGCGGGACGCGCTCGCCTACGGGCGCTGCGCGATCTCAATCCCTTGCCAGTAACCAAACTCCCACGACCAGCCCGTGGCGTGTCCTTCGAGTTTGATCGTCACCTCTTGATCCTGCCACTTCGCTAAATCGATCTCCACTGACTTCCAGCGCGGTGGCTCGTGATTCACCGGCATCTCCTTCACCGGCGCATCGTTTACCGTGACGACGAGCTTCCAATCTCCGCGATCGTCTGCGGCGACGTTGAAGCGCAGCTTGGTTTTGCCGGCTTCGATCTTGAGTTTCCGCTCCAGCACTGTCGGCGTCTTCTTGTCCTCAAACGGATGCATGAGCAGCACGTTGGTCTTGCCATGGTACTCCGCCAGCTTCACCGGCGTGCGCTCGTAGTCAGGCGCGGTCACCTTCCACTCCGGGTTCCAATGCGACACGCTCTCCCAATCGATGGCGCGCGGATTTGGACCACTGGGTTTCGCGGGCGGCGCGAGGTCTATGTTCGTGCTCAGCAGCTTCTTCTTCGCCGGCGTGAGCGGGCCTTCCTCCGGCGGAGCGAGGATGTACCAGATGAGGTCGCGGAAAGGGGCGTCGGGCAGTTGGCCAAAGCCCATCGGCATCAGGGAAAGGCGCGTGTTGTCCGCCTTCACGATCTCATCGCGCGGCACCACGGTCTCCGCGCCGCCGATGGCCAGCAGCTTCATGTGTGAGGGTGTGTCTTCGGTCACGCGGCCTGCGAGCGTGCGGTTGTCCTTCGTGGTGATGGTGAAGTTCTCGTAGCCGTTGCCGATGATCTGGTTGGGATCGATCACGTTTGCGAGCAGCGCGTCGAGATTACTGCGGCCGCTGCCGATCAGATCCGGGCCGACTTTTTGCCCGCCGCCGTGAAACGTGTGGCACACAGCGCAGGTGGCCGTGAAGAGGATCTTGCCTTGCGCGAGATCAGGCTCGCCCTCGAGGCAGGCGTTCTTCTTCGCGGTGATGAGCGCCTTGATGTCATCGCCGGATTCCTTCCATGCGCCGAGGACTTTGAAGGCGTGATCGCGAATGGCTTTGTCCGTGTGCGTGGCGAGCTTGCGGCGGACGGAGATAGGGAAGCCTGTGTCGGGGACTTTTTTCTCCGCGATGGCGTCGAGCAGCAGGTGCGTCCATTCGCTGCGGCTGGCGAGCGCGTCGAGCGCGGCGAGCTGAAGGTGGGGCAAGCTGCCAGCATGCCCGTCGTTTGATTGCAACCCAGCGGGTTGCTCCACTTTTGGGAACTGTTTG
>JANOBO010000129.1:0-9910 GCA_031411695.1 Verrucomicrobiaceae bacterium
TTCCGTTTTGATAGCGGATCCCATTGGCCGGCGTGCCATCGCCAAAATCGATCCATCCAAAATTGGCGCCAAACGCAAAGCCAGAGAGAAAATATTCGCCGAACACGATTCCATTCGGCAAGGACGGCTGGTCGTGGCGGAAGCTGACCCAGCCGGCATTCGCGCAAAACGCGGAGTGGCTCACGCCCGAGATGGTCGTCGCTGAGTGCGCTGAATCGATGCCCGCCGCGATGAGCAGCAGCAGCAGAGCATGGAGGAATCGCCGGTGCATGGAGTGGAGGTGCTGGCTGTCGCGCAATGCGGAGCGCGGGTGATAAACTGACCGACGCGGCGAGTTCTGCACCGTTTTTGTTTCGTGCAAAAAGCTGGGACGCCGCCACAGGCCGTCTCGCTGCATGCGGCATCAAAGCTCGCGTCAGCCACCAACCCGCGGTCCACCGCTCCACGCGGGTTGCAGGAGCGGCAGCGTGAAAGCATGGCATTCTCGAGCGCTGAGCTGGCGCAAATGAGGCGGCGCGGTGTCGGGGTGAGCCTCTTGGATACAAGGGTGGTCCCCTTTTGCGCGGACCTCGAGCGCGCTCTCCACATCTCACTCAGACCGCGCGCGCAGGATCATGAGCGGCACGCTCACCGACTGGCTGATGCCCACGATGCCGGCTGAGCCGGGGCGTGGGGTGCTGCGGACGGAAACCGATGTCGGCTGCGGCGGCAGGCGGTAAAGAACGAGACGCAGATCCGGTGTGGTCCGGCCGCAATCCGTCTCCGGCCGCAGCCCCACGATCTCCCGCGTGCGCAGCGGCAGACGCCAGTCACCGATCTCCAGCTCCCAATGCCAGCCGCCGGGCTCCGTCACATCCGCCTTCGGCCTGGCGAAGACTGCCACGACTGGAAAACCCGGCACCCGCGTGGTGAACACGTGCCACGCATTCCCGGTGACGATCAGCCACGCACGTTCGATCAACCCAGGTCGGGATGTTTGGGCGGACTCAGGATTCAATTCCTCTGATGGCACGGCACGAGCCGCGCGGCCCGGATAGCTACCCCTGGGGCGGACGCGCGGATTCACGTTGGTGTGTATCGCATTCCATTTGTTCAATGACGCGCCCAGATCGGCGCAGATGATGACGTTGCGAAACTCAACGCACGAAGCGGCGCCGGTAGGCGAGTGCGTCCTCGTCCCGCAACATCCGGCTCCACCACAGATTCCGGAGCTTACGTGAACCGTCTCGTTGTTCGAGTGATGAGCGCGCAGGCGGAGTGTTGCGAGCCGCGACGTACTCGCCTCAGGATAAACTTTGGGTGCATCCTTGCGAAAGGTGAGAGCCGAATGATTCCTCTCCAAACATGTCCACTCCTTCCCCTTCTCCGGATGCCCCACGCTGCACGATGGGCGTCTCAGGTCTCGACGACATACTGGCCGGCGGTCTGCCGCGAAACCGTCTCTACCTGATCCAAGGTGATCCTGGCGTGGGGAAGACGACGCTGGCGCTGCAATTTCTGCTGGAGGGCGTGCGGCTGGGGGAGACGACGCTGTACATCACGCTGTCAGAATCGAAGGAGGAGATCGTGCATGTGGCGGAGTCGCACGGCTGGGACCTGACGGCGGTGCATCTGTACGAGCTTTCCACCATCGAGGAAAAAATCCGGCGCGGGATGGACAGCACATTTTTCCACCCCGCGGAGGTGGAGCTAACGCGGACGACGGAGGCGCTGATCGCGGAGGTGGAGCGCTTGGACCCGTCGCGGGTGGTGTTCGACTCTCTTTCAGAGATGCGGATGCTGGCGGAGACGCCGCTGCGCTATCGGCGGCAGATCCTGCAGCTGAAGCAATTCTTCGCGGGTCGGAAGACGACGGTGCTGATGCTGGACGACCGCACCTCAGGGAAAGGCGACCTGCAGGTGGAAAGCATCGCGCACGGCGTGATCGCGATGAACCGCATGACGCCGGCCTACGGCGTCTCCCGGCGGCAGCTGAATGTGGTGAAGGTGCGTGGCTCCCATTTTCGTGAAGGGCACCATGACTTCATCCTGCGCAAGGGCGGCATGGTGGTGTTTCCGAGACTGATCGCGGGAGAGCATCACCGGGAGTTTGCGCGTGAGAATTTCCCGAGCGGCATCTCCGGGCTGGACGCGCTGCTAGGCGGCGGGCTGGGGCGCGGGACGAGCACGATGCTGATGGGGCCGCCTGGCACGGGTAAATCCACCGTGGCCGCAAAGTTCGCGCTGGCGGCTGCGGAGCGGGGTGAGAAGTCGCTGATGTTTATTTTCGATGAGACGATCGGGACGCTGGTGCACCGCTCGGCCGCGCTGGGGATGGAGCTGGTGCCGCACATGGAGAGCGGGCTCATCACCATCGCGCAGATCGATCCGGCGGAGATCTCCCCCGGCGAGCTGGCGCACGCGATCCGGCACGCGGTGGATGAGGGCGGAGCGCGGATGATCGTGATCGACAGCATCAATGGTTATTTAAACGCGATGCCACAGGAGCGGGACCTGACGCTGCAACTGCACGAGCTGCTGGCCTACTTGAACCAGCAAGGGGTGATCACGCTGATGGTGCTGGCACAGCAGGGGCTGATCGGCATGATGCAGAGCGCGGTGGATCTGACCTATCTAGCGGACGCGGTGGTGCTCATGCGGTTCTATGAACTACAGGGGGAGGTGAAGCAGGCTGTGTCCGTGATGAAAAAGCGTAGCGGGGGCCACGAGCGGACGATCCGTGAGATCGGAATGAACGAAACAGGCATCTGGGTGGGGGAGCCGCTGCGATCTTTGCATGGCGTGCTGACGGGTGTGCCGAACTTTGTGAATCGAAACCATGGAAGCGCCAGCCCCTTTCCCAACCCTGCCAACCCAGCGTGACGCGCCTGGTGGGAATGAGCGACAGCCAGCCAACGATGAAGGGGCGCTGCGGGAGCCGGAGGATGTGCGGATTCTGGTGCTGGCACCGACCAGCAATGATGCGCGGTTGACGAGGGAGTTTCTGACCAAGGCGGGGACGGACGCCTTGGTTTGTGCGGACGTCGCCGAGCTGTGCGCCCAGATGGAGCACGGCGGCGGCGCGGCGCTGGTGGCGGAAGAAGCGCTGGCCGATGGCGCGGCGATTGAACTAGCCCGCTGCTTGGAGAAGCAGCCGTCGTGGTCGGATCTGCCGGTGGTTGTCATCACGGGCACGGGCGACCCCATGCGGCGCCGGCGGATGCTGGATGCCTTTGAGCCGGTGGGGAATGTGACGGTGATCGAGCGGCCGATCCGGCCGGCGACGCTGGTGAGCACGCTGAAGTTTGCGCTCAGCTCCCGCCGCCGCCAATATCAAATGCGCGCGCTGCTGGAGGAGCGGGAGAAGACCGCGGCGCAACTGAAGGACGCGGACCGGCGCAAGGATGAATTTCTCGCCATGCTGGCGCACGAGCTGCGCAATCCACTGGCATCCGTGGCCAATGCGGCGGCGCTGCTGCAAAACGCGACGGCACGGGAGACGCACGAGTGGTCGGCGAAGGTGATCGACCGGCAGACGCGGCATCTGGCGCTGCTGATCGATGACCTGCTCGACGTGTCACGCATCACGTCGGGGAAGATCCGGCTGCGGAAGCGGCGCCTCGACGCGGCCACGCTGCTGGATCATGCGTGCGAATCTGTGCGGCCGCTGATCGAGGAGCGCGGTCACGAGCTGGTGTGTGACTACGCACACGGCCCGCTGTGGCTGGAAGCGGACCCGACGCGCATCGAGCAGATGGTGCTGAACCTGCTGACGAACAGCGCAAAGTACACGCCTGCGGCAGGGCTCGTCGAACTCACCGCGATGCGCGTGGACGATGAGTTGCGCATCGCGGTGCGTGACAACGGCATGGGCATCCCGCCGGAGCGGCTGCCGCAGATGTTTCAACTCTTCACACAGGGGGAGCGCACGATCGCACGTAGCGAGGGCGGGCTGGGCGTCGGGCTGACGATCGTGCAAAAACTGGCCGAACTGCACGGCGGCCGCGTGACTGCGATGAGTGACGGGCCAAACTGCGGCAGCACCTTCACAATCGTCCTCCCGGCTGCGGAGGCGCCGGAATCCCATGAGTCGGACCCCGCAGCGGGAACCGCAGCCAAAGACGCGTTCTCCACGGTGCTGGTGGTGGATGACAACCGAGACTCTGCCGAAGGACTGGCCAAGCTGCTGACGCTGGCGGGCCACCGCACGGTGCTGGCGCACGACGGGCCGCAGGGTCTGGAGCAGGCGGCGGCGCACCGGCCGGATGTGGTGATCCTCGACATCGGCCTGCCGGGGATGGACGGCTACGAGGTGGCGCGGCGGCTGCGAGAGAGCGAGCACAGCGCCGAGGCGATGATCATCGCGGTGACGGGCTACGGGCAGGATGAAGACCGGCAGCTCTCACGCGCGGCAGGCATTGATCATCATTACGTGAAGCCCGTCGATCTCGTCGAGCTGAAGCGCGTGGTGGCGGCCTCGCAAGTGAAGCACTGTGCGGCACGGGCGCGCGTGACGGGACAAGGCGGATGCGCGTGAGGCGATGACGTTTACTTTTCGGAAAGGCGTGGGCGCGCGACTCGTTCACGCTGCCATGCGCCAAATCCTCCCTCTGCTTTTTCTCGCTGCGGCATCACTCCACGCGGCGCCGAAGCCCAACATCATCTACATCCTGTGCGATGACCTTGGCTACGGTGATGTGAAGGCGCTGAATGCAGATGGCAAGATCGCGACGCCCAACATGGACCGCCTCGCGAAGAACGGCATGTTTTTCAGCGACGCGCACTCGGGCTCATCCGTCTGCACGCCGACTCGGTACGGGATCATGACGGGGCGCTACGCGTGGCGCACGCGGCTGCACAGCGGCGTGCTCGGCGGACTCAGCCCGCACCTCATCCCGGCGGAGCGGGAGACGGTGGGGGACCTGCTGAAGAAGAACGGGTATCACACCGCGTGCATCGGCAAGTGGCACCTCGGCATGGACTGGGCGCGGCCGGAGAACAAGCCGGTGAATGCGGAGCGCATCGAGGACCGCGAGCAGGTGTGGAATGTGGACTACGCTAAGCCGATCACGCACGGCCCGACCAGCGGCGGCTTCGATTACTATTACGGGATCAGCGCCTCGCTCGACATGGTGCCCTACACATTCATCGAGAATGACCGCGTGACGGTGCTGCCGACGGAGGACAAGAAATTTGCGCTGACGGAAGGTCGCGCTGACGGAAAGTTCTGCCGCGCAGGGCCGACCGCGCCGGGCTTCCACACCTCGCAGGTGCTGCCTGAATTCACCCGCAAGTGCGTGGAGCACATCGGCAGCCGCGCGGCCGATGCGAAGAACGGTAAACCCTTTTTCATTTACCTCCCGCTCAACGCGCCGCACACGCCCATCGCGCCGACGAAGGAGTGGCAGGGAAAGAGCGGCATCAGCCCGTATGCAGACTTTGTGATGCAGACGGACTCCACCATCGGCGCGGTGCTCGACGCATTGGAGAAAGGCGGCATCGCGGAGAACACGCTGGTCATTATGACGAGCGACAACGGCTGCTCGCCGAGCGCAAACTTCCCCGAACTCAAGGAGCACGGACACAACCCGAGCCACGTCTTTCGCGGCCACAAGGCGGACGTGTTCGATGGCGGGCATCGCGTCCCGTTTCTCGTGCAGTGGCCCGCGCAGATCAAGGCTGGTGGCAAGAGCGACCAGATCATCTGCCTCACCGATTTCATGCGCACCGTGGCGGACATCATCGACGTGAAACTGCCGGACACCACCGCCGAGGACAGCGTGAGCTTTCTGCCCGCGCTGAAAGGCGTGGACAAGGTGCCGCTGCGTGAGGCCATCGTGCATCACTCCATCAATGGGAGCTTTGTGATCCGGCAGGGACCGTGGAAGCTGGTGCTCTGCGCCGGTTCCGGCGGCTGGAGCGATCCGAAGCCCGGCACGCCCGAGGAAAAAACTCTGCCGCCCGTGCAGCTCTACAATCTCGCGACCGACATCGGCGAGACAAACAACCTGCAAGCCGAGCACCCTGACACGGTGACGAGATTGACTGACCTGTTGAAGAAGTACATCTCCGACGGCCGGAGCACGCCAGGCGCAAAGCAGGCGAACGACGAGGACGTGCCGCTGCACCCGAAGATCGCAGCGGCGAAGAAGCAAGCGGGCAAGGCGAAGTGACGCGATGTGTGTGCGGCGGCGTGATTGAAGCCATCGAGTCGGGAGTTGGCAGCCGCATGACGCAATGATAGGGTGCGCGCATGGCAACCGTCGCTGACATCCTCACCGATCCACGTCTGAACGCATCCGTGGTGAAAGCGCTGCGGCAAATGCGTGAGTCCGACTCGCTGTGTGACGAGAATCTCGGTGAGGACCGCCTGATGTTCTGCGGTTTCTCCTGGGAAGGCTATCTCGCGTTGGACAATGCCTTGGGCCATGATCGCGCCAGCCCGCGTCTCTATTTCCTCGATGGGATGGTCGAAATCATGAGCACGTCACAAAAGCACGAAGAGCTGAAGAAGTGGATTGCGGACATGGTCGCGCAGTACTTTATCGCGACACACATCAAAGCCTATCCGCGCGGTCAGGCGACCTTGATGAAGCTCAAGGAGGCTGGAGCGGAGCCGGATGAGTCGTGGACATTTGGCGAACGGAAGGAGATCCCCGATTTGGTGCTCGAGATCGCGCTCACCAGCGGAGGCCTGCCGAAGCTGGAGATTTATCAGCGCTTCGGCGTTCAAGAGGTTTGGGTTTGGAGAAAGGGGAGACTTGAAGTCTGGTCTCTCAATGACGGAGGCACCCGCTACAGCGGACCAAGTGCGGCCAGCAAGCTGCTACCCTCCGCACCGATTACGCTCATCGAGGCATGCGCTCTTATCGAAGACTGGACGGATGCGATCACCAAGTTCCGCGACAAGCTGGGCGCGCATTGATTTCGTCACTTCCGCCCCCGATGCTCGCTGGGCCGCCAGCCGATCCATTTCTTGAAGGTGTTCGAGAAGACGAAGGCGTTCTGATAGCCGACCGCGTTGGCGATGGTCTCGATCTTCAGCGGCGTGGTGGAGAGAAGCTCGGCGGCTTTTCGCATCCGCAGCCAGGTGACGTGATGCATCGGGCTGCGGCCGAGTGATTTCCGGCAGAGGCGGCGCAGATGCTCTGCGCTGACATGGGCATCGGCGGCGAGGGCGTTGAGGGTCCAGTCCCGGCCGACATCATTGGAGACTTTTTCCCAGACGCGCCAGAGGCGGTCGTCCTGCTGCCAGGGCTGCGCAAAGCGCTCGATGTAGTTCTGAATCAGCTCGACCCAATGAAACATGGCGGCGGGCAGGGCGACGGCGGATGATTCATCCACGAGCCCTTCGATGGCGTGCCAGAGTCCGCGGCCATCATGCCGCGCCATCACGGGCGAGCTGGAGGAAAGGATGGGCTTTTGCTCCGGCTGCTGTTCGTAGCGCACCCAGCAGCACTTCCAGTCCCGCCCCTTCACGGCCTGAAACGCATTGACCATGAATGGCGGCAGCGCCACGGCCATGCCCGCGCCGCACTTTTGCCAGCGGCCATCCACAAGCACCGACCCCTCCCCCTCAATGCAGGCGAGAAAATAAAGCCCGCTCTGATGCGTGCGCACGATGCGATACGGAAAGCGCGCCGTCATCACGCCGGCGTGCGCGATCTGGTGCGCGCCGAGCATCCCGCAAACAGGCGCGCCGCGAATCCACGGGCGCCGGTCATTCTCCCGCGCCCTCACCACGCGATACTCCGTGTGCCCGCCGAGGATGTGGGTTTCAGATAGCTCTTGGATGGATGCGGGCACGTGCATGGCGGGACTGGATATGATTTATGATTTACGATCTATGATTTCAAATGCAGCGCGTGTTGCTTTCGACCCAAATCGTAAATCATAAATCGCAAATCATAAATACCCGCCATGCCCAATCTCTGGACCGGAATCGGAAACCCTTACACACGGCAGGAAGTCGTGGACCGGCTGAACGCGACCCTGAAGCGTGGCGAGCCCATCATCGCGGCGGGCGCGGGCACGGGCATCAGCGCCAAGTTCATCGAGAAGGGCGGCGCGGACTTGATCATCATTTATAACTCGGGCCGCTTCCGCATGAGCGGTCACGGCAGCACCTGCGGCCTCATGGCGTATGGCGATGCGAACGCGGTGGCGATGGAGATCGGCGAGTACGAGGTGCTGCCAACAGTGAAGGAAATCCCTGTGGTGTGCGGGGTTCACGCCACGGATCCGCGCCGCAGAATGTGGCATTGGCTTGGCAAGGTGAAGGAAATGGGATTCTCCGGCGTGAACAATTTTCCGACGCACACGATCATCGACGGCCACTTCCGGCAGGTGCTTGAGGAGACGGGCATGAGCGTGCAGAAGGAATTTGAAATGGTCGGCCTCGCGCGGCGAATGGATTTGTTCAGCATCGTCTATGTCGCCACGCCAGAGGAAGCCGTCGAGATGGCGAAGCAAGGCGCGGACGCGATCATCGCGCACGTCGGCACCACGGTCGGCGGCAGCATCGGGGTGACGAGCGCAGTGGTGAGCTGGGATCACACGATCAAGGTCACACAGGACATCATCGACGCCGCAAAGTCAGTGAACAAAGAGGTCTTCACCCTCACGCATGGCGGTCCGATCAACACGCCGAAGGACGTGGAACGTATCCTCAGCAAGACGAATGCCGACGGCTTTGTCGGTGCGAGCAGCCTGGAACGCATGGGCGTTGAAGACTCACTGACCAATCTCACGCGCGAATTCAAGAAGGTCCCGTGGGGCCGCAAGTGATGGAAGGCGGATAGTCGCCGCCTTGGCTCGCATCACCTGGTTCCTGACTTCCGACCCCGGTGTCACATGAACTCCTTTTGGGGGAGGGCAGCCTTATATTTTCGGATCGCTGGGCGGCGTGCTCCGGCTTTGTAGCTCCTACGTTTCGATCTGCACCCGAGTCCTTGTGGGATGAAATTTGTTGTTCACGAGAAGACGGGAGAGTGTTAAAAACTTCCCACTACGCGAAAATATATTTTGAATATTCAATTTGAAGCGTAGAATTGAGAAGATTTCCATATTTGCGAGATGCAGTGATAACAGGCACGAACCAACACCCGTCGATCACCCTTGAGGACTGCGGTAGAGAGAAGGTTCAGAAAGTTAGCGTAGCCCGACTATCAAAGGCCCTCGGTTTTTACCACACGACCATCGCCGCTCTATTGGCGATCGGATTCTCCGCCGCCGCCGCAATCTCCGAGCCGGCAAAAGGGCCCAAGATTTTCGCATCCCACCAACAGCGGGCCAGCTTGGCAGCGCTGTCTGTTTTTGAATTGGTGATCCTTGATGCGTCGTGCGTCCTCGATCTCACGAATGCGCCATCCGGTCAGCGAGTGATCGCGCGAGTCGAGATGACCGGCTCGGAAGCAGACGTGTCAGTTTGGACGGCTCAGTTTTTGACTGCAACGGTGGAACCGCTGATGAAGAGGGGCTTCAATGGAATTGCAGTCAGCGGCCTCGGCAGCGACGAGAAGAGTCGGCTGAGCGCCCTTTTGGAAACATTCTCCAGCACTTTTCCGGGCCGCACCATCTTGGTGCAGGATCCGCCCGCCGAACTCGACGCGCTTCTGATCAAATCCAGCGGCGTTGTGTTTGAGGGCGTTGTGACGAGCAAGCACCGAGACGCCTTGCCGCCCGAAACTCGCGCAGCGCGTGTTCGTGACTTGGCTTCCCGCAAGATCCCCGTTTACGCAGTGGAGTATTCAGAGGCGGGCGGCAGGGAGGTTCCGTCCGCAATCGCCAGCCAAGTGACGGCGCTGGGCGCCATCCCGTTTGTGACCACCCGCGAGGCGACGGGAGTGTCGCTCGCGCCGCTGCGGGATCATTCGAGGCGCGTGCTGGTGCTCTTCGGCTGGGATCCGAAAGAAGAAGAAAAGCCATCGAC
>JANOBO010000130.1:0-10249 GCA_031411695.1 Verrucomicrobiaceae bacterium
AGAGGGCTGGGGTGAGGGAGCTGCGGTTCCTCCGCCCTGAGCCCAGACTTTCTCCGCGATCGGATGATTCCTCACGAGTCACCGTTCAATGGACTCTTGCCGGCCCATGCCAGCGCATCGCAGGGCCACTCCTCGATCCCATGCGAACGCCTCCCAAGCATGCAGGAATGGAAAATGGCAAAGGGATGGAGCGGCGGCACCTGTGGAGTAACCAATCGTGACGATTTCTTGATTCGTCGTGGCTAACTCCGCACCTCAGCCGCCGCGCTCGCTCTCTCAAAGTCCGCATACGCAGCGGCCAGGCCTTCGCGCAAAGGCGTGGCGGCCTGCCATCCCATGGAATTCAGAAGATGCACGTCCAGCAGCTTCCTCGGCGTGCCGTCTGGTTTGCTGGTGTCGAAATTTAGGCGACCGGTGAATCCGACGACCTTCTGAATATGCTCGGCCAGTTCGCGGATGGTCACCTCCTGGCCGGAGCCGACATTGACCCAGTCGGGCGGGGTCTTGATCGCGAGCAAATGAATGCACGCGCTGGCGAGGTCATCGACGTGGAGAAACTCGCGCCTCGGCGTGCCCGTGCCCCAGATCGTCACCTCGCTGGCGCCGCGCGTCTTCGCATCGTGAAAGCGGCGGATCAGGCCGGGGATGACGTGCGAGTTCTCCGGGTGGTAGTTGTCGCCTGGACCATACAGATTGGTGGGCATGGCGGAGTGGAAGAGCGCGCCGTATTGCTCACGGTAGTGTTGGCAGAGCTTCAGCCCCGCGATCTTTGCCAGCGCGTACGCCTCGTTGGTCTTCTCCAGCGGCCCGGTCAGCAGGCAGTCCTCCATCATCGGCTGCGCTGCCTCACGCGGATAGATGCATGAGCTGCCGAGGAACAGAAGACGCTTCACACCCGCGCGATAGGCGGCGTGGACGACGTTCGCCGCGATCATGAGGTTCTCGTACATGAACTCGGCTGGATACGTGCTGTTCGCCAGGATGCCGCCCACCTTTGCCGCCGCGACGATGACGATGTCGGGCTTTTCCGCCGCGAAAAATGCCTCAACCGCGTGCTGCCGGGTCAGGTCCACGACGTCGCGGCGGGCGGTGATGATCTGCTTCTGACCCCGCTGCTGCAGCGCGCGCACCAAGGCGCTGCCCACCATGCCGCGATGGCCGGTGACAAAGACGGAGTGCTCAGGCTGAAGGATCATGCGCGGCGATTATGGCGGAGGGATGGGTGGTGGCAATGGTGAATGAGGCCCGCTTTGCGGGAACCATGTTGCGCGGGAATGCCGAAGGGTGGATGGCGCGAAAGCTGCATCGGCCCCACACGCGGCGATGGCCGGGTCATCGACAATTCATCTTCAATCATCCACTATTCCCGCCGATGCATTTCCTCGCCGCCACATCCATGCCGCCGCTCTTCGCGCTTCTCGCGCTGATGCTGGTGGGCGTCGTGGTCGTGTCGCTGCTGCTGCTTCGCATCCGGCAGTCGCTCCTCGTCGGCTATTTTCTTTGCGGCGTCTTCATCGCAAACAGCGGCGTGCTGGAATCTTTCGGCACGGCGGACACGGGCACGCGCATCTCGCAGATGGCGGAGTTCGGCGTGATCCTGCTGCTCTTCACGCTGGGGCTGGAGTTCTCGCTGGGGGAGCTGCGCTACCTCCGGCGTCTGGCGTTCGTCGGCGGATCGGTGCAGATGGTGCTCTGCGCGCTGCCGGTGATGGCGGCCGCGTGGTTCTTCGGCGTGGCGCCCTCACACGCGGCGGTGCTCGGCGTGGCGATGGCGCTCAGCTCCACGGCCATCAGCCTGAAAACATTTCAAGACATGGAACTGAGCGGCAGTCCCGGCGCGCGACTGGCGGTGGGCATCGCCATTTTCCAGGACATCTTCGTCATCCTCTTCTTCCTGTTTCTGCCGCTCATCTTCTCCGCAGGCACGAATACCGAGGCAGGCGTGATGCCCACGCTGCTGCTGCTGGCGGGCAAAGGGCTGCTCTTCGTCGGCATCGCGCTGGGGCTGGCGCGCTGGGTGATCCCGCGGCTGCTCCATGCCGTGGCTGACACGCGCAGCCGCGAGCTTTTCACGCTCACCGTCGTCGGCCTCTGCGTCGGCCTGGCCTTCCTGGGCGGGATGCTGGAGCTGAGCCTCGCGCTCGGCGCTTTTGTCGCGGGCCTGGCGGTGAGTGATTCGATCTACCGCCACCGCATCTTGGCCGACGTGATGCCGCTGAAGGATCTGTTTCTCACGCTGTTCTTCGTTTCCGTCGGCCTGATGATCGATCTCCATGTGGCGCTGCGGTGGTGGCCGCAGATCTTGATCGCAACTTCCGCGCTCATGGTTTTCAAAGCCACGCTCATCACGCTGATCGGCCGCGGCCTCGGTCTGCGCACGCGGCCCTCCCTGCTTGGCGCGCTGAGTTTGTCGGGCGCGGGTGAGTTCGGGCTGGTGCTCATGCAGCGCGCGGGGGAGCTGCGGCCGTGGCCGCCTGCGGTGGAGCAGATCATCCTCGCCAGCACCGCGCTGTCCATGGGCTTGATTCCTTTTGCGATGAAGATGGCCGATCCGCTGGCGGACGTGCTCAAGCGCATGGGACTCTCCGGCAAGGCCACGTCACTGCCCACTGACGTGAAGCCCAGCGCGCGGCTGAAGTCGCTGAGCGATCACGCCATCGTCTGCGGCTATGGGCCGGTCGGCCAGCGTCTCGTCGAGGCGCTCGATGACGCGGGCGTGCCGAACATCATCGTCGATCTCAACGCTGAAACCGTGCGCCGGCTGCACAAGGCGGGACGCCAGGTGCTCTTTGCCGATGCCGCGCATAGCGAGACGTGGGATCTCGCCGGGCTGGAGCGCGCGCGTCTCGTGGCCTTCACTTTTCCGGACACGCACACGACCGCCGCAGGCCTTTCGATCGTGCAGTCGCGAAACCGCGAGATCGCCGTCATCGCGCGCGCAAAATTCGCGTCGGAAGCCGAGGAGCTGCGGGCAAAGGGCGTGCACGCGGTGATTCACGACGAGGTCGAGAGCGGCCGCGCCGTGGTGCGTGAAGCGCTGCATGTCTATGAGGTCGTGAAGTGAGATCGCGCGAGCCTCACCACCACCACCGGCCGAAAATCCCACACGGCAGCACTAGCCCGCCCGCTGTGATCGGCAGGCCCACCTCGCCCGTGGCGGAGCTGCCGCCGCGATCCGTCAGCAGGCGGGACAAGACGTTCGCGAGCGCGGTCGGCGAGAGCCCGGTGGTGTAGGCGTTCACCAGAAAGAGCAGCGGCTGGTCGGACAGCAGTTTTTTGCAATCGGCAAGCAGAGGCCACAGATGCTCATCGAGCTTCCACACCTCACCGGCAGCGCCGTGACCGTAGCTTGGCGGGTCCATGATGATGGCGTCGTACCTCTTCTCGCGGCGGATCTCACGGCGGACGAATGCATGGCAATCCTCCACGATGTAACGCACCGGCGCGTCGGCGAGGCCGGAGAGCCGGGCGTTCTCCTTGCACCACTCCACCATGCCCTTCGCCGCATCGACGTGGCAGACGCTCGCGCCTGCTGCTGCGGCGGCGATGGTGGCCGCGCCGGTGTAGCCGAAGAGATTCAGCACGGAAACCTCGCGCCCGTTTCCCTTCGCGCCGCGGATCACATCACCGCACCAGTCCCAGTTCACAGCCTGCTCGGGAAACAGCCCCGTGTGTTTGAAGCCTGTCGGCGCGACCTTGAACGTGAGATCGCGGTACTTCACGGTCCACGATTCAGGCAGACGTTTGCGGAAATCCCATTTGCCGCCGCCCTTGCTGCTGCGGTGATACCACGCGTCCCACTTCGTCCACTCACCGCCGACGCGCGGCCAGATGATCTGCGGATCGGGACGCGAGAGGACAAACTCGCCCCAACGCTCCAGCTTCATGCCGTCGCCAGCGTCGAGCAGTTCGTAGTCGCGCCACTCTGTGGCGATGGTTGAGCAGTTGTTGAGCACTGGTTGAACGATGGTTGAGCAGTTGTCAGGCGATCAGGCGTCAAGTCGTCGCAGTTGGGATTCGCGAAGATTGTGAATGCGAACTGCGAGGTCGTGCGCATCCAGGAGCAGCGCATCGGATTCTTCAGGCGCTGTAAGGGAGAGGTCTTCGGAAATGGTGAGATCGGAGGCGGTTTCCATCAGGGAACCGTAGGCGAGGTTCGAGAAGTGCGCCTGATCTTTGAGGCTCGCGCGAGTGGAGCCTTCCGCGAAGTTGTTGGCCACAGAGAGGGCCGCCCGGTTTAACTGACTAGCCAACCGATAAGTCTCCTCCTTTGGATAGCGCCTGGTCTGGTGATAGACCCCAACAACGAGTTTCCTTGCGTCCTGCCAGACTTCCAATTTCTCAAACGGGAACTGTTTTCGTTTCATGGGCTTTCACCAAACCACCGCTCAACAACAGCTCAACCATTGTTCACCCATTGCTCAACCTTCAGTCCCGCAGCGCCACCGCCGGATCCACACGCGCGGCAAAGAAGGCGGGAATGAGCGCCGCGAGCAGGCACAGCACCACGGCCATGCCGCAGATCGAGACGAGATCGCTCCAGTTCGTGTGCGCGGGGATGCTGGAGAGGAAATAAATGTCCGTCGGGAAGAAGTCGCGGCCCGTCGCATCGGCGATCCATTGCCGGAGATCGTTGCGGTAATGCAGGACGGTGAAGCCGCACACCATGCCGAGCGCGCACCCGAGGATGGCGACCAGCGCGGCCTGAGATAAAAAGATGCCCATGATCTGTCCGGCGCGCGAGCCGAGCGCGGTGAGGATGCCGATCTCGCGGCGCTTCTGCACGGTGACGGTGATGGTGGTGTTCATCACGCAGGTGGCGGCCACGAGCATGATGAAGAGCAGCAAGAACCACATCAGCGACTGCTGGTTCTGCACGTTCTGGAGCATGAAGCTGTGCTCGTGCATCCACGTGCTCACCGTCCAGTCGAGCGGCAGCGTTTCAGTTTGCAGCATGGCATCGGCGATGTCAGGCGCGGCGTCTGGATCGGCCAGTTCCAGCTCGATGCCCGAGACGCCGTCCTCCAAAAGAAACAGCTCCTGGCCGATGTTCATCGGCACGTAGCCGCGCACGCCGGCGGTGTCGCTGCGGAGAATGCCCACGAGCTTCAACTCGGAGCCGGTCGGCATCACGCCATCCAACGCGGCAGCGCGCTTGTCGCCGTCGGGCTCGTTGTCATTCGCGCGCACTTCGCGCACCAGCTTGTTCAGGCTCTCCGCGGCGTTCACCAGAATCGTGTCACCGATCTTCACGCCCAGCGCCTCCGCTTGTTTCTCGGGCAGGATGATGTGGTCGCCTTCGAGGTCGAAGACGCCGCTTGTCAGGTGCTTCGTGAGCTTGCGTATCAAGACACTGTCCTCCGACGACTGAAGCCCCAGCACCTCGATGCCCTCCGCCTTCTTACCGTGCTCGGCCACGACGGTGCCGCGCGAGATGGGCTGCGCGGAGATCACTCCGTCCATCTGGCTGACGGCTGGCAGCACCTCGCGCCAGTTCGAGCGCGCCATCGGCGGCGCGGCGGGATCGATGGGTCCTGACGGCGGCTTCTCTTGAATCAAGATCAAATGCGGCTCGAAGCCGATGACCATTTTTTTAAACTCCACCTGCCAGCCCTTGAACACCGACATCACCACCACGAGCACGCCGACTCCGAGCATCACCCCGAGCACGGAGATGAGCGTGATGACGGAGACGAACGAGCGCTTTGGGCGAAGGTAACGCAAGGCAAGGAAGAGCGGGGCGCTGCGGGTCATTGGCGGCGGGGGAAGCGGGTTGGACGGCCGAAGGAAACAAAAAAAGAAAAGGGAGAGATGTCGCCTTGCAGCTTCTCCACTTTTTTCCTTCTCTCGTTTCTCTCGGCCATCGTCATTCAGTCGCGAAGTGCTTCGGCGGGATCGAGCCGTGATGCAAAAAATGCAGGCACGACTGCGGCAAAAAGGCTGAGCGCAATGGAGACGCAGCAGGTGAAGATCACATCCCGTGGCTCCACGTGCGCGGGGATGGTGGCGAGAAACACGCCGTCCACCGCGTGGACTTCTCCGCCGCCGATCATGGAGATGGCGGCGCGGATGTCGTTTCGAAACGTCAGCACGAGAAAGCTCCCGACCAGCCCCAGCAGCGTGCCGAGCACGCCGACGATGGCCGCCTGCAGCACGAAGATGGAGACCACCATGCCCTGCCGTGCGCCGATGGCGGCCAGCACGCCGATCTCCCGGCGCTTCTGCGTCGTGACGGTGATCGTCGTGTTCATCACGGAGAAGGCCGCGACCGCCGCAATGATCAGCAGCACGAGCTGCATCATCACCTGTTCATTCTCCATCGCCGCGAGCCGCGCCTCGCTCGCATCGATCCAAAGCTGCGTCTTCCATGCATCGGGAACGGCGCCGGTCTTCTTCACGGTTTCGGCGAAAGTCTTTGCGTCGCGGGGCTCCACCAGTTCCACAGCCACGCCGCTGACTCCCTCACCCAACCCGAAGATGCGCCGGCCTGTGTCCAGCGATGCATAGCCGTAGCCGCCGCCCGTCTCGCCGCGGATGATGCCGGAGACGCGCAGCTTCACCGGCTCGATCTTGATCTGCTTCAGCGCCTCCTTCTTCTTCGCCTCATCGCGCTCATCGGCGGCTGACCTGTAGCGGTGCGCGATGTCGATCACCGCGTCGGATGGATACACATTCACCTCGTCATCCACATCGATGCCGAGCTGCGAGGAGGTGAAATCGCTGATCACGAGGGAGCCTTCCTGAAGGTCGAGGGTTCCCTTTAGCAAATGCGGCCTGAGCTTTTCCAATCGCGGCCGCGCCTCGTCAGGCCGCAGGCCGAAGATTTGGATGGCCGTCTGGTACTCCTCGTACTCCACATAAATCACTCCGCCTGCGAATGGCGTGGCGGACAACACGCCTGTCTGTGAGCGCGCTGCGGCCGCGAGCTTTTCCCAGTGGACCGGGGGCGCGCCTTTTTCAGGCTTCTCTTCGGCCGAAAAAATAACATGCGGCTCCACGGCGATGAGCGTGTTCCGAAAGTCCACCTCGAATCCCTGCATGACCGAGCGCACGACGATCATCATCAGCACACCGACGGCGATGCCGAGGATGGAGATGAGCGTGATCACGGAGACAAACGTCCGCTTCGGCCGCAGGTAACGGAGCGCGAGGAAGAGCGTGGCAGAGTTCATGGGGGTGTGACGGCCGGAAGGCGGGCGGCCAGTGAGATCAAACGATCACCGGGATGAGTGACTCCTGCGCGTCAGACGAACCGGGGATCAACCTGCCCAAGAGCGATGCTGCCATGGCCAAAGGCACGTCTGTCACGCGCAGTGGGTTTGCATCTCCATCAGGTCCCGGCGCACGATCCTTTCGCTCGTTGATGAAGAACGCCCAGTCGATGAACTCCGCCAGCACATGCGGCGGAGTGTCAGCTCTCTGCGAAGCTGGGCATGGAGTAGGGTCGGGCTCGGGCACGGGCGGCATGCGCGCATTATGCGGAGTGACGGCGTGAGATCAAAAGGTTAAAGCCCGCGCGCCCCGTGTTTACGCACGCGCCGCACAGGATGCGGATCGCAAGGCGGTGAAGCGTGAGATTCCGCTTCCCATCGCGGCGGATTCGTCCCAAATCTTGTCCGTCATTCCCCCTGCCCGGCTCGCGTAATTGACCACGCACTCATCTCCATTCCCATGAAACAGCCCGCCCGTCTTTTCTTCATCCTGTGCCTCGGCTTCCTGGCTTCAGCCCTCACTGCGGCGGACGAACTCGTCGGTGAGCGCGCCGCCGCGAATTCGCCTTGTCCCTCGCCGGAAGAAGCCCGCGCCAAGATGACCGTGCCGGCTGGCTACGAGGTGCGCTGCTTTGCCCATGAGCCCATGGTGCAGAATCCCGTGGCGATGACGTGGGACGCGCGCGGACGACTGTGGATCGTGGAAGCCTACGAATACCCTGAAGGCACGCCCCTGCCAGAAGCACAGCGCCCTTTTGGCGGCGTGGCAAAGGACGACCAATACCATCCTGTCCCCGCGAAGTGCATCCCCCAATCCGCAATCCGCAATCCCAAATCCGAGATCCCCAAGGACCGCGTGATCATCCTCGAGGATACCGACAACAACGGCGTGGCCGACAAGCGCACCGTTTTCGTCGAGGGCCTGGACCTCGCCAGCGCCATCCTCTGCGGCGATGACGGCATCTACGTCGGCCAGCAGCCGCACCTCATCCATTTCAAGGACAGCGATCACGATGACAAACCTGAACTGTGGCGCGTGGTGCTCACCGGCTTTGGGCGCGAGGACACGCACGAGCTGGTGAACAGCTTCTGCTGGGGGCCCGATGGCTGGCTTTACATGACGCACGGCGTCTTCACCAACAGCAAAGTCCGCCGGCCCGGTGAGCCGGAGAAGGAGGGGTTCAAGTTTGATGCTGGCATCGGTCGCGCAAGAGTGGTGCAACCCGCTGGGTTGCCGCCCGCATTCAAAGTAAAGGACAAGAGTGCAACCGAGCCGGTTGCACCACCTTCAGCACCACCCTGGGAATTCGAAGTCTTCGCCGACGGCACCAGCAATCCCTGGGGCTGCGACTACGACGCGGCGGGGAACTTCTTCGTCAGCGCGTGCGTCATCGATCACTTCTTCCACATGGCGCCCGGCGGCATCTACGTCCGCCAGGGCGGCGCGCCGGAAAATCCGTACTCGTACGAGCTGCTGCCCAGCATCGTGAAGCACAAACATTTCCGCGCCGCGTATGCAGGCGTGCAGATCTACCAGGGCGGCGTTTATCCAAAGGACACGTGGGGCCACGCCTTCATCGGCAACATCCACGACAACGCCATCCACGAGGAAGTGCTCACACCCGTCGGCGCGACTTTCAAATGCGAGCCGCGCCGCGATTTCCTCCGCGCCAACGACGGCTGGTTCCGCCCCGTCAGCACCCAGACCGGCCCCGACGGCAATCTCTGGATCATGGACTGGTGCGACAAATATCCCTGCTACCAGAACGCGAAGGCCAATCCCGAAGGCGTGGATCGTGAGCGCGGCAGAATCTGGCGCGTCGTTCACCCAGTAACGCGGACACTCCTGTCCGCGGCCGAGACGAACAAAGCAAACGAACAGCCGCCTGCGGCGGCGGACAAGAGTGTCCGCGTTACTGTCGCTTCGCGCCCGACCAAAGACATGAACCTCGCCAAGCTCAAGGCACCCGACTTGGTGAAGCTGCTCGGTGATTCCAACAACTGGATGCGGCGGATGGCGCGGAGGATGCTGGTGGAGAAGGGAGACAAATCCGTCCGCAAAGAATTGCTATCGCTCGTCGCGACGAATCCTTCAAATTTGGATTCGCTCTGGACTTTGGGAAATTGCGGGATGCTGGACCTAATATCATTCAAGAAGCTTGCAGCGTCGCCTGACCCCGCAACCCGAGCGTGGATTGCATGGTTCATTGTCGATCATCGCATACGCACTGAATATGGAATGGATCTGGTTGCCCTTGAAAAAGAATCCAAGGTCGAAGCCGCAGCAATGAGACTCGCTCGGGACCGCCTCCGAAGTTTGCTGCTTTCGATGGCAAATGATGGGTCGCCATTGGTCCGGTTGGCAGTGGCAACCTCGGAACGAAGGTTGGTGTGTGGCAGCTTCACTGCATATCGGCTAGACAGGAAACTCGCTGGCTGTGGCTATATTCCGAGGAGCCTCATTGAGGCTCACGGAACCATGGACGACGCGACGTTGAGCTTCTTTATTTGGTCAACCTTTGAGTTCTTTCTGGCAAACGCTCCCGAACCACACTTGTCCATCCTTGGCGATCTGGCGCCCTCCGCTCAACCCCTCTCCCGCACCCTCACCTACAAATCCATGCGCCGTCTCTGCGACACGCGCAAAGCAGAGAACCTCGATCTCGCGCTCGATTTCCTCGAGAGAATCAAAGCGCACGATGTCCTCCTCGCCCATGCGCTGGATGGACTCGAGAAAGGCCAGGAGAGCGGCATCATCAAGCCACAGAAAAATTTCTCCGCGCTATTTGCCGAGTTTGCGAAAAATGAAAACACCAACGTGCGCAAGCACGCGCAAAATCTCGCCACCCTGTGGGGTGATGCTGCCGCGATCAAGCTGACGGCTGCGAAGTTGCTCGACGCCAAGACGCCCGAGCCGCAACGCATCGACGCCGTGCGCAGTTTGCGGAAGGTGAAGACCGACGAAGCGCGCGCTGCGCTGCTCAATGTGGTGCAACCCGCTGGGTTGCAGCCGGAACCAGTGCAACCCAGCGGGTTGC